>PMZX01000533.1:0-8240 GCA_003170035.1 Myxococcales bacterium | reverse complement strand
GTCCATGCGACGAAGTTCCTCGCGCTCGAACTCTTCGAAGGTCCGGTAGGTCTTCATATCGCCGTAGCTCATCTTGTTGCTCCTTGGGTTGCAGGGAAATGCACTACATGTAGGTTCAAGTAGTATTGCAACCTCAGAGCCCGTCAAGTTTGTGCTTTCTTTTTCTGCACGGCCGGCTCCGTGTTCCGAGCCGGCTCGGTTGAAACGCCCGCCCCATTGATGCTAGGAGGGTGAGCCCGCTCGACGGGATCACAGCACCATGGGAAGGGTCATCGCGGTCGCGAACCAGAAGGGGGGCGTCGGAAAGACGACCACCGCAGTCAACCTTTCCGCTTCGCTTGCGGTGGCCGAGAAACGCGTGCTTCTGGTGGACATGGACCCGCAGGGAAACGCCACCTCGGGCCTCGGCCACACCCGGCAGGCGGCGGGCGCGAAACAGGGCAGCGTGTACGACGTGCTCATCGGCGAGAAAACCGTCGCGCAGGTCACCCGTGCGACCGAGCTGCCCTTCCTCACGCTGGTGCCGTCGGGCCAAGACCTGGCGGGCGCCGAGATCGAGCTGGTGTCGGAGCCTTCACGCGAGATGAAGCTGCGCGATCCCTTGCGCCTGGTGGCGCCTGACTACGACTTCATCATCATTGACACCCCACCCTCGCTCGGCTTGCTCACCCTCAATGCACTGTGCGCCGCCGATGGGGTTCTGGTCCCACTGCAATGCGAGTACTACGCCCTGGAAGGTCTCTCCGACCTGCAAGCCACGGTCAATCTGGTGGGTCGGTCCCTCAACCCCGGCCTCGATATCGAGGGTATTCTCCTTTGCATGGTCGACACGCGCCAGAACCTGACCGAGCAGGTGGCCAGTGAGGTGCGCAACCACTTCGGCGGCCGGGTGTACGACACACCCATCCCGCGCAACGTGCGCCTGTCCGAGGCCCCGTCGTTTGGCAAGCCCATCCTGCTCTATGACGTCGCATCCAAGGGCGCCAAGAGCTACATGGAGGCCGCGCGCGAGTTTCTGGCCCGCCACGCGCGACCTAAAGCGGAGGCTTCTTGACCGGCGGGGGAAAGCGCCAGGCGCTGGGGCGCGGCCTGGCCGCCCTGATTCCGGCGGCGGCTGCCGATCCGGAAGACAAGGCGCGGGCCAAGTCGGACGGTAGCCTGCGCGCGGTCGATATCGAGAACATCCACCCCTCGGGAAAACAGCCGCGCAAGAGGTTCGATGACGCCCGCCTGAGTGAGCTGGCCGAGTCCATCCGCAGTCAGGGCATCATTCAGCCGCTGGTGGTGCGTGTCCGACCGGCAGGTGGCTTCGAATTGGTCGCGGGCGAGCGGCGCTGGCGAGCAGCCCAGCGGGCCGGGCTGCATCAGGTGCCGGTGATCATCCGGGAGGTGGCAGAGGCGCAAGCCTTCGAGCTTGCGCTGGTCGAGAACCTGCAACGCGAGGATCTCAACCCCATCGAAGAGGCCGAGGGCTATCAACATCTGGTGGCCGAATTCGGCTACACGCAGGAATCGCTGGCCGCGCGGGTGGGCAAGGAGCGCAGCACGGTGGCCAACGCTCTCCGTCTGCTCAAGCTGCCGCCCTCGGTGCGGGCCATGGTGGTCGAGGGGCGCCTGTCCATGGGCCACGCGCGCGCTCTCCTCGGTCTCGAGGACGACGCGGTCATAGAACGACTGGCACGCCAGACGGCGAGCCGCGGACTGTCCGTCCGCCAGGTCGAGGCGCTGGTCCGCCGCGAACGCGAAGACGGCGACCGCCCTGCCCCGCCGCCGGAAAGGCAATCGCCGGCCGCGCGCGACCTGGCCCTGCGCCTACAACGTGCCCTTTCAGCGCGGGTCAAGCTGGTCGAGGCCAGCCCAGGCCGCGGCCACGTCGAGATCCACTACGGCTCGCTCGACCAGCTAGACGCCATTTTGGCCAAGATTCTAGGGAACTAGCCTGGCGGCGCGCAGGCGCTTGGCGTGCTCGACCACGAGCGCGTGAAACTCCTGATAGCCGTCGAGCGAACGGGGCAGATTCCGTTCGCAGTAGGCCTTGGCCGCCGCGTAGCTTGGTTCCCGGCGCTGGTAGCCTTGATGGCGCAGGACCCTGAGCGTATACGCGTCGATCACCATCTCGGTCTGCGCGTAGGCATAGAGCAGGATGCTGTCTGCGGTCTCGGGACCCACGCCCCAGACGCCGAGGAGATGCTCGCGCGACGGCGGGCGGCCGCCCAGGCGTAGGTAGAACTGGGAGAAGGCGCGCAACTTCCGAGCCTTGGCGCGAAAGTATCCCGAGGGGCGGATTACCTGTTGCAGGCCTTGTTCGTCAACCGCCAAGATCTCGCGCGGCGTGAGCAGGCCCTGGTCGGCAAGAGCCTGCAACGCCCTCTCCACGTTGGGCCAGGCGGTGTTCTGGGTGAGGATGGCGCCGCAGCAGATCTCGAAGCGCTGCGCCTCGGTGCGCGGGAATGAATAGTCGCCCGGATGGTAGCCGGTCAGTCGCCCGGTGAGCGTCGGGTTGCTGCCCCGGTGCTCGAGCAAAGGCCACCAACCCTGCGGCCCGTAAGCTGAATAGAGTCGCTCGGCAAGAGCGGCCAACGGGATCCGCCGGTCAGGAGCAAAGGGTGCTGGCCCGGGAAAGGGAGGCCTCGTCACAGCAGGGAATCTATCAGCCGAAAAGCGCAAATTCCCCTGCGTCCTCCCCTCCCCTCTCTACGTTCTCAGCCGAGGGTGGCTGGCTGGACATGGCCGCTCGTCTTCGATGCAGCCACAACCCTGCAAAATTGCAGAAATGGCCTCGATCCGCCGATGATGCATGGGTGACAGCCTACGAAAACGGCAGAGCGCAATGAAACTGGGCGAGATTCTCATCCAGCTCGGGCAGATCACTCCCGAGCAACTCGACGCCGGCCTACGCGCTCAGAGCCTGGCCGGCGGCAAGCTGGGCACCCATTTGATTGCCCTGGGATTCATCGGTACCGACCAGCTTTCCCTGGCCTTGAGTCGACAGATGGGTGTACCGGCGGCGTTGGAGCGCCACTTCTTGCGCGCCGACCCCGCCATCGTCGCTCTGCTGAAAACCAGTCTGGCTGTACGCTACATGGCCGTGCCACTGGCGGCCTCGCGCGACGGGGTGAAGCGAATCGTTGCCGCGATGGCTGCACCGCTCGACGTGTTGACCGTCGACGACCTGGCCTTCGCGCTTGGCGCACAGGTGGAGCCGCTGGTGGCATGCGAAACCGTAATCGCCCGCTACATCAAGCGGCTCTACGGCGTGGAGGTGAAAATCAAGGACCTCAAGCGGCTCAACGAAGCCGATGTGAACATCAAGGCACGCAGGTCACAGGTCATGCTCGCGCAGACCCCCGCACCAAAGCTGGCCGAGGGACCGTTCATTCCAAGAGCGACGACCCCGCCCCCCGCCACGCCCCGAATTTTAGCCACGATGAGGGTGCAAGCCCCCGCGCCGTCTGAGCGCACGACCGGCATGAGGCCCATCGTGCCTGCTGGCCCGACTCCGCTACCAGCACGGAATCTGGTGCCGCAACCGGCTCCCTCACAGCCCCGGGTACGCCCGCCCGCCCCAGGTCCCGTGGTCAGCCTGGAAGATGCGATTCATCGTCTCAGCGTGACCCAGCACCGCGAACAACTGGCCGATGTCGTGATGGACTTCATGCGAGGCCACTTCGGCTGCGGCCTCTTCTTCCTGGTGCGCCACGACCAGGCGCGCGTGTGGCGTGGCTTCGCCCCCGGCATCCAGGAGGCAGCCATCGAGACCATCGCGTTCCCTATCTCGATGCCCTCGTGCTTTCAATTCGCCCACGATCGTTGTACCTCGTTCCGCGGATCGGCCTCGGCCGAGGGCAGCAGGCTGCAGCGCCAGATCTGGAAATACCTGTGCTGCGAGGAACCCTCCGAGGTCGTTGTGGTGCCGGTGCTGGTGAAGAGTCGTGTCCTCAATCTGGTTTACGCGCACGCCGCCGACGGCGGCCCACTTCCCGACGGACCCGTCACCGACCTGCAGGCCCTATGCGCCGCTCTTAGCAGCGCGTATGTGCGAATGATCCAGAAGCTGAAAGAAGCGGAAGTGGCCGCGAACGCGCCCGGGCGCTAGCAAGAACAAGCCCGATCTTCCTCCTGCGGCATGGGCTGCTCGTCAGGTGGCTGTCCGCTTGGATTGCTCGTAGGTCAAGCCCAACCGGAACAGCGCCAGCAGGGCGGCGAGCGGCAACAGAGCAAACAGCCCATCAGCCCAGCGAGGAAGGGCCGGAAAGAGGATGGTCATGCACACCCACGTATCGCAGTTGAACAGGATGAAGACTAGGGCCACGGACGTGATCAGATCCATGAGCAACCGCTTGCGATTAGCGACCGGGCCTTGCCAGACGGCGGCCAACCTGCGCGTGCGTTCGGCCAGCACCTGGCAGATGAGCGGAAGGGCAAGCGTCAGGGTGTGGAGCCAAATCCGGGTGAGCCCCAGTATGCAGGCCAACACGGCCAGGTGGGCCACTTCGCCGTCGCTGCGTGGGCGCAGGCGAACATAGATCGTGGCTGCCAGAGTGACGGCGATCAGGATCGTCGTCGTAGTGGGGCCCCATCCAAGCAGGCAGTAGAGCGGCCGTTGCAGGGACATGCTGCGCGAAACAACGCCGAAGTTCTGATGCCGCGCTAGCATGCGCCAGAGTTCGGAAGGAGAGGCGAGCAAGGCGGCCAAGAACGCAGCCCCGGCCGTCAGCGGGGCGATGACATGGGCACGAGTTGGTCGTTCCAGGCGTGCGGCGAAGAGCACGGGCATCAGCGGCAGCGCGTAGGGCTTGATCGCTAGCCCTACTCCCAGAGCCAGTCCAGCTGCCACCGGATGCCGCCTCCAGCTCAGCAGAACGATCAGTGTAAGCGCATTGACAATAGGTGAGAGATTGCCGGCGCGCAGGGCATCCAGCAGGGGTGGAGCCGCAAGCAGCACGAGCGCGGCAGTGGCGTAGCGGATGCGCGACGTGCTGCGCACCCATCCGCTGGCGATCCAAGCAATCACGGCTGTGGCCACCACGTTGAGTACGCGAATGACGAGCACCACCCGGAACAGACCGATCCAGCGCGCAGCCCAGGCACAGGCGTAGGCAAAGGCCGGCGTGCCCAGGTAGAGAGCCCGGTCGTACGGCGACCGCCCGTCGCGCACCATCCGCACCGCCACCATGTAGTCCGCCTCATCTGAAAACCACCTGCTTGCAGTGAGGTAGCTGGCACGGTAGGCAAAGGCCAGCAAGACCAGTGCCCCGAAGGCCAAGGCCGGCTGCCACCGCGAAGCCGTCGGGTCCCCCGCATCAGCCGCGTTTGGCTGCTCGATCTTGCCTATCGCTTGCTTGGACACGGTCAACCCATTCTATCCCATCCGACAGCGCAGCAGTGCCGGACCGTCTAGCGCAACAGATGTGAAGAACAGCCGATCCACGTGCGGCCTGAACCCAGCGCGGGGTCATGATCGCTCAACTCCTCCCCTCTCCTCTCTGCGTTCTTAGCGGCGGGTTGCTGCCAAGCTGACCACGCCGCTTCTCTAGTGGACCCAACGTGCCTCTCTACGAGTTCTCCAGGACCACGCCCTCGATGATGTTGGCCACATCCTCACAGCGGTCGGTGGCGGTTTCGAGCAACTCGTAGATTTCCTTCCACTTGATCACGAAGATGGGGTCGTTTGCCTCTTTGAACAGCTTGGCGATGGCCGCGCGCAACTGCACGTCCGCTTCGTTCTCCAGGCGATTGATCTCGACGCACTTTTCCAGAATCAAGTCCGGATTCTTCAGATTGCGCATCCCCGACAGCGCCTCGAGAACGCGTTCTGCCCCGTGCATCAGCGTGCGCGCCAGGCCTGCCAGTTCCGGCGTGGGCTCGTGTATGTCGTACACCACCAGGCGCTGAGCCGCTGCCTCCACGAAATCCATCACGTCGTCCATTTTCGAGATCAAGCGGAAGATGTCGTTGCGATCGATGGGCGTGATGAAGGTCTTGTGCAGACGCGCCACAACACCGTGCGTGATGTGGTCGCACTCGCTCTCGATGGTCTTCATACGCGAACCAACTGCGGCGCATTCGGCCGAGCCCTCCGCCATTTCAAGGAAGGCGCGGCAGCCCTCCACGGTCTTGGCGGCGTGCTTTTCAAAGTCGTCGAAAAATGACTCTTCTCGCGGCAACAGGCGCATGTCTGGGGCTGTATCGCTGAACCGGGCGGCGCTGTCAACCTGCCGAACGTGCCCCGTCGCGTGGGGAGGGTTTGGCGAAACCGAGCGCGAGGGACGCGAGCGTAGCGAAGGGGGGCCGAAGGGCGAAGCGAACCCTTTGAGAGTTCCCCTGTTAGATCGCCCTCATGGACCAAAGCCCAGGGGTGCTTCATAGTGCGCTGGTGAACGAGACGCGCAAACCAGCTCCCAACCCTGAAGGCCGTGTCGTGGCCCTGCGCCGCTATCGCGCCCAGCTCGACCGTGGCCGTCTCAGCCGGCGCGCCGACGCACTCTTTGCGGCAGCCGATCCGGTCAGCGCCATTCGCGCCCTGCCGGCCGACGAGTTCTTCTACGTCCTGCACGAACTGGGCTTTCCGGATGCCCTGGATGTCATGGTTCACGGCACCGCCGAGCAGGTTCAGGGTGCCCTTGACCTCGCGCTGTGGGACCGCGACCGGATCTCAACCGAGCGCGCCGACGAGTGGTTCACAGCCATGGCGCAAGCTCCCTACGAAACCGTGACCTCCTGGGCCTGGGGCCTGGACATCGAGTTGCTCGCACTGCTGATTCGCCAGCGGGCCCGCATCTACGACCTGTCTCTGGAGGAACCCCCTGACGAGCCAGAAGGCAGCCTGTTTGACACACCGGATCGCCTGTTCACGCTGGAGTTGCTGGGCGATGAGCAGACCCAGCAGGCGACGCAACACCTGGTGGAGAACCTCTATCGCGCCGACCAGTCGATGATGCGCCGGATCCTCGTCGGCATGCGCTCGGAGATCGACGTGGAACTGGAGGAGACTGCCTTCCGCTGGCGATCCGGACGCATGGCCGACCTTGGCTTTGTGGACTTCTACGAGGCGCTCGAGGCCTATCGCGAGCTGGACCCGGCCAGCGTGCACCTGGACCCTGGGCCAGCCGCGCCGACCCAGCCGCCCGACGAGTCGGCCAAGCACCTGCGCCTGCCGGTCGTGATGGCCGATCGGCTTGCCAGCGCGACGCCGTTTGCCCGCGCTGTCGGGGGTCTGACATCAGAGAATGAGGCAGCCGATCTGCATTCCGCCCTGGTGGCGCTGTGCAACCGGGTGTTGTCCGCAGACCGGGTCTCGCCCGGAGACGACTCGCAAGTGACGGGCGTGCTTGCGCGCGTGGCGGCCACGCTCGACCTGGCGGTCGAGTTTCTCAGCCGCGGCGACGATGCCGCGGGCGTGGCTGCAGTGCGCCGGGTGCCCTTGATCAAGCTCTTCCGTCTGGGCGTCAGCCTGGTGGGCAAACTGCAGAAGCTCGCCCGGGCGCTCGCGCGCAACAGCCCCTTTGCCGCGCTTGGGTCAGCGGTCGACCTGTGGGAGCCTGAAGACGCTGAGGTCATCGCCGCCCTGACCAGGTTGCGTCCCCTGTTTCCCCGGCTGCTCGACAATCCACCAAGCGCTAGCGAGCGACCTTTTGCGAGCCTGCATGACCTGGCCAAGGCAACCGCCGCTGTCGAGCGAGCCGGCGCAGCCCTTGCCCTGGTCGTGGGCCTGGGCGTGCGGCCCCGACATATTTCGCCTGAGCGATTGGCCGAGTTGGGCGTCACTGATCCCGCCGTCCTCGACACCGGGCTGCTGGCGCGAACCGTTCTGGTCCACCGCCTGCTGGGGCGGGTGCCCGGGCCTGTCGAGCCCCTGCCGGCCGAGGCAATCTTGTCATTCAAGGAAAGGTTTAACAGTAACAAGCAACGCGTTGAAATGATGGCCAAGTCAGCAGCAGCGATCCTGCAATCAGTCGCCCCTGGTGGCTGCTTCACGCCGGCCACGGAAGCAGTCGCGGCGCGCTGGCTGCACTCTCTTGCGCCGCTGGGACCGGTCCTGATTGCGGACAAGTCAGACCGCGGAACGAGATAGCAGCGCGCCCGCATTTCGCCCTCTTCGCTTGACACCGGTAGCCGGCCCGCAGTACGTGGAAGCGCTACCAGATAGGCTGCAGCCAGGAAGCCGGGAATAAAGTCCCCGGTTGTGCGGTTTGCCCGGGGTGCCGCCAGCGGCTGCGACTGAACAATTCAATGAGGAT
>PMZX01000421.1 GCA_003170035.1 Myxococcales bacterium | reverse complement strand
CCGAACGTCCGCGTCCCGGTCCCACCGCCGAACGTGAACGTGTTCGTGCTGGCAGGGCCGGTATACGTGTTGGTAGGCGTGGTGGTGGGGGGCACACTTGTGGTGCCGCCGGCAGGCGCGGTGTTACCACCCATGCTGCCAGTCTCCCCAGCCAGGCCGCCGGTGGTGCCGCCACTCGCGGCGCTATCCTTCTTTCCGCCGTCGGGGGTTGACAGGCCGCTGTCCGAAGAGCAGCCGCCGATTTCAAAACCAACTACCAGCGCGCCAACGGCGCAAATCGACAACCAGTACCTGGACTTCATTTGGAGCCTCCCCGTATTGGATCGTCTTGGAACATGCCGTGCTTGCCGGAAAGCCGGCTAGATGCGGCCCGATTGGTCTCGTTACTCTTTGGGGAGTGAGAGCAACACTCGGGGGCAGGCCATCAAAAAAAAGAGCTGCGGAAATCCTTTCAAGAACCCACATGACTGTTCACAGAAGAACATGTCGCCCCCGAAAAGGCGGGATCGGCTCCCTTGGCCGCAAGCCGTCCACCGGTGGCAAGGCCATCTCTCCATCCCAGCCTCGGGCTGCCAGGCGGTGCGTGCGAGAGCGCAGCCATTCGCGCAGGTCAGGCCGAGCCGTACGAGCCGGTCTGCAGGCGGCGACTGACATTGGCCACGTGGTCGCGCAGAACGTAGAGCTGATCGGCAAAGGCCACTGGCAGCTTGAGCTGGTTGACTGCGCGTTCGATGCCTTCGAGTCGGGTCCGGATCGCCGCGCGGCTTTCGGGCGTGGCGGCTGACAACATCTCGCGCTCGATGGCCATGAGCGCTCCGTACCAGCGGTAGATCTGCGAACGGATGCGCCAGCGGTAGAGCGCGGGCAGCGCCTTGCTCGCCGGCACGAGCAGCACCAGCAGCGGCACCAGCAGTACGATCAGACGATCCGCCAGGTTGGCCAGCCAGAAAGGCAGGTGGCGGTAGAAGAACCGGCTGCCCGTCTTGTAGTAGCGAAGGGCATCGGGGCTGACGCGGAACTCGCGCTCGTGCGGGGCGGGATACTCGCCGGCCTCGCGGTACATGCCGGGCCCGCTGTGAATCTCCTGCGCAGCCTTGACGAGCAGGTCGGACAGGACGGGATGCAGATCCTCGCGCGCCACCAATTCCACCGAAGGCCCGATGAGCTGACAGTTCTGCGGCGGAAGGTTCTTGGCAAAGTCGCTGGCCCCTTCGGGCAGCGTCAGCTTGATCAAGAAGTGGAAGCGGCGGCGATAGGCCTCGGCCTGCCGNNTCATCAAGGCGATCCCGGGCGTCTCGCGCAGGTGGCGCTGCAGCTTGGGTGTAGCCGAATCGCCGGCGAGAAAAGCCGCGTCCACTTCGCCGTCCACCAAAGCCTTGGCGGCCTCTTCGCCGGTCAGCTCCCGCAGGGTGGCGGACTTCTCGTCGATGTCATTGGCCTTGAGCAGCTTCATGGTCAAGGCGTGTGTGCCGCTGCCCTCGGGGCCCACCGCCAGTCGCTTGCCACGAAGCTGGGCAATGATCTCGATCGGCTCGCTGCCGCGGTAGTAGACCATGAGCGGCTGCACGAACACGGTGCCCAGTGAGACCAGGCCCGAGATGTCCACGCCGTCAGTCAACCCGCCTTGAACGAAAGCCACGTCCGCCTTGAAAGACGGGTTGGCAAGCAGGTGCAGATTGTCGTACGAGCCGTGCGACGGCAGGATCTCCACCTTCACGCCGAGCTTCTCGATGATCTTTTTGTACTTCTCGGCCGTGGTTTGATAGGTGCTGCCGTCGGGACCACTGATGAAACGGATGGAATGGGGCGGCGCCAGGCGGACGTAGCGAACGCCCGCCCATGCGATCAAACCCAGCACCAGCAGCGCGGGCACGGCCACCACCAGCAGGTCGCGCCACGAGCCTGACAGCAGCCTGGCCCCAAAGCCGAGTCGTCCCCTGAGAAGAGCGGCGTTCTTGTCCATGGTGCGGTCCTCGTGGCGCCGATTGTGTTCTGCGGGGTTGGCTCTTGGCCAGCGCTTTCTTGTTCGCGGCAGTGGCCTATCTGCGTGAGCGCGCCCTGGTCGGCCTGTTGGAACCGCGCCTGGTGTTGGCCGGCCACGCGCACTGGCCGCACCGTTCACGGCTGTCCGAGCGCACGCAGTTCATCGGCCTGGCCCACATCGAAAAGGGCCGCGACGCTTTCATGGTTTCGCCACGACGAAAACGGCGGGCTGAACCGAGATCACGGATTGACCCGGTCGCCCGCCGCTGCTCACTCCCGGTCAGCCACGGCGCCGGCGTGTCAGCCGAGCGACCAGCCCGGTCATGGCAAGGGCGAGCCAGAGGCTGATCGGACTTGCCTCGCTGCCGCCGTAGGCACAGCCACTCGACTGGGTGGTGGCCGCACTGCCCCCGGCTGCGTTGCCGTTCCCGGTGCTTTGAGTCGGGGCCACCGGGCTCACCGAAGGCGGGGTCGCGCCACCGGGCCCGCTCACTACGGTGGTGGAAGTGCCGTTCTTGACGTCAGTGCCGGTGGGCGCGCC
>PMZX01000226.1:199-7175 GCA_003170035.1 Myxococcales bacterium | reverse complement strand
CGCAGGTCGCCCCTACCGGCGCGGGCCGATGGGCAAGACTGTGCGGCCGAAGCTCTCGTTCAGGACCTGGGCGATGCCCAGGTAGATGGCGGATAGGCCGGTGAAGATGCCTTCCCAGCCCGCGACGCGCGTGAAGCCCTCGTAGCCGCTGAGGTCGCCGGCGGCCAGCAGCCAGAACAGGATGGTCAGCGAGCCAAACACGGTCATCANNCAGGTAGGCGCCCACCGACGCCTTGTCCGGCGCCGCGGCCCACCCCATCTTGGGCAGGACCAGCATGACGACCAGGCTGAGCCAGAACAGGCCGTACGACGTGAAGGCCAGGGTGCCGAAGGTGTTACGCTTCTTCCACTCCATCACGCCCGCAATGACCTGAGCCAGCCCGCCATAGCACAGCCCCATGGCCAGGATCATGCTGGACAGCGGGATGAGCCCGGCGTTGTGCAGGTTGAGCAGCACGGTGGTCATGCCGAATCCCATCAGACCCAAGGGCGCGGGGTTGGCGGTTGTGTCTTTCACGATGGTCTCGGTGGCGTCCATGACTGATCCTTGCTGCGCACCCTTGCGCCTGGGGCTGATCCTGCGTCGCCCGCTGCCCGCCAACGCAATCCCTTCAGCCTCGCTGGTGAAGCATGCTGCCCTGCCCGTGCGGCCCGGTCAAGACCGATGGACCGACCCGTCACTGGCACTGGGAGAGAAACACCCCAACTGTGCCGTCACCCGAATTGCCAACGGCGAGATCGGGATGGCCGTCGCGATCGAGATCGCCCACGGCCAAGGACTGTGGATTGCTTCCGGTTGCCAAGGTCTGCTGGGGCGCAAAGCTGCCGTCGCCGAGGTTGAGCAACAGGCTGACCGTGTTGTCTCCCCTGTTCGCCACCGCAAGGTCGGGGTGACCGTCACCATCAAAATCCCCCACCGCGACGGCATAGGGAGCGTCGCCCGCATCGTACATCACTTGCGGCATGAACGTGCCGTTGCCAGTGTTGAGAAACACACTGACGGTGCTCGATCGCTGGTTCGCGACAACGAGATCGGGTCGGCCGTCGCCATTGAGATCGCCGGCTGCCACTGACATGGGGTGGTCGCCCCCGACTGGGTAGGCTACCGTCGGCGCGCCGGTCGCGTAGGTCACCTGGGCGGCAAAGGTGCCATCGCCATTGTTGAGAAAGACGCTCAATGAGCTAGACGCCCAGTTCGCGGTAGCGAGATCCGGCGCTCCATCGTGATTGAAGTCACCGGCCACCATGGAGACTGGCCCGTCGTCTGTGGGGTACATCACGTGGATCTGGAATGCACCGCCACCGTGGTTGAAGAACACGCCCATGGCGCTGGGATCCACCGTCGTCATGGCGAGGTCGGGGTGCCCGTCGGCATTGAAATCCGCCACCGCCAGGCCGAGCGGATCGTAGCCGTCCTTGGTGTAGGTGACCTGCGAGGCAAACATCCCGTTGCCTTGGTTGAAGAAGACGCCCACGTTTTGCGAACCGCCCCCGTAGTTCGCCAAGGCGAAATCGTTCCTGCCATCACCATTGAAATCGCTCACACCCAGGGAGTTGGGGCTGGCGCCGGTGGCGTAGGCGACCGGCGGGGCGAATGTTCCAGCGCCGAGGTTGAGCAATACGCTCGCCGTGCTGTTGCCTAGGTTCGCAACTACCAGATCGAGAAGGCCATCGCCGTCAAAGTCGCCCATCGCGACCGAGGTCGAGGAAGGACCTGCGGCGTAAGCGACTTGTGAAGCAAGCTGCCACCTCGGGCAGGCGGCGATGGTTGCTGAGTCCAGTGGCGAATACGTTCCATCGTCGGCAATCTTGTCCCATCCCCCGTCGGCGGAGCGGAACACATCGAAGGGCGATCTTCCACAAGCCGCGAAGAGAAAGGCGAGAGTGAGAGCCAGGCAAATATACGTGACCAAGATTCGCTCGCACAGCGGCGGCTCGCACCATTCTGGAACTCGCCCGTGAAGTACTGCGCGCTTCGATGCCATGCCGAGGGGCATTGTACGCCTGGTGGGGGACACGGGTGGGAAGGTTCAGCGCACCCCCAGTACCAGGTCCGTCTCCATCTCCGTTTCCGCCCCGGCCCCTGCTCCGAATCCCAGTCATATCACGGGTGCGCGGCCTGGCCGTTTCCGGCCGCGTGTGACTCGATCAGTGCCAACAACTCGGCCACCTGGAACGGCTTGTGGATGAAGGCCAGGCCCGGGCTTTCCAGAAATCGCCGCGCCTCCTGCGAGCAGGCCCCACCGGTGATGAAAATGAACCGCTGGGCCAGTTCGGGCCAGCGCTGCCTGACCGTCTCGTACAGATCGGAGCCCGACATCTCGGGCATCTGCAGATCGCACAACACCACGTCGAAGGCGCGATCCTGCCCGAACAGGCGCAGCGCCTCCTTGGCTCCCAGCATGGTTTCCACGTCATGGTGGCTGAGCAACATGCGGCGATACGCCTTGAGCAGCAGCGCCTCGTCGTCTACAGCCAGCAGGCGCCGGCGCTGCACAGCCTTGTGCGAGGGCAAGGTCCTGGCCGGCACAACCACGCCTGCGCCAGCCGCCAGCAAACGCACGCGAAACAGGGCCCCGCGGCCCGGCACGCTCTCCGCGGTCAGCTCGCCCCCTGCGGAGCTCACGATGTCGCGCGAGATGGGCAGTCCCAGCCCGGTACCCACGCCGGGCGGCTTGGTGGTGAAGAACGACTCGAAGATGCGCGGCATGACCTCGCTCGGAATGCCCGGACCGTTATCTTCCACCTCGACCACGACGCGGTCTCCTTCGTCGTAGCTGCGCACGTACAGCCGGTTGCGCTTGGGATTCCCTGCCGCCAAGGCATGCGCGGCATTCATGAGCAAGTTGATAAACACCTGCCCCAGCCGGGCGGCGCTGGATCGTACGCGCTGGGTCGCCCGCAGATCTCTCTCCACCTGTGTCCGGTAGCGGAGCTCGCTGCGCAGCATGGTCAGCGACGAGTCCACCGCGGCGTTCACGTCGGTCAACAAGTTCGCGTCCTCGTCCACGCGCGAGAAGGCGTGCAGGTCACGCACGATGCGGTGGATTCGTGCCATGCCCTCCTTCGACTCCTGCACGATGTTCATGGCTTCGAACAGAACTTCGCTGGGCACCAGCTTGGGCGCCGCCTCGGGCTCCGTCTTCGACCTTTTGTCGGACGACTGCAGGAGTTCGGCCAGGGCTTCCAGGTTGGCCAGCACGAACGAGGCCGGGTTGTTGATCTCGTGCGCCACCCCGGCGGCCAGCATGCCGATGGATGCCAGCTTCTCCGACTGCAGGCGCCTCACCTCACGGTCGCGATCCTCGGTCACGTCGCGTACGTACAGCAGGACCCGCCGCCCCGCCGCAGGATAGGCACGCACCTGGAACTGACGACCCCGCAGGGAAAACGTCCTGTCCTGGATCGCCTTCTTGGCAGCAGTGTCACGGGCCAGCACGGCCAGCATCTCGCGCATGGATGGATCGGCCCCCGCATCGACCGGTTCCCCAGTCAGCAGGCGCTCGCCCGAGAACAGACGAATGGAGTCCGGCTCGCCCCGCATGCGACCGAGGGCATTGTTCTCTATTTGCACGTGCCCTGACGCATCGAGGAGCAAGAGGCCATCCTCGATGACGTTGAAGGTCTCACGAAGCGCGTCGCGCTCGGCGCGCAACTCGCCCGCCAGCTCTTCCAGTTGGCGGGTGCGTTCCACCACCTTGCCCGCCAGCTCTATGTTGTGGCGTCGAACCTCATCAGCCAGCGCTTTCGAGCGCAGGACCGATCCCAGGCGCGCCAGCAACTCCAGCGGCTCGACCGGCTGTACGATGAAGTCCGCTGCACCCATGTCGAGGCCACGCAACCGGTTTTCCACCGGGCTCTGCGCGGTCGCCAGAAGAACGACCGGCACGGCCGCGGTCTTGTCGTTGGCGCGAACCCGCCGGCACAGCTCGAATCCGTCCACCCCATGACCGTGGGTGCGCGCGAGCACCAGGTCCACACCGCCCTTCTCAACCAGGCGCAAGGCCGCGACCCCGTCGGATGCTTCCACAATCTTGTGTGTACTGAGCGACTTGATCGCGTCCCGGACCGCAGCGCGGTTTTCACTGTCGTCGACCACCACCAGAATGCACGCCATCGCCCGTCCCCCTCGCTACGTCCCGCCCGCCAAGCCGATCGAGCCTGCGCGCGCGCAAGATCGAGGACTCGGCAAGCGTAGTCCGCCGTTGCGCCGCGCTCGTCCTGACAGTGCACAGAGTCGGTTACTCATGGAGCAGTTCGAACGGGCATTATCTGCCGGCAACCGGCACCTTTTCAAGCCCGCTGCGAGGATGTGGGATAGCGTGGGGAGCGGTAGGCAAACGCAACCCGCAACGCAACAAGCGTTGTATAGTCCCAGTCGAGATGTATTCGCCTCGGGCGGTGGCAGCCGTTCTCGGCATGAGCGTGGCACGTTTGCGCTCATACCTGCGCGCAGGCGTCGTCACGCCGACTCGCAACGAGAAGGGCGAGATGCGCTTCTCTTTCGAGGATCTGCTTCTTCTGCGCAAGGCCGAGGGCCTGGTCCAGCAGCGCATCCCGGCCCGCCACGTGCGCGACGCCATCAGGAAGATGCGC
Source organism: Myxococcales bacterium (assembly GCA_003170035.1). Lineage (GTDB taxonomy): Bacteria > Myxococcota_A > Polyangia > Fen-1088 > Fen-1088 > Fen-1137. Next base: position 2,579 of record PMZX01000226.1, on the reverse strand, counting down.
GATGGCCTGCCCGCGGGCACCTCGGTCCATCAGGTGGCGCTGTCCGGGGAAGGCCAGCGCGTGATCGCGGACGACGGCCATCGCCGCTGGTACCCGGACTCGGGCCAGACCGTGTTCGATTTTCAAGGCCCGTTGCCCGACAAGGGCGGCGCCGCCGTGACGTCGCTGGCAAACGCACGCGCCGCCGCGTCCCTTGCCGTGGAGCGAGATCCACCGCTCGCGGCGCGCGACCTCTTCAAGCGCGGCTGCTTGCTGGAAACCACGTCACCCGATGAGGCTTGCCAGGCCTACCGTGCGGCGCTGGAACTGGAACCCGAGCTTGCCGATGCGCATGTGAACCTGGGCCGCCTGCTGCATGAGGTGGGAGATGTGTACGCGGCCTTGGTGCACTATCGGGCCGCTCTTTCGTTGCGCCCGGGCGACACCACCGCGGCCTTCAACGTAGGCGTGGCCCTGGAAGACCTGGGGGCTACGCTCGACGCCGTCACCGCCTATCGGCGCGCGCTGGAATGCGATCCACGCAACCCCGATGCCCACTACAATCTGGCGCGCCTCCTGGAACAAAACGGCAAACCGGATTTGGCCGTCCGCCACCTGCTGCTGTACCGTCAGTTGACCAAGAAGCGTTGATGGCAGACGCAGGCCCAGAACAGAATAGCCGCCCGTCACCGTCGGCAACCGTGCGGGCGAACAACGCCGAGGACATGCGACGCCTGGGTGTGCGTCTGGGGCAGGCGATGATCGTGGGCGACGTGGTGGCGCTGGTCGGCCCGCTCGGCGCGGGCAAGACGACCTTCGCCCAAGGGCTGGCGCAGGGACTGGGCGTGGCTCCTCATCGCCATGTGGCGAGCCCGAGCTTTGCCCTGGTCAACGAGCACCCGGGACGCACGCCCTTCGTGCACGTCGATTTCTACCGGCTGCGCACGCGCGCCGAACTGCCCGAACTGGGCATCGAAGAAGCCTACGATCGCGCCGCCACCGCCATCGAGTGGGCCGACCGCTTCCCCGACGCCCTGCCGGCCGATCACCTGCGGATCACGTTGGTCGTGCAAGAGTCTGGCTGCCGGCGACTCGACCTGCAACCCACCGGACCGCGAAGCAAGGCCCTGGCGGCCGCACTGGCGATAACTTGATCCCTGGCCCGGGCATCCCTAAGGTAGGGAGGTGGACATAATCCAGGTGGTTTTCGGCGATTTCCGCCACGTGATTCCGCGGCCCTACTGCGAGATGGTGCTCATCGCCACGGCCTTCCTGTGCGGCGCACTTGTGGGCTTCGAGCGTGAGAAGGGGCACAAGCCTGCCGGCCTGCGCACGCTCATCTTGATCTGTGTCGGGTCCGCCGTCTTCACCGTGGTGTCGGCCAGCCCAGCCCTGGGCGGCCACGAACCGGCCCGCATCGCTGCCCAGATCGTGACCGGCGTCGGTTTTCTGGGCGCGGGCTCGATCCTGCGCGATCGCCACCACATCTCCGGGCTGACGACAGCGGCCACTATCTGGGCCTGCTCGGGCATCGGCATCATGGTGGGCGCCGGCTACGCGGCAGCGGGCGTGGCCCTGTCCGTGGCTGTCCTGGTCACGCTGGGCTGGGTCCGTCATCTGGAAATCGTGCTCAACGGCGCGTGCCAGGTGCGTCGGGTACTGGTCGTGTACCAGCCCGGCCAGGGCAAGACGCACGCACGCATTACAGCGCTGCTCGACGACGCCAAGGGGCATATCGGCATCGGCGACGACAAGCAACGGTCGGAGGGCCTGCGCGAAATCCGCATCGAATACTGCGGCGTCCACCACGACCACCGTTGNNGTGCTGGCCCAGTTGGCGGATGTGCCCGGCGTGGAAGCGCTGGAACCGATTGCGTAGCGCGCACTACGGCTGAAGCTTGGAAACCAGCGCACGCAGGTCGGCTTCGCTACGGCGAAGGCCGTTCTCTTCGAACCACACCACGAAAGCGCACCCGTCTCGCCAGCGCGAGCAGCCCCAGCCGCGCTTGCCGGTCATGAGATGCCCGATCCGGCAACGCGGACAGAGGAGATCGCCAACGCTGTCTCGTGGAGATGAGTCGGCCTTGCTTGCGGCTGCGGCACGAGTCGTGTCGCTCGCCGCGGACTGAACTTTGGCCGCCGTGGAGTTGCGAGGGCGCCCGGCGCCGCGTGCTCGCGCCCATTTCTTTCCCTTGCCCGTGCTCGCCGCCGGAAGGGGCACAGCGCGCATGGGAGCCGCGGCGCGGATGGCGTCGACGATGTCGCGCGCATAGCGCCCGATGTCGGCCATGAAGGCATCGCGCTTGTCTTCACCGCGCGCCATGCGTGCCAGGCGCGCCTCCCAAGCCCCAGTCAGCTCCGGTGAGGCCAGGCTAGGCACCGGCAACCCGTCGATGAGCGC
>PMZX01000226.1:0-140 GCA_003170035.1 Myxococcales bacterium | reverse complement strand
CTGTCTTTCATGGCTGCTCTCAGCTCCTCATCGTCCAGCGTGTCCGGAAAGCCGGGCAGGTTTCCCGGTCCCTCATGCGAGGGACTGCGGCCGGCCGCACCTGGCTCTGGCCGCGCAATGGTCTTGCCCGCGTTCTCCAT
>PMZX01000452.1 GCA_003170035.1 Myxococcales bacterium | reverse complement strand
GTGACCTTGCCGCCAACGCCGAAAGTCGGGTCCAGGTCGTAGGGCATGGCCACGGTGAAGGGCGGGCTGGTCGCGATTCTGGCGTAACCGTTGTCCGCGAACAGGCGGAACTCGTAGGTGCCCAGGGTGTCGGGCGTGGGGAAGGTGAGGCTGCCGCTGAGCGCACCAGCCGTGTATTGGTAGGATCCGAGATAGTTGCCATCGGTCGCACCGGCGGCATACACGGCAATCCACGCCTGCGGATTGCTGGGGCCGCGCGAGAAGGTCACCGTGACGGTGCCGCTCGGGCCCACCTTGGTTTGCAGCGTGGAAAGCGTGGGACCGTCGCTGGCGATCACGGGACCGTCGCTGGCGATCGCAGGACCGTCGCTGGCGGTCACGGGACCGTCGCTGGCAATCGCAGGACGGTCAGCAGCAAGCGCCAGGTCAGGCTGGCGCGCGTCGCTGACGCCGGCATCGGCTGCAACCGGTCCGTCCGCGCGAACGACAGCGTCCGCGCCAAGGATCGAGGCATCGCCCGCGCCGGGCAGGGTGCCGTCGGAATTAAGGATGGTGAAGGGGATGGTGGCCGCCATGCTGGTATTGCCGGTCGCGTCGGTGAGGGAAACGGCCAAGATATAGTTGCCGGGAACGGAATTCTTGGGATAGAGGTCGACCGTTACGCTGTTTGCGGCGGGTAGGGCCAGTTCGTAGTGGCCGGTCTCGCCCACGACGCCGAAGTTGAGGCGGGCCACGTCGTTCTGCGGATCACTGAACGAAATGGTCACGAGCAAGGGGCGGCCGGGCTGGATGGTGCTGCTTCCCGCAGTGGCACTCAAGATGGTGGGAGCGTCTGGACTCAGACCATTCGAGGGCAAGGCGTCCGACTTGGGATCGCCGGTGGAAAAGCCGACCACGCCACCCTTCTGGCCATCGGAGTTGCTGCTGCCGCAGCCCCCCGCAACCGAGAGCGTGAAAGCCAACAGAGAAGCAACCCAGATGCGATGCGAGGACAAGATCTTCATGAGGAAATTCTAACAAGATCCTCGGACGTGCAAAAGATGAGCGTGCCCCACACAAGTCGGGCGGTGTGCGCAGATGCGCTGATACTTACCAGGGCGGGAGAGCAGGCGGCGCGATCNNTCGTGTACCTATTACCGAGGCTGAGTTCTGGCAGCTGCAGGCCTACCAGGTACGCCTATTCTGCTGTTGGTTCACGGTCCTCTCGGGCATTCCGATCAGTGCATTCACGATGCAGAAGGAACAACGCCGAGCGGATCGATTGCTGGGTAGCCCGACGGCCTGTCGCCGCGCCCGTAGCCTCACCCCCGGCGTGAAGTCACGGTAGTCGATGAAAACTTTCAGTCCAGCCTTCTCGATGCGCTCCAGTAGTTCGCCCCGCACCCACTTCTTGTCGCGACTGCTGTAGGAAATGAAAACGTCAAAGTCGAACTGGTCTCGATCGGGCATGGCGTTGTCTTTCTCAGCAGGTCCACCTGAAGTCTGCACAACGCCCGGCGTGATAGCCGCAGCAGAAAGAATTCGGCAATGAATCCTATTGAAGCTCCAAGCGCCGCGAACCCCCCGCTGAAGGCCGTCGCCAGCCAAGCCAGCGCGCCCGGCGTGTCTCGCCAGTTCTCGATGCGGTAGTGTGTCTCCAGGCTCGAAAGGCTCGCCTTGCTACGCATGGCCATAGGAGCTACTCTTCCGGGTTGGAGGCAGTTCACACGACATTGCTTCGCTGGGCTCTGGTTGGATTTGCTGGCTTGTTTCTGGGGATGGCGCCCGCGCGGGCGCAAACCTGCGCGACAGACGCGAACTGCGCCGCCCCGTTGACGTGCAAGCCTGGTAGCAAGATCTGCTCGGCCTCGGGAGGCATGCTTCCCGATGGTGGAACATTCACCACGGAGCCGGTTTGCGAGAACGGACCTGCTACTTGCACCTGGACCCTGGTGCCGTGCACGGCAGACAGCGAATGCACCTCGGCGCAGTGGAAGTGTCTGGCGCCACCTTCAGACCCCGTCCCACACTTCTGCTTTCCCGAAGGGATTCTCTGTGCGGCCGGCCAGGCCTGTCCGGCCGGATGGAGCTGCATCGACTTCTCTGCGGTCGCGCGAGCGGATCTGGCCGACATGTGGAGTCCCAACGGCCAGACCCAGTACTGTTTCCCCGATGTTTTGCGGGGCGTGGCTGACAAGACCGCGCAAGTGGACAGCTCGGCTGTGAGTCAGAACACCTCGTCCGGTAGTTCAGGGACAACCACGGGGACTGCAGGAACGACTGGTACCGCCAAGACCACCTCGTCCGGGTGCGCCTTGGGCGGGCATAGGCCGGCCGCCTGGCCGTGGTGTTTGCTCGCCGGCTTGGCTGCGGCCCGGCTCCTTCGGCGCCGTCGCTAGTGGTGGCGACACGGGCAGTGTATAAGCACCGCCCATGGGAAAGACGGAGGGGTGATGCAGGTCCTTCTGCAGTCCGAGTCCGAGATGATGCGGTTCACGTCGGTGTATCTGATCCTGGCGATCGACGCCCAAGCGCAAGGCGGAAAAGTTCTGACCGAACTGGCCTTCGAACTGGCCGGTGCCCGGCGTGCAGGTGGCGCGCGCGCGCCCTGGCCCAGCCGGTGATTCGTCGCTCGGTTCCCCTTCGTCCCAGCGAGGCTGCCGTGGTGGGTGTGGTGGGTTCGACCGGAGCGCCGCGCGTGCTGCGTGATCTCTTGGCGGGTCTGCCGGCTGACTCTCCCGCGCCGTTCGCGGTGGTGCAGCACACCCCCGTCAGGGTTCTCCGACCCTCAAAAACCCATTCAAAATGACTATGGCCCCGAGACTCAATCACAGAGTTACCGTTTGCGTGCAACCAGGCAGAAGAGACCGATTAGTCCTGCGTCGTCGTTCGGCATCGCCCGCATAATCGGGTCCTCATTCTGATCCGATGGGCGCTCCACCCAATAATTGCGCAATAACCGGTCGCTCTCAGGTAGAAACTGAGCGCACTGCACATCCACCAGCCCGGTCTTCTGCCAGTGCTGCTTCCACCATTCAACAGTGTGTATGGACGACCAATATTTCTCGTATTGAGGACGCAAGTA
>PMZX01000045.1:344-16612 GCA_003170035.1 Myxococcales bacterium | reverse complement strand
AGTCGCGGCGCGCCCGTCGACGTTTAGGGCCGAGCTGCGGACGCCCGTGCTCGCTTGGTCAGTTGCCACGTGCTCATCGCGGCACCGACGGATTTCGCGAAATCGACCTTCAAGGTCCCGGGGAAGGTTTTGGCAGCCCGCCTATCCTGATATATTGCCGCCTCATACCAATGGTGAGTCGTGAACAGATCGATCAGGTGCGCCGAGAGCTCGAAGAGAGTATTGCGGTGAAAAGGAGCTGGAGTGACGAGTTGATTGGAGGGGTTTTCGAACTCGCCCGACGCGTCGGCGATGCACTTCGCGGCCGCGGCAAGCTGGTGCTGTTTGGGAACGGCGGATCCGCCGCAGACGCCCAGCACATAGCTGCCGAACTGGTCGGGCGCTACCAACGCGAGCGCGGGCCGCTTCGCGCGATGGTCCTGCATGGGAACACATCGGCCCTGACCGCGATTGCGAACGACTACGAGTGGGACGCCGTGTTCGAGCGGCAGATCCATGCGTGGGTCGAGCCTCAGGACGTGGCCATCGGTATTTCCACCAGCGGAAACTCGGGGAACGTCATCCGAGGACTGCGAGCAGCGCGCGAACGCGGAGCCTTCACTGCAGCTCTGACGGGCGAAGGTGGCGGGCAATGCCTCACCGCATGCGACCTGCTCCTAGCGATCCCCTCTAGAGTCACGCCACGAATCCAGGAAAGTCACATCACGCTCGGGCACATCCTCTGTGGTCTCGTCGAGGAATCGCTTGGCGTTTGCTGAGGAGAACGGAAAGAATATGGCACAACAGGTGAAGATTGGAACCAGGCTGGTCGGCGACGGGTCCCCCAGCTATCTTATCGGTGAGATTGGCATCAACCATAACGGCGATGTGGACATCGCCCGTAAGCTGATAGATCTCGCTGTGAAGAACGGGCTCGACGCTGTCAAGTTCCAGAAGCGGACGGTCGACGTCGTGTACTCTCGGGAGGAGCTTGCGCGCCCCCGCGAGAGCCCCTTCGGCACGACCAACGGAGATTTGAAACGAGGACTCGAGTTCGGTGAGAAAGAGTATGCGGCCATCGACGAGTACTGTCGGAAAGTCGGCATCGCCTGGTTTGCGTCCTGCTGGGACGAGGGCTCGGTGGACTTCATCGAGCGCTTCAACCCGCCCGTCTACAAGGTGGCTTCGGCGTCACTAACCGACGACCATTTGCTCAAGCACACGCGCGCCACGGGCAAACCCATCATGCTTTCCACTGGCATGAGCACACTCGCGCAGGTCGATCATGCCGTCGAGGTTCTCGGCAGGGGCAACCTCATCGTCGTGCATACCACCAGCACATACCCTGCAGAGTATCCGGAACTGAATCTTAGAGTCATCCCGATGTTCCGCGAGCGGTACGGCGTTCCTGTCGGCTACTCCGGACATGAGTCTGGCATCGCGTCGTCGGTCGCCGCAGTGGCACTGGGCGCTTGCGTGGTCGAACGCCACATCACGCTTGATCGCGCGATGTGGGGCAGCGACCACGCTGCGTCGCTCGGTCCAAGTGGCGCGGAGCACCTGGCACGCGATATCCGACTTGTCGAGATAGCGCTTGGCGCCAATACCAAGACCATCCTCGATCGTGAGATCCCTATTATGAAGAAGCTTCGCCGTGTCGGAGCCTGATCTTGGGCGCATACGAGCCGTCATGCTCGACGTGGATGGTGTGCTCACCGACGACGGTTTCTGGTGGGACGGTGCCGGCCAGGAGCTGAAGCGCTTCTGTTTCTTGGACGTGATGGGTATTTCACGTGCCGGGCGCGCTGGACTCCGCTTTGCTCTCTGCTCGGGAGAGGACTCGGCAATTGTCACTCGCTACGCGGCCAAGCTGGCGATCAACGACGTGTACCTTGGGTGCAAGGACAAGGCTGCGGCGCTACGGGACTTCGCCGCCCGCCACGACCTGGCGCTCGAGGCAGTCGCTTTCATGGGCAACGATGTCAACGATGTCGAGGCCATGGAGATTGCGGGGCTCGCCGCTGTTCCCGCCGACGCTCACCCATCAGTGGCGCGACGAGCGGCGCTGGTGACCAAGCGGGCCGCCGGACACGGCGCCGTTCGCGAATTGCTGGACATGCTGGTCCCATCCATCAACCCGAGCTGACTGTCTCGCGAGGGATGGCGCTCGTACCAGAGATGTTGTAAGAGCTGGCCGCGACTTGCAAGGCGACACTGGACGGACGATCCTTCGAGACGCCACGCGGAACCCGAGGACCAATGAGATGATCATCAGCAGAGATTGCGCGGTCTGCGGAAGCTCGAAGAAGAAGACGATCTATTCCCAACGTCTCGAGGTCCCAACGACTGGCAGCATTCCGGGCGGCAATGACGTCGTTGTCTGCAGCGAGTGCGGCTTTGCCTATGCCGACAATCTGCCCGACCAGACGGCACTCGATCAGCACTATCGACATTCTTGCGACAGTTCCGAAGAGGCAAAGCGATATGACGCCTCGGAGCAAGCCATCATCCGATTCTTGCGCCGAGGTGACAGGATTCTGGACATAGGATGCGGTTCCGGTCAACTGCTCTGCCGGATCAAGGATCAGGGCTATGGCGACGTAGTGGGACTTGAGCCGTCCGAAGCGGCTTGCGTTGCGGCCCGGGAGCAGCATGGGCTGAACGTTGTCCAGGGCAGCCTCTTCGACCGGCGTGACATTGGTCGCTTCGACTTCGTCATTCTCAGCCACGTGCTGGAGCACGTCGCTGACCTTGTCGGCTTCTTGTGCGAGATTCGCCGCCTGCTGTCCGATGGTGGGCGGGTGTTCATCGAGGTCCCCGACGCCTACAGTTTTGTCCGTTCGGTAGAGCCCAACCCGCCGCTGGGTTGGACGTACGAGCGCGACCTGTTCGCGCATTTCACTCCCGAGCACATCAATTTCTTCTCCACCGTGTCGCTGCAAAACCTGATGCTGCGTCTGGGTTTTGACCAACTGCTCTTGGGATCCGTGGTCTCCATCATGGGCGTCATTACCTCGGTATGGCAAAGAAGCCGCATCGTCAACGACTGCGAAATCGAGGCCCGCCTGGTCGAGTACATAGCCGCAGCAAGATCCGTCCTCAAGGACCCCACTCGTGTAATCGATGAATTGGTCCAAACGCAGAAAGAAGTACTGGTGTGGGGCGCCGGGCTCCACACGCAGCGCCTGCTCGGCTGCACCCAGCTCGCCAAAGCGCATATCCGCGCGTTCATAGACACGAACCCGCAGTACCACGGTCAACAACTGCTGGGAGTTCCGATCGTTGGCCCACGAGCCGTTTTCGGCCTTCCGGTGCTGCCTATCGTGATTTCGTCGCGACGTGTTCAGGAGGAGATCCGAAGGCAAATCATCGACAGCGGCGTACCAAATCCGATCGTGCTCCTGTATCCCGATCAAGGATCACCCGCATCCGGCTCTCCCCGTGGCTGACCATCTTCAGCTCTTGACGGGACAGTTGATTCATCTAGGCTTCCCAGCCGTCGTGCATTCTCGACCATCGACCCAACGTGCTGGAGAACCCTGCGTGGCCGTCATGGATCCCCATTGCGGCAGAAAGTCAGTGCGCCGTGCTAACCATAGACTGCTCGAGACCGTGGCCATGCGCGGCTGGTTTCCCCAGAGGCGGCATCCCTGGCATGCCTAGATACCCGAACGAGGTGATTGCTTGAAGCTCTCTGACTACCTGATGCGGTTTCTTGGCGACCGCGGCGTCAAGCACGTCTTCTTCGTCCCGGGCGGTGCAGCAATGCACCTCAACGATTCGCTCGGGCGCGAGAAAAGAATCGAAGTCGTGTCCAACTTGCACGAGCAGGCAAGTGCCATCGCTGCCGACGCATACGGAAAGGTCGCGAACCAACTCGGGGTGGCCTCCGTGACGGCGGGGCCCGGCGGGACGAACGCCGTGACGGGTGTCGCCGCCGCATACCTTGACTCTACGGCATGTCTGTTCTTCTCGGGACAGGTGAAGCGGGCAGACCTAAAAGGAAACACGGGCCTGCGCCAGCTCGGCGTCCAGGAAATCGACATCGTCTCGATTGTCTCGCCGATCACCAAGTACGCCGTTCAGGTGACGGAACCGAACTCGATCCGGTATCATCTGGAACGGGCATGTCACCTCGCCACGACGGGCAGACGCGGCCCGGTGTGGTTGGACCTGCCGCTCGACGTGCAGGCCGCATCTATAGACCCGGAGTCGTTGCCTGGGTTCGTGCCGGGAGAACTTGCCCACATTGAAGCGCCGGACCTGGAGCTCCAGGTGGCGAACGCGCTGGCTCTCCTCGATCGTGCGGAGCGCCCGGTTCTGCTCGCCGGCAACGGCATTCGCCTCGCTGGCGCACAGGCTGAGTTCTTGCGCTTCGCCGAGCGGATGCAGATACCGATTCTCACGACCTGGCTGGGCCTCGATCTGCTTCCCGAAACCCATCCGCTTTTCGTCGGCAGACCTGGATCGATCGCTCCCCGCGGTGCTAACTTTGCCCTGCAGAACAGTGATTGGCTGCTCGGTGTCGGGGCTCGGTTCGATATGGCGCTGACTGGGTACGCTCACGACCGCTTGGCGCGTGCCGCGAAGAAAGTCATCGTCGATATCGATGCGGCTGAAATCGGCAAGCTGAAAACGCACATCGACTTACCGATCTGCACCGATGCCAGGGCGTTCTTCGCGCAAGCCCTTCGGCAGGCGGACCGCGTACCTCTGCGAGATCGCTCGCCGTGGCTCTTGCGCTGTGCCGAGTGGAAACGCAAGTACCCGGTGGTTACTCCCGAGCACCGCGCTATGAAGGACAAGGTCAGCACCTACATCTTCTCCGAGGCGCTCAGTCAGGAACTCGATGAGGGGGAGATATTGGCGTCTTGTAGCGCCGGGGCTGCAATCGAGATCTTCCTGCTCGCATATAAGGCGAAGGCTGGCCAGCGAGTGTTTCATGCCAGGGGCCTCGGCGCGATGGGGTTCGGCCTGCCTTCAGCGATCGGAGCATGTCTCGCAGCGGGGCGACGCCGGACCATCTGCGTCGAAGGAGATGGCGGCTTCTCCTTCAATATCCAGGAGCTTGAAACCGTGGCCCGGATGAAGTTGCCGATCAAGGTTTTCGTCCTAAACAACCGTGGGTACTCCTCGATCCGAACCTCGCAGAATCGGTATTTCGCGAAATTGGTCGGCGCCGACGACACGAGTGGACTGTCCCTCCCCGATTCGGTGAAACTCGCCGCCGCATATGGCCTTGCGACAGCGCGCATCGACACGCCAGCGAGGCTCGCCGAGCAGATCCGCGAGGTCCTCGCCACGCCCGGGCCGGTGGTATGTGAGGTCATGGGACCCGACGACGAGCCGCGCGCCCCGAGCCTCACTTCAGTGCAGCGCCCCGACGGTTCGATGATGTCCAAGCCGCTCGAGGACTTGTGGCCGTTCCTCGATCGCGCGGAGTTCCGCGCCAATATGCTGATTGAACCCATCGAGGAATCATGAGACAGCTCTCGTTGCACAATCTTGGGGTTCCGCATTGTTGGAGCTGCGCGACCGGACATAGGCGGCTAGATATTTGACGAAGATGCACCTTGGACTAGAAGACAAGGTAGTTTTTGTGGCCGGGGCCTCCCGTGGGATCGGCAAAGGCATTGCCGCCACATTTCTGGAGGAAGGCGCACGGGTCATGATCACAGGCCGCGACGCCAGCACCCTGTCGGCCGCCTCCGCGGAACTCGGCGAAGGCCGTGCTGACCGGGTCATTTCGTTCGCCGGTGATCTGTCGCAGCCGGAAATTGGGGAGGCCGCACTGCGCCGGGTGGTGAATCACTTTGGCCGAGTGGATGCTCTGGTCTGCAACATTGGAAGCGGGACGGCGAAGAATGGCTGGCAGATCACCCCCGCGGATTGGGAACCAGTTTTCCATATCAATTTGTGGATCACGGTTCGACTCGTGGAAATCTTCTTGCCAGAGATGGTGAAGGCAAATCACGGCAGTATCACATTCATCAGTTCGATCGCCGGACTGGAAAGCCTGGGGGCACCGATCCCCTATGGCGCTGCCAAGGCGGCTTTGGAACATTACAGTAAGGATCTGGCGAGGCGTGTGGGCCAGCATGGTGTCCGCGTAAACACAGTGGCTCCTGGAAACATCCTCTTCCCGAATGGAACCTGGCAACGCAAGCTGGATCGAGATAGGAGCAGTGTCACGGCGATGATTGCTGCCGAGGTGCCACTCGGCCGTTTTGGCACGCCCGAAGATGTCGGTTCGGCCGTGGCATTTCTGGCGTCAGAACGCGCGACCTTCATCACAGGCGCCTGCCTCGTTGTCGACGGAGGCCAGACAAGAGTGTGATGGACCGCTTCTACAAGGAACGACGTTTGGCCTTCGCGCCGAGGCCAATAAGTGGAAGTCCAATCGCGTGCGTGACTTGCCAGAAACTGGCTGCTGAAAGGGAACGTGTCGCATGGTAGTGAAGAAAGGCGACTACGGGGCCGGCTCGCTCTTCTCGCTCACAGGCAAGACGGTGTTGCTCACCGGCGCGAGTGGGTTTCTGGGGCGTACCATGGTGCGCGCGCTGCTCGACAATGGCGCCACGGTCCTCGCGTTTGGAGGCTCGTCGCGTGTCGAACGGCAGGCTGCCCCGTTGAACGACGAATATGGTAGCGGCCGCGTCCAGGCCTATTGCGTAGACCTCTACGACGTCCCCGCCGCAAAGGAGGCGCTGACGCAAGTGGAGCGCGAACATCCGGTGGTGGATGTACTTGTAAACAACGCGCATGAACTGGGTCCACGCACTGGGTTCAATGTTCCCGAAGGCCACCTGGAAGACGCCACGTTCGACGGTTGGATGCGCAACTTGACCGCGGGTGTCTACTGGTCCGCGCTTACGACTCAGCGCATCGGAGCAGGTATGCGGAGCCGCGGCCATGGCAGCATCGTGAACATCTGCACGATGTATGCGGTGGTGGCGCCCAGCCCGCAGCTGTATGCCGGCACAGCGTTCGTCAATCCACCCGCATATAGCGCATCCAAAGCGGCGCTACTCGCATTCACTCGGTACACGGCTTCTTTCTGGGGGCCCTTCGGTGTGCGAGCGAACGCGATCCTGCCAGGTCCATTCTCCAATCTTGAAGAGGCCGGCGACAACAGCGTTGCGCCGGGCGATCCTTTCCTGGAGCGTCTGAAGGCGCGCACGGTTCTTGGCAGGGTGGGAAACCCTCGCGAATTGGTGGGCGCACTATTGTATCTTGCGTCGGACGCGTCTGCCTTCACAACAGGCCAATCCCTGATCGTGGACGGAGGTTGGACGATTGTCTAGGGGACGTCTGCCGAACGGGACGATCTTCTTTGCTCCAATCCTCAGCTTGTCATGTCCGCCGGACGAATCAGGAGGCTGAATGCCATTGGACACGCCACTCTTATCGCATAGAGCGTGCCCAGTCTGCGGCTGCGAAACGTGCAGTCCGATCTTTCGCCAGTCATTTGATCACCTCTCGGGTGTACACCTACTTGACGGGTATGACGTGGTCGTCTGCTCGGAATGTGGAGCCGGTTACGCGGACATGATCCCACCCCAGTCCGTATTTGATGAATACTATCGCGACCTGTCGAAATACGACTATGAATTCCGAGGAGGCAGGGACTCTAGTGCTTCCGAAGACCGCTTCTTGCGTGCAGCCCTGACGATCGAGGCGTACATCCAGAACAAGGATTCGCGAATTCTGGAAGTCGGCTGTGGCTCAGGGCACTTGCTCAAGATCCTTCAGGAACGAGGCTTTCCCAACGTTCAAGGCTCAGATCCTTCCCCTGCGTGCGCTCGTGCAGCGCAAGGCATTGGCGTGCGAGCGGTATCCGAGACGGTGTTCACCGCAACCCTGCCCGATGATCCATACGACTTTTTGATCCTGGTGGGTGTGATGGAACACATTCGCGATCTGGATCGGACGGTTGCGCAGTTCCACCGACTCGTGCGGGACGGCGGAAGAGTCTACCTGGAAGTGCCTGATGCGAGCCGACTTGATCCGAATCTGGATGCGCCTTTCCAGGAGTTCAGTGTCGAGCACATCAATTTCTTTTCGCCTGGATCGCTGAACAATCTGATGCAGTCTCGGCGTTTCCGCACTCTGAACTCAGGACGTGCTAGAAGGGCGCAAAATGAAGCTGTGTGTCTGACGACCTACGGTGTCTACGAAAAATGCGCGAGGTCTGCTCCCGCCGAACGGGACACCGAAACAGGTGAGGGCCTTCGCGCGTACGTCCAGGGATGCCAAGCCGAAGACGCGCGCATTCGCAGCAAGATCGATCAGGCGATTGGACCAGGTGAGCGCATGATTGTCTGGGGTGTCGGCGCACACACGCTGCGGTTGCTTGCCACCGGAGGGCTCGATCCTCGGAGAATCGCCGTTTTCGTGGATTCGAACCGCAACTACCAGCAGCAACGCCTGCGCGAGATCCCGGTGATCTCACCGCATGAATTGGGCTCGCGAAACGAACCGATTCTGGTCTCGTCACGCGGTTTCCAACGCGAGATTGCAGATCAGATTCGACACGACTTGGGCTTGGGCAACAAACTGATTCTGCTCTACCAGCCCTAGATCTCCTCGACGGAATCCATCAGTTCAGACCGCCCGAGTTCCCTCCTCTGATTCACCAGCATGTGCGACCTCCATCCAGCACCAAGTTCGCGCCCGTCATGTACGAGGACGCGTCGGAACACAAGAATAGGACGGCGCCCTGGAGCTCATCGAGGTTCGCCATCCGCCCCATCGGAATGAGCTGCGAAAGCCGTTGAACGAAATCCTCGGGTTGGTTGTTGTGAACCCCACCCGGTGAAAGCGCATTCACGCGCACGCCCCTGTCGGCCCAATAGGTGGCGAGGTATCGCGTGAGCCCAATGAGCCCCGTCTTGACAACTGAATAGGTTACCGGTTTCACGGGTTGCTGGTCCTCGGCAAGACCGGGGCGGCGGTAGAGACGCTGATCAGGCGCAATAATGCCAAGATCTGACGCAATGTTTAGGATAACGCCGCGCCCACGCCGTGCCATCTCCGCACCAAGGACGCGACTGCAGAGAAAGGCTCCGGTAAGCCCGACCGCAAGATCAGCCTCCCACTGGCGGAGGGGGAACGATTCGAGGCGAGACCATTCCGTTCCCTTGCCTGCATCTTCCTGCTTCGGGTTGTTGGCCGCGTTGTTGATGAGCACGTCGACCTGCCCGAACCGACGTAGCACCTCTTCGCGCAACGCTTCGACCGCGTCGGCTCGGGTGATATCGGCGGACAAGCCCACGGCGGCAACCCCAAACCGGGAAGCAATCTCTGCGGCGCGACGTTGAGCGGCTTCGAGCCGGAGATCAACCAGGACCGGAATTGCACCTGCACCCGCTACAGCCTCCGCGTGACGGACGCCTAGAAGGCCCGCTCCTCCGGTGATGACAACCACGCGTCCACTCAGGTCAAACAACTGTGCTGGCGTCATAGTGCGACCTCAACGTTCGCGGAAATAGCGCGGACCACGCCCCGACTACGCCATGCGACGACGCAAACCTCCGTGCCCCAAAGGGCGCGCAGGTGGCGCAGGTGGCGCTGACCGATACCCCCGAGGCCCACAAAGAGCACTCTCATCGCGCTGCCTCAGCGGCCCGCTCGACAAAAGCGCGGTTGCGACGTGCCAACTCTACTTCGTCACCCGCCTGGCCGCGCGCCGCCTGGAGGATGAAATCCCCTCGGTATTGATGCGCAGCCAGCGCCCGGAACAGCGCCGGGAAGTCCGCGTCCCCCGTACCCAGCGCCACGGTGCCTCCGCCGCGCAATCGATCCTTGATGTGCACACTTCCGACGCGCGCGCCATAGGCTGCAAATTCCTCGGTCGGTGAGTAGCCCAGCGACGAGCTATTCCCCGAATCGTAGTTGACTCGAAAGGTTGCCGGCGGCAGACGATCGAGCAGAACGGCGAACGGTCGGGGCGCGAGCGCCGTTTCCAGGTGCAGCTCAACGCCACTCATCCGTGCGGCGGGCTCGGCCTCGAGGAGTGTACGCACCACTGCCTGCACGTCGTTATCCCCCTCGATCCGCGAGTTGTCGACGAACGGGATCACGATGCGCTCGATGCCCAGCTCACCGCCGATGGCGATGAGCTGGCAGAGGCGCGCCACACGTGCGCGTCTCTCCGTCTCTCCACATCGGAGCAGCGGATTCTCCATGAACCAGTCGGCGCAAACCGATCTCACGGCAACGCCATGCCGAGTCGAAAGGGCACGCAGTTCCGCCAAGCCGGAACTGCTCCACAACGGGTTCTCGCCAATGCCGAACTCGTCATCGATCCACTCGATGCAGTCGAGGCCGGCCGTAGCCGCAAACTCAATCTCGCGACGCCAGCCGAACCGCGGAAAAGACTGAAACCTGCCACCCTCGGGTGGCACGAGCCTACCTTGCATGATTCCGATGTTCATACATCCTCAAGTGGCGCCACCGTCATGTTTTCTAGAAACTCGGCGCGTGGTGGGTATGGAAACAGGTCTTCGAGAGGTGTTGAAACCATGCCCCCGCCCGGGAGCGGGCGAGAAGCAATGCGCGGCAGGCGGTCTTCATCCTGGATGACGGCCACATTGCACACCACGGGTCCTTTGGCAGCCAGAACCTCCCGCACATCTTCTCGCAAGGCGATGGCGGACGGAATCGCGAACCCCATGGCGCCAAGCGCCGTGGTGTGCAGGATCCTCTGTCCGGTCCGGAGGAAGATACACGGGGTCGAATCCAGCCACGCCCCAGCCAAGCCGGTGACGGCATTGGTGCCACCTGATCCGGTCGTCACGAAGGCAGCTCCGAGCCCGCCGGTCATCTTTGCACATACCTCGCACCCGATAGCCGACGCCTGCTCGTGATGGTTGTGCACCAGCTCTAGTCCGCTGCGTCCGAGAGAATCATTGAGGTGCATGGCCCCGCCCCCGGGGACGAGGAACACGTGCCTGACCCCGGCACGGCGCACACATTCCACGACGTAATCAGAGAGCTTTTGGTCCATAGGGGGCGACTCCGGGCTCGACAGATGCCACAAAGTGGCTGCAAATTCAACACTTGCGTGGGCACCCCCTTCAGGCTCATGGAGACCAACCAATCTATGGCGCCGCCGGGGGCGCTCCACGCCTGAAAGACACGTGCTTGTGTCCGTAGTAGCTCAAGACCACCGTGATGACGGTGATTACCGCTTGGGTCGCGTACGCATTGGCGCGCAGCACTTCGACCCCCAAGGGAAACAACAGAAACCCGAGGCCAATGGGCACGGCGTAAACGCCATAGAAACGCAGGTACTCTCGAACGTAGCTACCTCTCGTCCGAAACACCAAAAACTTGTAGTTCAAATACGCCACTGTGATGTTGATAACGGTGCAGCACACCAGCACGGCCATGTAGTGAACGTATGGCGCTAGAAGGTGATAACAGAGCGCGAAGACGCCATATGACAGCGCGGTGTTGGTTCCGCCGACCACGAGGTACCTGAGTCCCTGGTGTTTCCAGAGACGAAGACTCGTGCGTCGTAGCCAGTTCATCATGGTCCGCCCGTGCTCCGCGTCGCCCTAGTCGCTCCCAAAATGATTCACCGGCCGCGCCTGGATGCAACGAACTAGTCGAAGTTCACCCGTTCCTTCTCGATGACAAGCCACTTCTGGAACACGCGACTGTGGATGGCGCCAATGTATTCTCCCAAGACACCAAGAAAAATGAGCTGAACCGAGGAAAAGAAGAACAGGCCCAGCACGAGCGGGGCCATACCTATCGAGAACGAGTACCAGTACCGGATCTTGTAGACAAAGTACCCAACCGAAACAGCAAAGCTCAAGAGCGCAACGGTCATGCCCATCAGCGTTGCAAGCCGAAGCGGCATCTTCGAGTGATTGACGATGCCGTTCATTGCCTGCGCGTAGAGGTCGATCAGCCGATTCTTCGTAAATCCACGCTTGCGTGTGGGGCGAATATACTCCACGCGCGCAATTGGATAGCCCATCTCGGTGAGGAGACCGCGCACGTAGGGATAGTGATCTCCAGTCGAACGAAGGAGGTCAACCACGCACTTGTCGTAGAGACCGAAGCCGGTAAAATCCTTGATGAGTTCAGTCTCGGCCAAGTAGCACAGTATTCGGTAGTACGCCTTGCGAACCAAGGCCATGGGGAAGGACTCTTGAGAGCCCTTCTTGACAGCCGCAACGATCTTGTAGCCCTGCTCCCACAGACGCACGAATTCGGGGATCAAATCGGGTGGATCCTGTAGATCCGCGGACATGGGGATGATCACTTCGCCGCTTGCCTGGTATAGCGCATGAAGTGGCGAGCGATAGACCCCGAAATTCTTGGCATTGACGATGATCTTGACCCGCTTGTCCTCTGCCGCAATCCGCTTCAAGATTGCCACCGTCTCGTCCGTCGAAGCGTTGTCGATGAAAATATGCTCGTAGTGGTACTGCGGCCCCAGTGAACCAATGGCGGTCTTCACTTCATTATAGAGAGCGGCAACATTCTCTGCTTCGTTAAAGCAGGGCGTAACAATACTGATCTTCATCGAGCCACTCCTTTCTGCTTCATCTGACGGCAGCTCCATGGAACGCGATCGTGCGGCCGATGGCGTCGGAAAGCGAAATCCACGGCAGGAGACCCAATTCTTGCCTGGCGCGCGCCGTACTCGGCACATAGCGCTCGGGCGCCTTGCCTGGGTCTGGCTTGCCTCTCACGACCACACCCACCTCGGGACTGAAACCCGCGCCGATCATGTGCGCCAACCTCTCGATGGATATGCTTTCCTCTGATCCGACGTTGTAGATCCGGCCGTTCTGGCCCCGCAGCAGAATCGCCAACAGCCAGATCACCAGGTCGGCGGCATAGAGATAGGAGCGATGGGGAGTGCCATCGCCCTGAACCACAATCGGTCCGCCGTTCAGCCGATCCCGGATGAAATTGCCAATCGCGAAGTGGACGTCCAGAGGCAAGTAAGGGCCCACAAAAGCAAAACAGCGAGCGACCCTCGTTGCGATCCCGTGCTGCTTCGAAAACAGCGTGCACAAAGTCTCAGCGGCCCGCTTTCCCTCCCCATAGGCAGAGCGCGAATCAGTCGGGTCAGGCGCACCGGGGTAGTCCTCGGGGACGTGGGGCATGCCAGGGGGCTGCCTGCCATAGACTGCGCCCGAGCTGGTCAGCAAGAACTTCCTCACGCCAGAGTGGCGGGCAAACTCCAGGGTGCGGCGGGTTCCGTCCACGATTGTATCGAACACGGCCAGCGGCTCGTCCGCGTTCAGCTTTACACTCGACTCCGTGGCCGCATGGATGATGTGCGAAAAGCTGCCAGTCGGAAAACTGAACGAGCGTACGTTGCCGGGGTGAAACTGAATGGCCGAATGGTCCGCCAAATGGGGAGCCTTCTCCCGGAATGCATCAGGGTTTCGCGACAGGACCAAAGCTGAAACGTCCAGATGGAGCCGGTCGTTGGCCCAGACCAAGCTTTCCAGCAGCCAGCGACCGAAGAAACCAGTGCCGCCGGTAATGAAAACCCGCTGCCCACGCAACTCCTCCCACAGATCCCTGGTGTGCTCCAGGACGTGATCCAAGTCCCTTCTGGGCAGCGGCGTTCGCCGGTCGGCCTTGTCCAAAGTTAACCTTTTCCCTAATGACAACAAACGGCTTCCGGCGCACCGATTTGGCTTCGTCACCCTAGCCGGCGGCGCGCTTGCGTCCCCCTGCGGGGTTGAAGAAATTGTCCAGCTCAGCCAGGCGGCGTTTGGGGTTTGCGGACACCAAGGCCAACGCCGAGACAATCTCCGCGCTCGGGTGCCGCTTCCCGAGCTTCAGCTTCGATAGGTAGCCAGGCGAGACCCCAAGAACGCGCTCCACGCGCGCCTGGCTACCTTCCTCGCTCAAGATCTTCTCCAGGGCGGTATCCAGGCGGGTCCGCAGCTTGCTCTCATACACGCGCTCCAGCGCCTCGTCGAGTGCCTTGGCGGCAGCCTCGTCGATCCACTCCGCCCCGCACTTTGTGCAGGTAGGGACGACGACGTGCGCAGGGATCTCCAGCTCGAGGTTTCTGTACATGGTTAGCCGGCCGGCGCGTGTGACCCCAATCACCGCGCGAGCACCACACTGGCCACATCGCCTCTTTGTCGTGCTAGTCATGGCTTGACCATCGACTTCACCCGTTCGAGCGAGAAGTGGGGGATCTTGGCCTTCACTCCCACAGAGTATGAATGGGACTAAGTCCCAAGTCAACACGGGCAGCGCGGTCGCGTCGGCTGCGACCGTCCGGCCGCACTTTGGGTCGGGGGACGCCCTGCCTGACCGTGGCCTGAACTGGACAATTTCCGCGCGTCCGAGACAATCTTGTGCGCCATCGACCGTCCACCTCTCAAAGTGCGACAGCCGGGGTTACCATCAGCCGGTCCATGCAGCGCCTGATCTTCGTCAATCGCTTCTTTCATCCCGATCACTCGGCCACCAGCCAGATCCTCAGCGATCTGGCCTTCCACCTTGCCGAGGCTGGATTCGACGTCCACATCCTCACCAGCCGGCAACTGTACGACGATCCTTCACGCGTCTTGCCCGAGAGCGAGAGCGTGCGTGGCGTGCAGGTGCACCGGGTGTGGGCGACCCGATTTGGACGCGGGCGGCTTCTGCCACGGGCCATGGACTACCTCACCTTCTATCTCAGCGCGACTGCGAAGCTCGTGATGCTCGCGGATTCCGGCACTGTGGTCATCGCGGAAACCGATCCGCCGCTCTTGTCGGTTCCTTGCGCTCTGGTCGCCCGACTGAGGCGATCCATCGCGATCAACTGGACGCAGGATCTCTTTCCCGAGATCGCGGAAGGCCTGCACGTTCCGGGCATCGCGATGCTCGCTCCGCTGCTGCGCAGGCTGCGCAACCTCTCGCTCAGGCTGGCGCGGACGAACGTCGTGCTGGGCGAAGGCATGGCCGCACGCCTGCGCGCGGAAGGGATCGCGCAAGACAAGATCGACGTCATTCACAACTGGTCCCCCGGCGAGACGGCGTCTGCCCCCGCGCCGTCCACTACCAACCCGCTGCGCGCGCAATGGGATCTCGGCCAGAAGTTCGTGGTCGGGTATTCCGGGAACTTCGGTCGCGCGCACGACTTTGCCACCATCCTCGACGCCGGGGCCCTGCTGCGCGACCTGCCCGACCTGCGCTTTCTCTTCGTCGGCGCCGGCGCCCAGCGCGGGTGGGTGGAAGCGCGCGTGGCCGAGCTGGGCCTGACCAACGTCAGTTTTCGGCCCTATCAGCCGCTCGACCGTCTGGCGATCAGCCTGTCGGTACCCGACGTGCACCTGGTTTCCCTCAAACCCGAACTCGAAGGACTCATCGTCCCGAGCAAATTCTACTCCGTGCTCGCCGCCGGGCGGCCGGTCCTCTTCGTCGGCGATCGCAAGGGCGGGATGGCCATGTGCATCGAGCAAGCCGGCTGCGGCCGGGCCTTTTCCGTGGGCGCGGCCGCCGAACTCGCGAGCGCGATTCGGGACCTCGCATGCCACCCAGCCCTGCTCGCCGAGATGGGCGAACGCGCCCGCGCGCTGTGGGCTGCGCGCTTCAAGCGGCAGCAGGCCCTGGCAACGTGGCAGGCGCTGTTGACGAAAGTGTCCGCTGGCACAAGCTGACGCGTTCCCGAGTCCCGGCATATCTAGACATACTGAGATAATTATCTAGCCATCGAGGTCGGAATAGCACGTCGCAGTATGCAGTGTTTGGAAGTGCAATTTCCAATTACCAAGACAGCTATATACTTTTCATGTGGTTACTCGTGACGCAACAAAGTACCTGAACCATCTGGCAGCCAACTTTCCGGTCGTGGCCATCACCGGGCCGCGCCAGTCAGGCAAGACGACGCTGGCGCGTATGGCGTTTCCCAAGAAGCCCTATGTGTCGCTTGAGAACCCCGACATCCTCTGGGCCGCCACCCAGGATCCCCGTGGTTTTCTGCAGCGGCACCAAGGCGGGGCGGTATTCGACGAGGCCCAGCGTTTCCCCGAACTCTTTTCGTACTTGCAACAGGTCGTCGACGAGGATCGTAGGCCCGGTCGCTTCGTGCTGACCGGCTCGCGCCAGTTCGATCTGCACTCGCGCATTTCCCAGAGTCTGGCCGGCCGTGCGGGACTCCTGCAGCTTCTTCCATTTCTGCTGCGCGAGGCCCATGGTGTGAACGTCAAGGCGTTGCCCACGCTCAGCCGAGTCCTTTTCGACGGCTTCTACCCCCCGATTCACGCTCAGGGTGTCGCGCCAGGTCTCTGGTATGGCCAGTACGTGCAGACCTA
>PMZX01000045.1:0-246 GCA_003170035.1 Myxococcales bacterium | reverse complement strand
CTGGGCAAGCGGCTCATCAAGACGCCGAAGCTGTACTTCTACGACACTGGGCTCCTGGCGTGGTTGCTGTCCATCGAATCCGCCGACCAGCTTGACGTGCACGCCAGTCGCGGTGCGATCTTTGAATCGTACGTCGTGTCCGAGCTCGCCAAAGCGCGCTTCGCGGCCGGCCGCCCATGGGGCCTCCATTTCTGGCGCGACCAGAGTGGCCACGAAGTCGACCTGGTCGAAGAGAGTCCGGCTGGA
>PMZX01000163.1 GCA_003170035.1 Myxococcales bacterium | reverse complement strand
TCGGCATGCGTGCAAAAGGCAGCCATGGGCTGGACTGTGGAGGGGATCGAACCAGGTGCCAGGGTCGTGCTGCCGTTCTCATTCCAGTCGCAGATGAGCCAGTTCGTGGTCAAGGCCGAGGACGTGCCCGAGCGCGTGCTCGGCTCTGCTCCGTCCGGCAAGGCCACCGCGGGCCCGAAACGCGACGCCCCCTTTACCGTCAAGGTGCTGGCCGACGAGACCAACATGCGCGTGCAAGGCATCTCGTTGACTCAGTTGAACGTCGGCCCGGCCAGCCGCGTGGCCATGCACCGTCACCCCCGCAGCGCCAAGGTCCTCTACTTGCTCAAGGGCCACGCGCGCCTGCTGGGACCTACCGGAGTGGCACCCATCAAGCTGGACGAAGGCGCGGCGGTGTTCGTGCCCGCTGGATATCCGCATGTGATCGAGAACATGGGCCGCCAGAGCACGGCGATCTTCTTGCAGGCATTCGCGCCACCGGGGCCCGAGCGCGTGTACCGCGACCCGACCGATGTGCGAGGACGGGCCGATTTCGAGGTGATTCGCGACTCGTCCTCGGCCAAGGTCCCAGCCGAGGGGAACGGTCACGTGGTGGCAGTGACAGCAACCGAAGTAGCGGCCGCACCCGCTGCCGGCGGAAAGGGCACGGTCAAGGTTCTGCTTGATACCAAGGCAACCGGCAGCGTCGCTGTGACCGTCAACCTGCTGGAGTTTCCCCTGGGCGCCGAAGTGCCGCGACACGATCATGGACGATCGACGGAGATCCTCTACATGGTGGCGGGGGAAGGCAAACTGAGCGTTGGCCGCGAGGACTACCCGTTTGGCAACGACAGCGTGCTGGTGCTGCCGGCGGGACAGCCTCACGCCATCAAATTCATCACCGAAAAGAGCGACAAGGCCGAAAAACCACCCGAGAAGGTGGTGGCTGTGCAGTTCCTCGCCTCGGCCCGGCCGACAGGAGCTGTGCCCAGCCCCAGCGCGTCGCCTGCCGCGCCCGCCAAACCAGCGGCGAGGACGCGTCCCGGGTCGACCGGTTCGGCTCCATGAACCTCGAGCTGCGCGACGAACAGAAGGTCTAGGGTACGGAAAATGTGATCCCCGAGAGGTTCTCAAGGACCTCATCATAGGATAGGCTGTGCCCCATGCGCGGCACTGTCGGGCCTCTCTGGGTTGCCTGGCTTGCCGCCGCCGTCCCAGCGGCAGGCGGATGCAGTCTGTTCGACCAGGTGGGCGGCGGAGCGCTGAGTTTCGATTTGACTCCCGCACCCTTCGGGATCAGCACGACCGATTCGCGCTGGTGGCAGCCTCCTCCAACCGGCGTGCCGCAGGTGGTCTGTCGCGGCCCGGCCGCGCTGGTAGCTGACTGTTGCCAGCTGTCTCCCATAATCGATCCCGTGGTGGACTGCCAAGAGTACCCGCTAAGCTGCGACGACCACGACAGGTGCGCCTTGGCCTTTGACTACGACGACACCAATGAGATCGATCTGAGGAACGTCCCGGCGCTGCAGGACGAGCGTCATTGGGTTCTCGCGCAGGCGACCATCGACCCACTCGAGATCAGGGTTTCCAAGGCTGACGCTGGGATTGACCCCTTGCCCTTGCGCGCAGTCGGTCTCTACGTCGCCCCCCGAGGCGTCGTCTCAGCTCACGCCGCCGGCGCGATGTTCTTGGCCAGCATCCCGTGGCAGTCGGACGACAGTCAGGTCACTCTCGCCGCCGAGGCGCAGGTTGCGCTTTCAACCTATCTCACGGACTTCAACACGCCGTTTGACCTCATCCTGTCAGGTCAGGTGGTCGAGGAGAGCGGACCTGTGCCCACAGGCGAACTGACGATCAAACTCAAGGGACGGGTGCAGGCGAGTTACTAGGATTTATTTGCAGAAGTCGCGACCAGCGGGGCGGTGGGCGCTGCAGGGGCCGCGGCTGGCAACTCGCGGGTGGCGCGCAGGCCGTCGCCGATCCGATCACGCAGTTCCTTGCCAACCTTAAAGAAGGGCAGGCGCTTCGGCTTTACCTGCACGGACGCGCCGGTCCGCGGATTACGTCCCTTGCGGGCCCGGTAGTGCCGGGTTTCGAAACTGCCGAACCCTCGGATTTCGATGCGCTCGTCCCGGCTCAGCGCCTGGAGCAGACAATCGAATATCGTGTCGAGCAGCAGCCCGGCACGGCCCTTGGGCAGCTTCTGTGCCTGCGACAGGCGCTCGGCAAGCTCCGATTTGGTCATGTCACAAGCCCCACTACGAATCGGCCTCGATAGTATAGATGATTTTGATCCTCGACCCGAATCGGTCCGTAGCTTCAAAGTATCGGCAAGATGGTCGCAGGACTTTACCAGAGGCGCAGACCGTCGGTTGGAGTGACCTACTGGTGGGGCGACCTGCTGGGCGCGCCTACAGGAACTTCGAGTGGTAGGATACTGAGTGCGGGCCATGGCCATCGTCACCCTCACCACCGACTTTGGGTCGGCCGACGTCTACGCGGCCGCCATGAAGGGCGTGATCCTGTCCATGGCTCCCGGCACCGTCCTCGTCGATATCACGCACGAGATCGCTGCCCGCGATGTGGTGGAGGGGGCTCTGATACTGGCCCAGGCGGCGCCTTTCTTCCCAGCCGGCTCGATCCACGTGGCGGTGGTTGACCCGGGGGTGGGCGGCCCTCGCGCAGACGTGATAGTGGAAACCGAGGAATCCACCTTCATCGGCCCGGACAATGGATTGCTGACCTTGGCGGCGCGCAACCGAAAACGCGCCTTTCGCATCGAGGATCCGGCGTTTCGCCGCGAGCCGGTCAGCCCCACCTTTCATGGCCGCGACGTTCTGGCACCGGCCGCTGGGTGCTTGGCGCGTGGGTTGCCGGCCAGTGGAGCGGGACCGCCGCTCGCCAGCATGACCGAGCTGCCCATTCCCACCAGCGGGCCGCTTGCCGGAGAAGGGCAGGGCGAGGTCATCCACGTGGACCGGTTTGGCAATCTCATCACCTCGTTCGAGGGCAGCCAGCCCCCCACCGGCACATGGGAGATGGAGATGGAATGGAATGACCGCCGGTTGGCTGTGGTCGCGGGGCGGACCTACTCGGACGTGGCGCCCGGCGGATTGGTGCTGTACCCGGGCAGCAGCGGGCAGATCGAATTGGCGGTACGCGATGGCTCGGCAGTCGAGGAGACAGGGGCTCGACGGGGAACACGCTTTCGCCTGAGGAGGACAGGATGACGGCCAACCTTTCCACACGCCTTGTGCT
This sequence comes from Myxococcales bacterium, assembly GCA_003170035.1. Taxonomy (GTDB): domain Bacteria; phylum Myxococcota_A; class Polyangia; order Fen-1088; family Fen-1088; genus Fen-1137. The sequence goes on along the minus strand of PMZX01000163.1, from coordinate 5,825 downwards.
GGTGCTGGTGGTACTGACCGTATCGGCGTGCAGCGTCGGTCAGGGCACGGGAGCAGCCACCGGCAAGCTATTTGTGCTCAACTGCTCAGCCGCCGGCGACTACTGCGACAGCACAGGTGTTTGCGGAACCCCATCGGCGCCGGCTGACTACAGCTTGAACCCCGGCTTCTTCGCCGGCGAGCCCATCGACCAGCTCAGCCAGTTCCCGAGCGGGTCGCCGGCGCCGCTGAGCGGGTCGGAGCCCCGCATGAATCGGATCACCATTCGCCTGCAGCGCTCGGGCAAGCAGATCGAGAACAACGACGCCCTGTTTTTCGATGTAGTGAATTCGTATGAAGTGGCTCGCTGCGTGCGAGGTCGCGAGATTGCAGGCCAGCCCAACCAGCACGACTACGACGATCGCTACTGTTTCCGCGCCTCTCCCACCGGGCCTGGCCGTGTCCGCATTTCCGTGGTGGGCGGCATCATCCATTCGACGCTGAATCCGCTCATGACCTGTACCCGCCCCGTGGCAGCGACCGCCGATGATGCGTTTCCGGTCGATGGTGTCGTGCAGATGGTGGACAATGGGGCTTGGCAGTCGTGGGTCGAATTCACGGACTTCGGCTCTGCCGCGCAAAATGAGCAGGTGGATCCTACCTTGCGCACAGCGGTCGACCCTGCGTTCAAGATCGAACTCGACCAACGGTTGAACGCCACGGCGTTCTACCTGACCCTGCAGGATGAAAAGGTGGTGGTGGCGCAAGAGCAGCTCCAGCCGCCGCCCAACCCCGACATCGGGGGCTGGCTGAGCGGGCAGTTTGATTTCGACCTGAAGCGAGGGCAGGGAGCGCAGATCTTTCCCTGATGGGTCGGCCCGCGCCTGCCGCCCTGCCCATCGACCCGCTCTTGCCGGGGATCGTGGCGTCGCTGCGCGCGCGCGGCGCTGTCGTGATTGAGGCGCCGCCGGGCGCGGGAAAGACCACCCGAGTTCCCCCCGCCCTGCTCGACGCGGGTTTTGGCCAGCGGGGAGAGATCGTCGTGCTGCAACCCCGCCGTCTGCCGGCGCGCCTGGCGGCCGAGCGCGTGGCCGGCGAACGTGGCGAGCGCATCGGCGATACGGTGGGCTACACCGTGCGCTTTGCGGAGGAGGCCGGCCCACACACACGCATCCGCTTCGTCACCGAGGGGATCCTGCTGCGGCGACTGTTGAACGAGCCGACGCTGCCTGGGGTGGAGGTGGTGATCCTCGACGAGTTCCACGAGCGCCATCTGGCCAGTGATTTGGCGTTGGCTTTGTTGCGGCGCCTGCAACTCACGGAGCGGCCTGACCTGGGCCTGCTGGCCATGTCGGCGACCCTGGACGCAACGCCGGTGTGCGAGTTCTTGGGCGATTGCCCGCTGGTGCGCAGCGAGGGCCGACTGTTCGACATTTCGCTAGAGCATCTGCTCCAGCCCGACGCGCGACCGCTGGCCGATCAAGTCGCGAGCGCCGTGCGTCGGCTGTGCCAGGAGGGACTCGAGGGCGACGTGTTGGTCTTCCTGCCCGGCGCCGCCGAGATCCGGCGCGCCGCCGAGAAGCTGGCGGCGCTGGCCGAGGCCCGCGATCTCTTGCTCTTGCCGTTGCACGGTGATCTGCCGGCTGCCGAACAGCGACGGGCGGTGGAGCCTGCCCCTCGCCGCAAGGTGATTCTTTCCACCAACGTCGCCGAGACCTCGGTCACCATCGACGGCGTGGTCGCGGTGATCGATTCGGGGCTGGCCCGCATCGCATCGCATTCGCCGTGGAGCGGTCTGCCGGTGCTGGCGGTGGGCAAGATCAGCCAGGCCTCGGCTATTCAGCGTGCCGGCCGAGCGGGCCGCACGCAACCCGGGCGGACGTTGCGCCTGTACACGCAGCACGATTTCGATTCGCGCCGGCCACACGAGGTCCCCGAGATCGCGCGGCTCGATCTGGGCGAGGCGCTCTTGACCCTGGCGGCGCTGGGCGTGGGCGAAGGCGAGAGCTTCGCGTGGTTCGAACCGCCTGCAGCACCGGCGCTGCAAGCCGCGCACGATCTGCTCCGGCGGCTAGGCGCCCTGGATGGTCGGGGCAGGCTGACCGATACCGGCCAGCAGATGCTTCGTTTCCCGGTTCATCCCCGGCTGGCCCGGCTGATCGTCGAGGGCGAGCGGCGAGGCGTGGGCCAGGACGCAGCGGCGCTGGCCGCCCTGGTTGCGGAGGGAGACATCAGCGACACGGCGCGAACGCGGTTCGCGGGGCAGGGCGAACGCGCGGGCGCGCCGGAAGGGGCCGACCTTCTCGAAAGGCTGGATCGCTTCCAGCAAGCGCGAGCCGTGCGCTTTGCTCGGGAGCGGTTGCGTGGCCTGGGTGTGGATGCGCGCGCGGTTGACACAGCTGAGATGGCGCGGCGGCAGCTCGCTGCGGCCTTGCGGCGGGATGGGTCGGCGGGGCGGCCGACGCAGTCGCGTGGGGAGCCCGCCCAGGCTGATGCCATCGACGAGGCGTTGGCCATGGCCACCTTGGCGGCCTTCCCTGACCGGGTGATGCGCCGACGCAGCCCGGGCAGCAACCAGGCGCTGCTGGCTTCCGGCGGCGTGGCTGACGTCGGGGCGCAGCCACCCGATGACCTGCTCTGCGCGGTGGACGTCGAGGAGCGCACCGGCGCAGTGGCCCGTCGGGGCGGCCGGGCCGTGCGCGTGCGTCTGGCGGTGGGCATCCGTCCCGAGTGGCTGCTCGACATCGCGCCGGGGGAACTGGCGGAGCGTGATGAGCTCGAGTGGAACGCGGACCGCCAGCGCGTGGAGCGGTGGAGTCGACTGCTGTGCGGCGCGATCGTGCTGGAAGAATCGCGCCAGCCTGCGCTACCCTCGGCCGAGGCGAGTCGTCTGCTTGCCGAGGCCACCCTCGGGCAGCGCGGACCAGAGCGCGGGGAAGCACCGGCGGCCTTGCAAGCCAAGCTGGAGGTCTTGCGCCTGGCCTTTCCTGAGGCGGGCGTTCCCGCGCTGGACGCCAAGCAGTGGCAAGTCATGGTGGTGGCGGCTTGCGATGGCATAACCAGCTGGGCCGAACTGCAGGTCAGCCCGATCGAGGATCGCTGGCTGGCCAGCTTGCCGGCGCCGGTGGCCCGGCTGCTGCGCGAGGAGGTTCCCGAGCGGACACGCCTAGCCGGCGGCCGCATGGTTCCCGTACACTACGAGTCGGGCAAGCCGCCTTGGATCGAGTCGCGTCTGCAAGATTTCTTCGGCATGCCTGCCGGGCCGAGCATCTGCAGGGGGCGGGTGCCGCTGACCTTGCACCTGCTGGCGCCCAACCACCGTGCGGTGCAGGTTACCAGCGACCTGGCCAACTTCTGGCGCCAGCACTACCCCGCAATTCGGCGCGAGCTGTGCCGCCGCTACCCACGCCACCCATGGCCCGAGGACGGCGCCAGCGCCACTGCCCCGCTGCCGCACGGGCGTCCCGGTGGACGGAGTCGCTAGCCATCCGACGCGGGGGCGGACAGGGAGGGGTGTGACATGAAGAATGGGATGGCCTCGGCCATCAGATCGAGATCGGGATCGAGTTGCTTGCCGATGCCCTCGGTGACCGCGATGGCGATGTTCACGATGGTGAACGCCGGGGTCATGCGGATGCGGTGGCGCCGCAGGATGCCCAGCATGTCGATCAGCACCTTGCCCACCTGGACATCGGCGAGACGGTGGCCCCAGTAGCGGGCCACGAACTCGATGACTGAAACGCGAAACGCCTCGTAGGTGGTCTGGTCGTCTGCGTGGCTGGTGGACAGCGAGTACATCTGCTTGGCCATCGTGCCGCCGTCCCGCTGGGCCCAGGCGGCAAAGAAACGCGCCAGCGCCGCGCGGTGAGGCGGGTCGAGCTCCCCGACCAGACCCAAATCGAGCAGCGCCACCCGATCGTCCGTGGTGATGAAGATGTTCCCCGGGTGCAGGTCTGCATGCACGAAACCGTCCTCGAAGATCATCTTCATGAGCGCGTGCATGCCCAGACGGGCGATGCGCTTCGGATCCGATCGCGTGTGGCCTACGCCCAAGATCTTGGTCCCTTCGATGAATGACATGCACAGGATGCGCTCGCTGGACAGCTCGGTCAGTACCTCGGGAAAGACCACCTCCTTCTCGTCGCGGAAGTTCTCGCGAAAGCGCTGGTTGTTGCGCGCCTCGATGCAGAAGTCGAGTTGGGCGAACACCGCGCGTCCGAATTCCTCGACCGCAGACTCGGGTTGCACCGGGACCAGGGGAGGCAGCTTGCCCAGCCAATGCGCGACCGTACGCATGACCGCGAGGTCGAAGGTGCAAAGCTCGACCAGGTTGGGACGTCGCACCTTGACCGCCACCACGCGGCCGTCGGGCAGGCGCGCCTTGTGCACCTGCGCGACCGACGCCGAGGCCAGGGGAACCGGGGAGAATTCGGCGAAGATCTCGCGCAAGGGGCGGTGCAGATCCTCCTCGATGGTGCGCACCACGTGGGCAAAGGGGAAAGGTCCCACGTCATCCTGCAGGTGCTCAAGCGCGTGGGTGATGTGTTCGGGAAGTAGATCCGGGCGCGTGCTCATGATCTGGCCGACCTTGATGAAGGTGGCGCCCAGCCTGCGAAACAGATTGAGCACGCAACGGCCAAACCAGGCCTGACGGCGCTTGCGTCCCGAAAGAGTGACGACCAGCCACAACCAACCCAACAGCCAGTGCAATCCTTGCTGAATGAACAGGACAAGGATGGTCAGAGCGCGCAGAAAGAGCCGCGTATTGGTGAAAGTGGCTCGCACCATCTCGGAAGGCTATGATTGTCCCACTCTCAACGTATGACGTCCACCGACAGGCTCTCGCCCTATGCCGCGCTCGAGGACAAGCTCGGCTATTCCTTTCGTGATCCCACCCTGTGCGAGACTGCGCTCACTCACAGGTCGTGGATGAATGAGACGCTGCAGACCGATCGTTCGGACAACGAACGGCTTGAGTTCCTGGGTGACTCGGTGCTGTCCCTGGCCATCAGCGACATGCTGATGAGACGCTATCCCGAACATCCCGAGGGCGAGTTGTCGAAAGCGCGGTCTGCCCTGGTCAACGAGGCGGGTTTGGCGCGCGTCTCGGACGACCTCTTGCTCGGTCAGTGGATTTTCCTTGGCCGTGGTGAGGAGCAGGCTGGTGGGCGGCAGAAACGGTCGCTGCTGTCCAATGCACTGGAAGCGCTCCTGGGCGCGGTCTATCTCGACGGAGGCTTTGCTGCGGCCATGCAAGTCGTGGAGAGACTGTTTCAACCCGCCTTGGCCGACACACCGGCCAGCACCGCGCGCGATTTCAAGTCGCGCCTGCAGGAAGTTTCGCAGGCCTGCCTGCAAACGGCGCCCAGCTACACCGTCGTCGCCGAGCACGGACCCGATCACGACAAGACCTTCGAGGTGGCGATCTCGCTCGGCGACAGGGAGTACGGCCGCGCCCGCGGAAAGTCGAAGAAGGAAGCCCAGCAGAACGCGGCTGAAATGGCACTGGCGGCGTTGCAAGCTGAACGCGGGGATTCCTAGCGTGTTGGATCCGAAGCAGATCCCCGACGACGTTCTTTCCGTGTGTCGCCGGTTGCTCGAGGGCGGGTTCGAGGCGTATCTGGTGGGCGGTTCCGTGCGCGATCTGCTGCTGGGACGAACCACAGGCGATTTCGACGTGGCGACCAGCGCGCGCCCCGAGGAGATCTTACGGGTCTTTGGTTCGCGCTTCAGCGTTCCCACTGGGCTCCAGCATGGCACGGTGACGGTGCTGGTGGGCGACTTCCCGCGTCCTGTGGAGGTCACGACCTTCCGAGGGGAGGGTGCGTATCTGGACGGCCGACACCC
>PMZX01000422.1:2619-9477 GCA_003170035.1 Myxococcales bacterium | reverse complement strand
CCCATGTGCCGCGAGGCGCTCCTGACCGCGGATGTGCACAAGAACCTGGATGTGTGCATGAGCTGCGGGCACCACTTCGCCATGGCCACGCGCGATCGCATCGCCTCCATCATGGACAAGGGCAGCCTGATCGAGCACGACGCGCATGTGGAAAGCATCGACCCGCTCGGCTTCCGCGATTCGAAGAAGTACAGCGAGCGCTTGAAATCCACGCGCAAGACGTCCGGCGAGGTCGAGGCCCTGATTGCGGTTGCTGGCCACATCGAGGCCATCGCGGTCGAGGCGGGCTTCTTCGTGTTCGAGTTCATGGGCGGTTCCATGGGGTCAGTGGTGGGCGAGAAGATCACCCGCCTCTTCGAGCGCGCCCTGGAACGCCGCGTGCCCGCCCTCATCTTTTCTTCTTCGGGTGGCGCGCGCATGCAGGAAGGCATCCTTTCGCTCATGCAGATGGCCAAGACCAGTGCCGCCATCTCGCGCTTGCGGGATGCGCGCGTGCCGATCCTGTCCATCTTGTTGCATCCCACCACCGGGGGCGTGGCGGCCAGCTTCTCCATGCTGGGCGATCTGCACATCGCCGAGCCGAAGGCGCTGATCGGCTTTGCCGGCCCGCGCGTGATCCAGAACACCATCCGCCAGAACCTGCCCCCTGGTTTCCAGCGCTCCGAGTTCCTGCTCAGTCATGGCTTCGTGGACATCATCGTGCCCCGCAAGGAGCTGAAAGCGACCATTGCCCTGACCTTGCGTTGGATGGGAACCCCGCCGTTGGCGACGCGCAACTAGTACCGGTGCACTAGTTCTTCGATGCACCGACGGCCGACGATTGTGATGGGAACCCTGAGAGGGTTCGCTACGCCCTTCGGCCCCCCACCCGCCTTTCGTCCCCGCTCGCTTCGCTCGGCCTCGCCAAACCCTCGCGGCGGGCTTCGGCGAGCAAAGCTCGCCTGCGCCCACGCTATCCGACCCACTATCCGACCCGCTGACTGTTGAGAGACCGGCTTGCAAGCGCACGCACTGGCCGCCAGTCTCCCGGTGAAGACATGAACACGGCGTACAGGAAGCTGCTGGCTCGCCTGCAATCGGTGCGCAGCCTTGGTGTCTCGTTTGGCCTGGACCGCGTGCGGCTGGCGCTGGAGCGTCTGGGCTGGCCTGAACGCCGTTTTCGCGCGGTCCAGATCGCGGGCACCAATGGCAAAGGCTCGACCGCGGCCTTTCTCGACTCGATCTTGCGCGCCGCCGGCCTGCGCACCGGGCTCTTCACCTCGCCGCACCTGTGCCGTTTTTCCGAACGCATACGCGTCGACGGCCGCGAGGTCGAGGGCGAGCGCCTGGGCCAGCTCGACGAGGCCGTGGCGGCAACCGACGTGCCTCTGACCTACTTCGAGATCTCGGCCGTGCTGGCTTTTCTGGCGTTTGCCGAGGCCCGGGTCGACCTGGCCGTGCTGGAGACAGGCCTGGGCGGTCGACTGGACGCGACCACCGCTTCGCAGCCCCTGGCTTGCGCCATCACCAGCATCGCGCTTGACCACCAGGACCTGCTGGGCAACACCATCGGCGAGATCGCCCACGAGAAGGCGTGCATCGCGCGGCCCGGGGTGCCCCTCTTTCTGGGGCCGCTTTCACCCGAGGCCCTGGCGGAGGTCGAGCGGGTGGCGCGCGAAACAGGGTCGCCGTTGCGCCACCTGGGCGTCGATTTCACTGCGCCGGACTTTCCGCTGGGGTTGGCCGGGGCCCACCAAGTCTCGAATGCAGCCCTGGCCGTTGCATTGGCTCATGAGGTTGCTTCCAGCATGGGACTTGTGCTGCAAGGCGAGACAGTCAAGCGCGGCCTCGCCGGTACGCGCTGGCCAGGGCGTCTCGAGCGCGTCGCTGACGATGTCTTGCTCGACTGTGCCCACAATGCCGAGGGAGCAGAGGCGCTGGCCGCTGCGCTGCCGGCCGCGTCCCGCCGCGCCCTGGTGGTGTCCATCGTGCAGGGCAAGGATGTGGAGGCCATGCTGGCCGCATTTTGTCCGCACTTCGATTTCGTGGTGGCCACGCGCTCGCCCAGCGAACGGTCGATTCTGCCCGACGAACTGGCGGCGCTGGTTCCGCGCGGTGGAGGACGAAAGGTCGAGGTGGTGACTGACCCTGGCCAGGCGCTTGCGCGCGCCCGCGCCCTGGTGGCCGGTGCACCCAACGGCCTTGTGGTGGTGGCAGGCTCGATCTTCCTGGTCGGCGCTGTGCGGGCCCGGCTGCTCAATGAGCCGGTGGACGCAATTGCAGGCTCGGACCCGATGCCGTGAAGGCGGGGCGGGGCGTATGATCCGGCGCTGGGCAGGTTCAGGTGATCTCTCGGCGACCACGTCGCCAGCTCAGAGTCGGACTGCGTTCAGGCCGGGGCGTTGAAGGGCAAGGCAGGCGGGAAGGAGCACAGGGGAAACATATCCCCGAAGGCGGCTGGGCGTTTCTTCAGTTGCTCGGCTGCGGCTCGGAACGCGTCGACGAACGCGCGGTACTTGGCCCGGCACTCCAGTTCTGTCTCCTTGTCCGGCGCATGGACGAACGGCGCCGGCCTGCGGCCGGTGATCGCAGGCCGGGAATGTGGGTCGTGCGCGAGGATCGCGGCTACGCCCATGGGCGTTCGTCCTTTCTCCAGGTTCACGGCCTCGGCCAGCTCTTCGATCTCCTTCACCATCCGCCGGATTTCGGCTTGACGCTGACTCTCGCTGAGGTGCTGCAAGCACGGCAGCGGGGTCAGCTTGACGTCGTAGGTGGTGGCAAACTGCATGGCCGGGACAGACTCGCCCCGCTGCCTGGCTTTGTACTCGGCGTAGCGGTCGAACCAGATTCCGCGCAGCAGTTCGCCTCTGCCAAGGGCTGCGATGCAGTTGGCGCCCGGCCACGAACCCGGGCGGGCCACCAGGCCCTCTTTCGCGCCGTGGGCGAGCACGTAGCGAAGACGCGCGAAAGAGGCTTGCTCGTCGGCGATCACGATGGAGCGGTACCGGCTCGACCACAGTCGCTCCCGCCACAAGTGCAGTCGTCCGGCTTCCTTGGCGATGTTCGCGTTCACAAACTGCATGAATCTGGCAAGCTGCCCGGCGCTGGTGGGTGACAAGATGTAATGCGCATGCGTCGACGTCGCGACAAAGGCGTGGACGACCATGTGGTAGCGGTCCTGGGCCTTGCCGATGGCGCCGAGAATCAGGTCGTTCAACTCAGGTGACGGTCTGAGCAGCAGCCGGCCCTGCAAAGTGCGGGTGGTGATCTCGACGGGGGCATTTTCAGAGACGAAACGCAATGGTCGTGGCATGCCTGATTCTCGGCAGCTGCAGGGAAGAGTTGCGCAGAGAGTTTCGGCTTGCCCAGACGAAGGTTCCCCAGAGGCGCCAGAGAAGGGTTCCAGAGGCTTGCTGTGGGGCTGTGGGGTTTGTGGTGGGCTTGCTGTAGAAGGTTCCAGAGGTTTGTGGTGCTGGAAGGTTCCAAAGGTTTGCGGCCGTGGCTTGCAGACCGGCTCCTGCCATGCCGCTCATTCACCGCAGCCCAGCATGGCGGACGTTTTGACGCGCTCTGTATTTGCCAGATCGTCGGCCCCACGCTTATGATGACAGGGGATGGACCTCAACCTGCGCGCGAATCTGAGTCTTCTGCGTCCGGTGCTGCTTGCCTGCGCAGGTGTGGTGATGGCGGGGCCCGCCCGTGCCGACCAGATCGTGCCCTTGGACCAGGGTGCCAGAGAGGGTGAGCCCTTGGCTGCCCCGGGTGGTAAGTACGGGGGCGTCACCCTGGGGGGCAACGCGAGCAACCCCTTGCCCCAGTCGCCCCTGAGCCCGCCCCATCTCATCTGGACGGGCTACCAGCCCACGGCCACGGGGTCGCGCGTCTTTTTCCAGACGACCGGACCAGTGGAGTTCGAGGTGAAGGAGGGCCGCATGTCCAAGGCCGGCCATTCCACGCTGACGGTTCTGCTTCGCGGGTGCCGCATTCACATAGCGAACAACCGGCGGAAGCTCGACACGCGCGCCTTTCCCACGCCCGTTCAAAGCGTGTCGGCCAAGCAGCGTCGAAAGGATGTCGAGCTTGTCATCACGCTCCGCGAACCCGCTCGTTCCACGCCCGGGACCGAGGCCGGGCCCAATGGAACGCGATTTCTGGTGTTCGACTTTCCGCCGGGCAAGCCAGCTCCTATCGCGGAGAAGGCGCCAGCCGGAGTGGATTCGGCCCCGAGCCAGGCTACAGATGGTGAAGGCTGGTCGATTTCCGGCGAAGGCGATTCCGTGAGGGCTGAACCTAGAGCCAAGACGAAGTCCAAACGCAAGGGGGTGGCCGCTGCGCCTGACCAGGCGGCGCCCGTTGACGGCCCCGCGCCGGAACCCACCCCCATCGCGCCACCCCCAGCCGGGGCTAAATAGTTGATTCAACTCGTCCGAACCTATGAAGGAGAGGGCGGTACATGAGCGCATCACTTCTTTCTCGATCGACTTTGCTGGGCGCGTTGCTGGTTCTTGCCGGCTGTTCAAAGGGAACGGAGCAAGTGCTGTCACCGCCCCCGGTGCCAGAAGACGACGGCGGTGTCACCCGGACCGTAGGATTTGACGCCGATCTGGAGGCGAACGGGCTCCACGACGGGGGCGGCGCCGCCACCAAGGCCGACGGCCAGCGCGATTCCAGCGCAGATGGGACAGCAGACGGTGTCGACGGGGGAGCCCTTGCGCCGTCGATCACGGTGACCGTCGACACGGCATCATTGGTTCCGCCTGGGGACGGCGGCGTCGCTGACGCATTGATCGTTCCGGCTAGCTACGGCCCCAAGCCGGTGGTCACGGTGACGGTCGTCTCGCTTTCGGGTGACATGAGGGCCGACGACGTTTCGTCGGTCACAGCATCGCTGAACGATTCTCTGACAGGCACCCCGGCGGCAACTGCGAAGCTGGCCAGGTCCGAGACGGATTCGGTTCCCGAGTCGAACACCACGCGCTTCATCTTCTCCGACGTTCCCCTCGACTTGTCGAAGGTCGCCACGGGAGCCTATGACCTGGTCATAACTGCCACGACGGTTGGCGGAACTTCGGCGAAAACCACGGTCACGTTGTGGGTGGATACCGGGCCGACGCTGGTCGTGAAAACTCCGACCGAGGGCGGATACTACAAGGGCTCCGCGCCAGTCGAGGTCAGCGCAACCCAGGCGAAGTTTGCCATCAGCTCGGTCACCATGGCGTTGGGGCAGGGGAGTCCGGTCCCGCTGAAGGAGACAAGCAAGGGCGTCTACAAGGGAACCATCGACTTCAACAGCTTCGTTCCGCCCCTGGAGGGCGATCAGCTGGTCACCGTCCGCGCCGATGACGAGAATGGCGTACAGACGGTGGTCATGCGTCGCTTCGTGAGTGACGACACGGGACCTGCCATCACCGACATGTCGCCCGCCATCGGCTCCATGATCGGGAGCGTAATCTCGATCAAAGCGACGGTGGACGATCCGGCCGGGGTGGACACGTCCTCGGTCGTGGCGGTGGTGGGCAACGGTGATCGAACCTTCGAAGTCGCGTTGGTGCTGCCGACGACGGGCGGCAAGACCTATTCGAACCTCTTTGACACGACCAAGCTCCCTTCCTACGCACTCTTCCCCACCATTTCTTTCCGGGCACGAGACGTCCTGGGAAATGAGTCGACCGTCAGCTACGAACTTTCGCTCGACAACATGCCGCCCACGATCGATCTGGATCCTCCGAGAATACGTCGAATCAAGGACATCGGCGGCGGGGTGTTTAGTTGTAGTTGGGCCTGCGATCCAGTAGGCCCGGACGCAGTGGACGACGGTGATATGGTCACCCAGCTCTTCGATGTCCGCGCCCGTGCGGAGGACAATGGCAACACGCCGCTGACCGGCAGCGCTGACTTCATCCCGATCGGCGGCGTGAATCAGAGCAGCGTCCAGCTGCTCATTCTCAGCAATACCTCGCGCCCGCTGGTGGTGGACACCAGCAACCCGCCCGATGGTTTTTGCGACGACATCAACCCTGACCTAGTGCCCACAACAAAGCCGCAGACAGACAAAGATGCGCAGCTCATCAGCATGGTGCCCCTATCACCAGGCAATAACGCGGACTTCAGCCCGGAGCCAGGTGTCGCTTGCTCGCGGACCACTTCGGGCGAGCCCCCGAGCCCGTTCTGCGAGACGACCGGAAACGCCAGCAAGGCACAGTTCGCTGCCGGCGACCCGATGCCCCACTGCGATGTGATGACCGACGTTCTTTCCTATGCGGGGAATCTGCCATCCATCTACACGATTGGGCCGATCGTGAACGACGGCCTGCAATGCGCCGGCCGGCAGTTCGATGCTTCCAACAACCTCAAGGACGGCTGGGCCTGCCTGGCCGCAGTGGCCACCGACACGTTGGGCAACAAGCAGGTCTCGCGCCCGATTCGTATCTGTGTCATGGCCACCCTGTTGAGCACGGCCTGTTCGGACTACAAGTCCGTGACAGCGGCTGTGCTGTCGGATCCGGTCGAGATTCGGACTTCGAGCCCGCTGTTAGGCCCAGGAGGTGCGGCCTTGCAGGCGAATGACGAAGTCATTGTTTCGGGCGTGCGTCCCGTCACCGGAGTCAACGGTCGCTGGAAGGTGAATCCGCTCGACAGCTCAGGCACGAGCTTCTCTCTCCAGGGCACTCACGGTGCAGGGGGCGCAGCTTCAGTCACGGTAAGCGGTCGCGTCGTGCCGGTTGCGGCGATGCCCGACTGCACCGGCACGGTCATGCAGGGGGGGACAGACGCAGGCCTTCCTGTGGTCGACTACACCAAGCCGTGCAAGCCATGGTCGACCTTCCCTCCGGGTGAGATCATAGGGTACTAGAGCGCCGAACGGTTTGCCTCCCGTCG
>PMZX01000422.1:0-2603 GCA_003170035.1 Myxococcales bacterium | reverse complement strand
CTCGGTCCGGCAAACCGTTCGGCGCTCTAGAGGTAACGTGGGCAGAGTCCCAGCTCGGGGGCCGACTGGTCAGGCGCCGTCGTTCACCACACCTGCGTGTTCAGGCCGCGCGCACGGCGGTCGGCCGAGCGCTTGGGCGTGCGGCCGTACCAGGCCGTCTGGGCTGCGGAGACCGGCTCCAGCTCGAACGGGATGAACAACACCTTGAGGTAGCGGTTGCGGCCGATGCGTTCCCATCCCAGCACGCCCAGAAGGACTTCCCACATATGGTCGCCGGGCCGCTTGACCTGCGATTCCCAGAACGGCACGAACCAGAAGTGAGAGGTTCCGGCTTCTGGGCCCAGGCCTTTGCTGACCCAGATGCTGGGGAATATGAATGTCCCTTCCCAGGTCGGGCGACGAACCCCGAAATAGAAGGGAAAGAAGACGGTGGTGCTGCGTTCTTCACTCCAGAAACGCCAGTACAGCGGGAACGCGATGGTGCTGGCGTCAGTGGGGCCGCTGCGCCGGTAGAAAAGCGGCGCCATGGTGTAGCTCTGGCCGCTGACCTCGTTGCGGTAACGCAAGAACAACGGCAGGAACATGGTCAGCCGGCTCTCGTGGTACGCGTGCAGATCGTAGTAGAGCGGCAGGCCCAGGGTGGTGGACGAGGTGACGTTGGTGCGATGCCAGAAGAGCAACAGCCAGGTCGAGAGTGAGCGCTCGGGATTGGAATGCGCGTAGTGGAAGAGCGGCGGGATCACCCTGGTGGTGGTTTCGGTGACTTTGTCGCGATACGAGAACCAGAGCGGGACGAAAGCATGGAAGCGGCTCTTGACGTTGTCGCGCCAGATGAAGGGAGGCACGTACCACCACAGGCTGTCGGGCGCCTTGCCAAAGCCGAACAGCGCGGTGGCGAAGGTCTGCGACAGGCGTGAGTGGCTCTCGTAGAACAGCGGCAGTACAGCGTCGCTGCCCCTTCCTTTGTCAGGATCGCGCGAATACCAGAAGAACGGCAGGAGGCCGCGGGTAGTCTCGCTGCCGTTGCGCGACCAGAGCAGGGGCCCGGCCAGGTTGAACGACTTTTGCTCCGCGCTATCGGCAAAATGCCAGTACAGCGGCATGAACAGGACGTGGCTCTTGCTGCCCTGGCGGCCCTGCCACCAGAGCGGAAACACTACGTGCGTGCTTCCGTCAGGCCGGCTCGACTGGAAGTAGAGCGGCGAAACCACGCGGGTGGTCTGGGCTTCGTGGTTGCGATGGTAGACGAATAGCGGCGTCACCAGCAGGCGGCGCTTGGGACTGTCGGCCGAGACAAACAACGGGATCAGACCCGATGCATGGCTGTGTTGCTCGTCATCCTCGGTGCGGAACCAGGGTCCGATCATGAAGGTGCGGTGGTCCTGGTCGTGGCTCGACCAGAAGATGGGAAGGAGGCTGTCCATGCGATAGCCATTATCGCCGCGGCGGCCGAAATAGAGCGGGAAGACGTAGGTGCCGGTGTCTCCCTTTTCTCGATAGCGGGCATAGAAGGGAAAGAAGACCCGTGCTGTCACGCTGGGCCCATCGACCATGACGTAGGGCCCGAACATGCGGGTGCGTTGGCCGGTACCTTGGAAGGTATGGTCGAGATAGAGCAGCGGCACACCGCGGACCTGGACCGTGTCATTGCCATACCAGAAATAGGGGAAGACAAAGCCGGCCTTCAAGCCCGGTCGACGAGTCCAGACCGCCAAGGGCGAGGCGAAAAGGGTGCCCCGACTGTCGCGGCGATAGTGCACCAAGGGGAAGAGGGTGAAGCTGGTTTCGTCCTGGCCGCCCGGCCGCGCCCCGCGGCGGTAGTGGAAGAGCGGGAACAAGGCATCGGTGCTCTCGCCGCCCCAACTGCGGTGCAAGTAGGTCCCCACCACAGTCGTGCTGCGGTCCGCGGCGTTGTCGCGAAATCGCCAGAGAAGCGGGAAGAGAACGAAGTGACTTCGCTGGCTGCCGCCGCCCCAGAACAGGATGGGCACGATCCCCGCCGACGAGCCGGTCCGATCCACATCGCGGAAAAACAGGGGCGCCACGGTGGTGGATGTGCCGCGGCGGGAATCAGCGAAGTGCCAGAAAAGTGGGAACTGGATGAGGAAACTGGCCTCGTGATCGTGGCCGAAGAAGAGCAGAGGCAAAATGGCGGTGAGCGAACTGGTGGCGTTTTCTGTGTGATACCAGAGAGGGAAAGCCAGCGTCGTGCTCGATCGCCGATCGCGGAAGTGCCAGCAGAACGGGGCCACGATCAGGTGACTGCGCTCACCGCGCTGTCCGGAGAAGACAAAGGGGAAGAACCCCGCGCTGCTGCCGCCGTCGGAGAACCGGCGGCGGTAGCCCCACAGCGGGAAGATGCCGGCTGCGGTGGTGCGTTCATCTGCAGAATGGCGGTGAAAATAGAAGGGCAGGAAGCTGTGTGCAGTCGCCTTTTGTGCGCGATCGTGGAAATACCAGAACAGTGGAAAAACCGCCCGCGTGGTTCCGGCTGGATCAATACGCTGGTAGTAGTTCCCGACGATGGTGGTGGTCGCGTCAGCAGGAATGTCGCGATAGCGCCAGTACAGCAGGACGTAGGAATCCAGCTCGCTCTGCCGATC
>PMZX01000032.1 GCA_003170035.1 Myxococcales bacterium | reverse complement strand
TAGAAAAGCACGTTTTGCGTGGGTGAAAGAGCCGTGGCAATGCAGAAACCTCGGGAAATCCACCAGATCGCACCCAAAGAAAGGTGCTTAAGTCGAGTCTAGGACAGGCAGAGCGAATCCGCAAAATCCCGGGGCTGTCCCGCATGACCCGTCAGAAAATCGGGCCGCTTTCCATAGGTCAACATCGGTGCGGCGCTATCGGCACCACACTCGCGCTGTCTTGTCCTACGCGGGAAGCAGATCAGAAAGTTGGTGCTCAAGTTCATCGTAAACTGCATCCGGCCCGGCTCCCAACGCGTCGAACGTCTTGCTGGCAAAGCTGCGCATCGTCGCTGTCAGCGTAATGTCGAGGATTTCACCATCTTCGAGACCCAGCGCGCGCAGTGTGACGACATCTGCCTGAGTCATCTCGTTGGCGCTCTCGGCAATCTTCTGGGCGAACTCCATCATTGCGACCTCAGCGGGTTCCAGTCCCGCGTCGTGGAAATTCGTGAGGATCGCACGCAACTGATCCACGCTGACCCCGTTCTTGTTCAAGATGGCGCCGTGGGCGAGGAGACAGTAGCGGCAATTCAGGGCCTTCGCAGCGGCCAGTGTGACCAGCTCGTAGCGTCTCAATGGCAGGTTCTTGCGAATACTCCCCTGAAAGGCGCGCCACGCTTCCAGCACCTGAGGGCGCAGGCTGAAGACCTTGGCGTGATTGGGCACGTATCCCAGACTCTTTCGGTCGGCTTCGTAGATCTCGCGGAGCTTGCCCTCAGCCTCCGCTTCCGGTGTGGTTTGAATGAACATAAGCCCCTCCACTGCATCTCAATGTCGGCCATCGTGATTGGGCCGTCGACTACCGTGCCTACTTCCTGACAACGACTTTGGAGTGGATCAGACGAGCTACGGCGGGGGGATCTGCGGCGCGGGTGCAGCAGGAGGCTGCGCTGGCGGAACCGGCTGCGCTGGCAGAACCGGCTGCGCCACGGATGTGGCGAGTACAGGCGAGGCCACGGCGGCGTTGACCACCACGCACTCGTGCCGCCAGATGCCGAGGATCATCTGCACGTTGAGATCAGCCTCCACGTCGTAGAGAACCCCGTTCGGCGCTTGTGCCTGCGCACGCGCCATGGCTTGCGAGTACCCGCCCGCGCCCCAGCCCGCGCTGAGCGCGAGCGCCTGCGCGCCGTTGCCGCTGCTATCGGCCAGTGCCCAGATGAGGCCAACCGGGAACTGCAGCCCGGACTGGCAGGCGCGGCCCTCGACCCGCGTCGAGGACACGACGCCGCCGACGTCCTTGCCGGTGGGCGACTGATACGAGAGCGAGCCGGTCGAGTTCTGGTATGCAACCACGGGTGGCAACACCAGTGCCGTGGATCTGGCCTGGTACGGCTGTCCAGCTGCACAGCCGATCGCGGCGAGCGCCGCAAGGACCAGCGCGATACGCGATAGGGTCCACATGCTGCAGCCTACTTGACGGCGTTGCCGGTGACCTGGGTACACGAGCGCTGGAACAGGCTCAGCACGTTCAGCAGCTTGGTGTCGGCCTTCACGTCGGACAGCATCTGCGCACCGGACTTGGCCTTCGCATTCGCGACCGCGGCGCTATATCCGCCATCGCCCCACGCCACCAGCCAGAGCACGATATAATTGCAGGATTCCCCCTGCACCTCGGGCCCGGTCTGCCGGCCCGTCACGTCGGACGGCGTAGGCGCCCGATACGACAGAGGCATGTTGACGTTGGCGTAAAGGCAGCCGGTCGAAAGTGCGAGGCAGCCGAGCAGAGCCGCGATCAGGATGGATTTCATGTGGGTCCTCCGTTGGGTGACAAGCCGTTTAGATGCACGCCGGCCGCGGAAGTTACGGGTGGCCAGAACCTCGGGCCAGATGGCGTCGCCCGTAATGGACTCTTCGTACTTGAGCGCCATGCTGCCGTCGGACCGCTCTATTGTCTTCCAGCCGCCGATGGTGCTCGGCCAGCGGCACAGGGCCACCTCGCCCTCGCCCACCCGCCTATCTAGGGCTCGACGTAGCGCCAGAGGCCCGCGGTCCAGTTGCCGCCGACGATGATGTAGTTCGTTCCGTCGTACGACACTGCCGCGCGCTTCGGACCGTTTCCCATCGTGAGGGCCCAGGTGGACCACGTCGTCCCAGGCTGAGGCGCCAGTTCGCTCTGCGTCTGGTCGATGGTACCGCCGCTCGCACCCGCGCTCTGCGCATAGACGTACTTCGGCGTTCCGTAGACCGTGTTCTGACTCGCACCGCTGCCGACGTGTGTGAACGTCGAGGCAAAATCCGTGCTGCGAAGAACGCCCCAGCCATACGCGCTGTAGACGCCGGCCATGTAGACGACGCCGCCCGACTGGAAGATCTGCGTGCCTCCGTGGGGGTGCTCGTTGGAGTCGACCTTCGTCCAGCTGGCGCCTGCGTCCGTCGTCCTCCACGTGCCGTCGTTGGTGCCGTTGGCCTGCGCGATGAAGAGCCAGGTTTTTCCCGTCGTCGCAGGATCGCCGGTGTCGATGAAGAAACCGTACCAGGATATGCCGCCGGCCATGCCCGCCGCCATCGCGACGCTGTGCCAGGTCGTGCCGCCGTCGTTGGACTCGGCCATCCCAGACTCTTCGTGGAAGCCCACGATGAGGTGCTTGCCGTCGTACGGGTCGACGTCCACGTCGTAGCCGTCCTGCGGACGCGCCTTGCCGTCGTTCGGCAGCTGGTAACTCGCCCAGTTGACGCCGCCATCGTTCGATCGCCAGAACGAGCCCTGCGAGCCCAAGCTGTAGAGAGTAGGCGGCGTTTCCGGATCTCGACATCGGTTCGAGTCGATACCCTCGCCCCACGGTTTGCCGCCGTCGATGGCGGCCCCTCTTGTGCCCGTGTTGACCTTGGTCCACGTCTGGCCGTAGTCGGTGGACCTCCAGACGCCTTGGTGACAGAAGAACGCGTAGAAGTCGCTCGGCCGTACCGGATCGACCAGGACGTCCTGGGCGCCGAAGTTGTCACCGCCAAACGCGCTCGATACCAGCGTGACAGCCCCGGGCGTGACGTTGGCCCAGGTGCCGACGGGTCCTCCGCTCGGTCCGCCCGAGCCCTTTGGGATCACGATTCCGCCGCAAATCTTCGTCCCCGGATCGCCAGATGATCCGCCGGTGCCCGTAACCCCGCCGCTGCCCGCAGCGCCGCCGGTGCCCGTANNCGCCGGTGCCCGTAGCGCCGCCGACCCCGGTCGTCCCCCCTGCGCCAGATGCGCCTCCTGTGCCGCTGGCGCCGCCAGGGCCCATGGATGCGCCGCCGCCGCCATCGGACAAGCCGCCGCCCGCGCCGTCGTGGCCCGTGCCGCAGCCACCAGCGAATATTGCGATGAAGAAGGCTGCGCCTGAGTAGATTGATGTTCGCAAAGTGACCCCTCCGTACATTCCCAGTCTATCGGAGGGACCGTAGGTACATAGCGAAACAAGCACAGGTCAAGAGTAACCGGCGCGGTCATGACGAGCCGACTCTAGATTGCGGGTTGTCATATAATCGCAGCATGTCTCCCGCTGCCCTCGCTAGTGCGCTGCTGTTGGCGGCGCTGCCGGTGCGAGTCGAGAGCGACGGTTGTCCGTCGGGTGCGGAGGTAGAAGGGGCTCTCGCCGCCATTCTGCCCGCGGCACCCGACGCGGCACAGCCGCACCTGGCGCGGGTGGAGAAGCGGAACGGCAAGCTGCGGATCGAACTGGTCGATGCAAAGGCCACCGTGATCGCCGAGCGCGTGCTGGACGGAAACGGATCTTGTTCTGATCTGGCCGAACTGGCCGCGGCGGTGATCGGTAGCTGGGAAAGCGACGTACACCCCGACTTCATGCGGCCGCATGCAAAGCCATCGCCCGCTCCTGTCGTGGCGATGCCCGCGCCGAAGTCTTCCGCCTCCATGGCCTACGACGTGGCTGTGGGCGCCTCGCTCTCGCTGGCCAGCTCGGCTGCCGCTGGGGGCACGCTGGCCGTGATCGGGATTCCGCGTGGCGCAGGTCCAGGGCTGCGCCTCTTCGCTGCGGCCGAGGCGACACGCACGCTCGATCTCGGGATGGGCCAGGCGCGCTGGCGGCGCTGGATGGGCGCCGCGGAGCTCGACTGGCGGTTCGCCCGCGGTACCCTGGTGCTGGATCTGCACGGCGGCCTTGGGCTGGGTTGGCTGGCAGTCGACGGCGTGGGCTTTTCTCAGAATCTGTCGATCCTCACCTTCTCGCCTGCCGCGACCGCGGGCGCACGGCTGTCGTGGTGGTTGACGCGCCGGCTTGCCACCTGGCTTGACCTGGGCGGTCTGTACTGGACGCGTGGCCAGACGGTTTACAGCCAGCCCAGCGGGAGCGCAGAAGAAATTCCGCAGCTCTTGGGGCTTGCCAGCATCGGCCTGGCTTTCGGCCGGGTGGAAACTGGCCGGTAAGGTTGGCATGGGCTGGGGCCACAGAAAGAGTGCCGTGCTCCAGCCCAGCCCCTCCGAACTCAGCCTGGCTTCGCCTAGCGTGACGCCACCGGAAATGGCGGGCAAATCCGCGGGCTCGGTGCGGCCTTCGTTCGAGTCAGTCTACCGCGCTCATGCCAAGACCGTTGCCCGTTGGGCCATGCGCCTCTTGGGCCCGAGCGGCGACTTCGAGGATGTGGTCCAGGACGCGTTCCTGGTGGTGAGGCGCCGGCTTCCTGGCTTCCGCGGCGAAGCCGAGATCACGACCTGGTTGTACGAGATCACCGTGCGCGTGGTGCAGGACTGGCGCAGGCGCGCACGCTGGTGGTCGTGGGTAACCGGACGCGGGCAGAGTCCCAGCCGCGGGCAAATGCAGGCGACCTTCGTGCCCACGGCAGAAATGCCGAAAGACCCACTGGCGCTGCTCGAGGCTCGCGAGCGCACGCGCCTTCTGTACCGGTTGCTGGACGAGCTGGACGAGGTACACCGAACCACCTTCATTCTGTTCGAGCTGGATGGGCTGACGGGCGAGCAGATCGCCTCGATCACCGACACGCGCATCAGCACGGTGTGGGTTCGCCTGAGCCGCGCCCGGCGCAAGTTCATCCAGCGCATGCGCGCACTTGAAGCGAGGGAGAAGCCATGAGGCAGCACCCAGAAGATCCGATTCTGCGTTGGCGCGACCGCCCCCCCGGTGGCGAGGCCGCCGAGGATCGCGCGGCTGCGCTGATCCGGGGCTCGCTGGTGCCCGCCGAGCCTGAAGAGCTGCACTTGCCGCGCTTCGAGCAGCGGTCGCGGCGTTGGTCCCGCTCGGCCCTGCTGCCTCGCCTGGCGTTCACGGCCCTGTTCTTGGTTGTGGGCGTGGCCACGGTGATGGCAGCCCGGCGCGCGGGTTGGCTGGACCGCATCCTGCCTGTCGCGTATCCACCGCCGGAGCCTGCGCCGCTGCGCACGCACCGGCCTCGGCACCCGACCAGGGTGCCGGCGGCTGCACCAGCAGCCGTCACCGACGCCACGCCAGCGGAAGCCAACGAAACCGTGGCCCCGCCGCCAGGCCCGACCCTGGCCGTGCCGGCTGCCGAAATCCAGTTGCCACGGCGCAAGACGCGCGCTTCCCGTCGCACCGCTTTCATCGACAGCCCGAAGCCGGCGGCGCCTGCCCTTTCGGACGAGATCCGCGCGCTCGACCAGGCCATCGGGCTGTTGCGCCGGGATCGTGAGGCGGACGCGGCCCTCTCCACGCTGGACGCCTATCTCGCCCGCTATCCGCGCGGAGTGCTCAACCGCGAGGCGCGTCTGGCACGGGTGGATGCCCTGCTCATGCTCCAGCGCCTGGACGAGGCACAGAGCGCGCTCGATACCCTGCCGCTCGACACCCATCGCCGCGAGACCGAGCTGCAGGTGATCCGCGGCGAGCTGCGTGCCCGGTCAGACTGCGCCCGCGCCGAGGAGGATTACAGTGCCGTGCTCGCACGCAGCCTGGATGCGGCGCTGGTCGAGCGGGCGCTCTACGGCCGTGGCGCGTGCCGGGCCAAGCGCGGGGATGGCACGGGCGCCGCCGAGGATCTGCAGCGCTATCTCGAACGCTTCCCCAATGGAGCCCATGCGGCGTGGGCGCGGCAGTGGCTGGAGGGTGCGGGCCAGTCATTGATAAAGGGCGGTTAGGTTCGCCCAGGGCCGGGCCACTGACAGCTATACGAAGGAGTCCAACATGGCCCAATACAAGCTTTCGTCGCTAGCCGTGATGCTAATCGGTGCATTCGCATGCCGGGCGAACTACGGCCTGGTCGGGATTGAAGAGTCTCAGACTCAGGGTCCGGGCGGCGGCGCCGGCCGCGGAGGTGGTGCGGAATCCGTGGGCACAGGCGGCACCCCCGGCGCTACCGGCAGCGGGGTAGTAAGTTGCAGCGACATGGTCGCTCCGAAAGGGGTCTTCGTACCCACGGGCAGGATGACCGCACCCAGGCTGTACCACACCGCGACCTTGCTTCCCAATGGGAAGGTGCTCATTGCTGGCGGATACGATGGTAGCATCGCGATCTTCGCGAGCGCTGAACTATACGACCCGAGCACGGGGACATTCGCGGCCACCGGCAGCATGAGCGTGGCAAGGGAACACCACACGGCGACCTTGTTGCCCA
>PMZX01000084.1:6642-6856 GCA_003170035.1 Myxococcales bacterium | reverse complement strand
CCCGCATATCGCGTCGACACGCCTGACAGGTTCACGAACGAGTTCGCGTCCTTGGCGCCGCTCATTTCCAGGTTCTTGATCACGATCCACTTCGGCTTGTACCCGTAGGGATCGCTGACGCCGCCGCGGACCAAGATGCCAGCGTAGTCCTCCAGGCTCCATTGCGAGGCCGTGTTGAAGATGTTGTTGGCGCCGCAGGAGTTGCAGCCACTCG
>PMZX01000084.1:3870-6564 GCA_003170035.1 Myxococcales bacterium | reverse complement strand
CACCGGATCGCTAAACGCCGATACCGGTGGTGTCCCGCCGGGGGTGGCAGAGCCACTGTCGGGGCTGAGCGGGGGTGGTGCAGAAGTGTCCCTCGTGGGCACGCCGGCGTCAGGCACGACGGGAGACGGAGGCGTGACAGGAGCGGTGTCGGGATTGGCCGGCGGCAGAACTGGCGCCGTGTCAGGTGTGGCTGGCGGTGGGGTTGCGTCGGGCCTCGTGGGCGGCACAACTGGACCCGCATCCGGTGTTGCCGGCGGCGCAACGGGGCCCGCATCGGAGGTCACCGGCGGGGTGATCGGTGGCGGGTAATGAGGCCCTCTGCGGTGAGAAGCACGAAATAGAGCATTCGTGGCGCTCACGACATTGTCTGTTCCGGATTGGCCAGAGGCTGGGGAGACGGCCTTGTCTCCAGAGCAGCTCGCCGCCGCGAGCACAGCCATGAGTAACAACCGGATTCGGGAGACGGGGGGGATCAACATCGTGTACCTCCGAGTCGCCGAGAAAGTTCGGCTCCTCAGTTGTTCCACCGAACGAGGGGAATGCACGCTCTTTGCGGGAAGTGAGCGGCTTTTCTTGTGCAATTACTGCGGGAGGCCTGCAATTGACGCGAAAGGATTGTAGAATATGCGCGTTGCATGTCTTCCTCGTCGTGAACGCGCAGGAAATGCAGGACAGGATCGTTGAACCGCGCCGAGTGGCTGGGTGCGAGATTCGTAAACGTCGCTCGAGAAGGGAGACATTTTCCGCTACTATGCCCCGCATGGTGACTTCGTTTCGGATGACGAGGGGTGGCTTCTTGGCTCTTTTCCTTTCTGGTCTCGCGGGCTGCGGTTCCCCTGGGACGGCGATCGTCGACGGGGGCGGGCGAGACGTAGGTGTTGGGCGCAGCGATGCTGGCGACGGCCCTGCAAAGGACACGGCGGGGCCCGACGGATTCGTGGATGGCGGCAGCGCGGACACGGCTACGATCGAGGGCGGCCGAGGGGACCGAGACGTCCTGGGCATTGTTGATTTGGGTATCCCTGATCTGGGCGGCAATGACGCCGGCAAGGATGTGACCGTTGCTCAGGACGAGGGCGCCGGCTACGATGCCGGCAAGGACGCGACGGTTGCTCAGGATGAGGGCGCCGGCGACGTCGGCGACGATGCATCGAACATTGATGCCGCATCGTCGATCGTCGATGCAGGAGGCGCTNNTCTTGATACTGCGTCTGACGTGGTGGGTGCCGAGGTGGCCAGTTGCACGCTCTCTCCAGCCGGGGACGGACCCGATGCAGGCGCACCCTTGCCTGACAATGTTCAATTCGTTCCCAACGTGACGGTCACCACGGTCGCCGGCGGTCCCAACCCTGGAACAGCGGACGGCGTTCTTGGTATCGGGTTGTTTTCGAATCCAGTCAGCGTGGCTATCGAGCCCGAAGGATCGCTGGTGGTCGCCGACTACGATACCGATCTGCTGCGGCGAGTGTCGGTGGATGGGACGATTTCCACCCTTACCAATCAGGACACATTTCTGCGTCCGTTTGGCCTGGCCTTCTTGGGCAGCCAACTCTACGCGCAGACCGACGCCGATCCCAGCGGTGACAATGGGTCCACCACGGGCACCCTCTGGCGCGTCGACCGATCCTCGGGCGTAGCCACTGTGGTTGCGGCGGACATCGGTGGTCCGCGGGCCTTTGCCGCCCTGTCGGACGGCCGCCTCGTCCTCAGTGACACAAACCAACGCGTGGCTCTTCTCGATCTATTGACCGGCGTCACGACCGACCTGGCCGGCCTGGCCGGCTGCCCGGGCTCGGCCAACGGAACCGGGGCTTGGGCGCGCTTCTTGAACCCGCAGGGCCTGGTGGTGCTGGCGGGAAACCGNNATCATCGTCGCCGACCGCGAATCGCACCTTCTGCGCGAGATCTCGCTGACCGGGGTGGTCACCACCTTCGCTGGCGACGGGGTCGCGGGCACCATCGACGGGCCGCGGGCCAGTGCTCGCTTCGTGGCGCCGCAGGCCTTGGCGGCCGACGGCAGTGGGGCCATCTTGGTTTCGGACGTGGATGCCCACCGCATCCGGCGGATTGCCAGCGACGGAACAGTCATGACGGTCGCGGGCGACGGCAGCGCGGGCTTCGCCGACGGCAGCGGTCAGCACGCGAAGTTCTTCGGACAAGAAGGTCTTGCGGTCAGCGCGGACGGAAAGACTATCTATGTCGCCGACGGAACTGGGGGAAGCGACACGCCGGTTCCCTACAACCGCGTACGAAAGATCGCAGTCGCGCCCTGATTCCCGCTGACGGGGCCGCTAGTCTTGCAGGGCAGCCTCACGGCCTCGTCGACGGTTCCCGTCCCTAGAAAGTCAGGAGCAAGACCAGGCCCGACCCATCCCTGGCAATCAAAGGTGCGATTCCCATACGAACTCCGGCCGATGGGGAGCCAAAGTCGCCGCGGCGGTACTGGCGCAAAGTTCTGAGAGCACCGACCGGTTGAGTGAAGATCATAATTTCCCCCGTCGCAATTCCGGTCAACAAGCTGATGGTCGCACTGGTCCAATGGCCAAACCCAGCACCGATGATAAAGAAGATTCCGGCGTTGACGACGACGTTGCCGCCATGAAATAGCAAACTCTGCCCCTGGGCTTCATTCGCTGCGTCCCGGTTCAACAGTCTCTCTGCCTGGGCAAGCGCGACACAGGGATCTGTTCCCC
>PMZX01000084.1:2217-3811 GCA_003170035.1 Myxococcales bacterium | reverse complement strand
GCGCCCCAGGAGTAACTCCAGATGCGGGCATGGCGCGCGTCGATGCGCAAGCGTTCGTGAATGAAGTGGAGACGCGCTTCTGCATTCAGGTGCTGCAGTGCAGGTTCCCCGCCAACAAGAGAAACCGTGCATTCGCCACCCTGCGCCGGCCTAGCGCTCAAGACGAGGGCAAGCGCAAGCACACGCCAAACCCAAGCCATCGGGTATCCAGCATAGCAGGAAGGCACGGACCTATGGCGCTCTCTACCCGGAAACCCTCAGAACCGAATTGCGTCCGTCAAATCCGTCGTACACCGACTCGGGGTTGTCCGGGTCGATTGTCAGCTTCTCCTTGTCGAGCAGCAACTTGTACTCGTACTTGCCGGGCGCCAGGAACAATTCGATCTTGAAGCACCTGTTCGGTGGGTCCCAGGTCATGGGTTCAGCCGTTCGATCCCATCCGTTGAAATCTCCGATGACGTGCACGCAGTGGTAGGCCTGGGCTACGGACGGGCCGAGCGAAAGAACCGCGGAAGTCTTCGGCCTGGAAAAACATGCCTGGTTCCGGCCGGCGCGCTTGGCGTTGTACAGGGCTCCGTCCGCTTCGGCCATCAGCGCTGCTGCCGTCCGCGCATCCCGTGGAAACGACGCCATGCCCACGCTAACTGTCACGGGAAGCAGTCCGTGTTCCTCCAAATGCAGAGGCGTGACTGAAATCAACGCCCTAATCCCCTCGGCCAGTGCCTCAGCCATATGCTTTGGGGTTTCGGGTAACAGGATCATGAATTCGTCGCCGCCGTAGCGCCCCGTCACGTCGGTTTCCCTGACGAAATTCCGGAGCAACCCCGCCACATGTCTCAAGGCTGCGTTCCCGGCCAGATGGCCGAAACGGTCGTTGATNNTTGATCTCGCTTGCGAAGCGCTCGGAAAGGCTCCGGAGATTCGGTAACCCGGTGAGATAGTCAACAAAGGCCATCCGCACTAGGCTTTCATGGGACAGTTCCCGCAGATCGCCTTCTTCTCGCAGAAAACTCTCCAGGCGATCGGACAGATCCAGCGCGGCGGTCCGGATACCGATCGGCCGCTGCAGAGCCTCACGCAAATGTTGAAGATGGGNNGGCCAGGGACCTGAAGACAGCCCTGGCGGTTTCCTCAGGCACGGTCAGCCCCGTAAGTTCAAAAGCCAGCCCCTGAAAATCCTCTGGGGCGCTGGAAAGGGTCTCTAGACGGGCCTGGATTTGGGAGTTGGATTTCTCTCCGAAAACCAAGCCGCGAAGTAAGGCGCAACCTGTCAATCCATCCACGTTGGAATCGATCATGGGAACTCCGACCATGGTTAAGCACGAATCAGGCCTGACCACCAATGGGTTGATTCCGTCAGCCTGTCGTCGGCGCGCACCTGCCGTCCCCCGTCGAATTGAAGGAAGGGCTACTTCATCTTGATTGCTCCGGCCCCGTCTTGTGGAGATTTCAGAGCTGCAACCCCCTGAACTCGCTTGCGTCTGCTCAATGGCTCGAAAGCTGCTTTAGGTGTGGGTATGTAAGACAGCTCGCCCGAGGGCGGACGCCAAAGTCTCGGATCGCTACAGTCTTGACGCATCTGAGTTTGAGGTGA
>PMZX01000084.1:0-2194 GCA_003170035.1 Myxococcales bacterium | reverse complement strand
GCAGCAGGCCAGGCCGGCACAGCAGCGGCAGCAGTTCCAGCAGCAGGCCAGGCCGGCACAGCAGCGGCCGCAACCGCAGCAACAAGCCAGGCCCGCAGCACGGCATCCGACACAGACGGCCATGCCGGCTCAGCAACAACGCGTGCAGCCGGTCACGCGTTCACCGCAGCAACAAGTTCAACCGGTGAATCGCGCACAACGAAACAACGCTGGGCTGAACCAGGTGCGCGCGCAGCAGTCACCGCCAGCGAGTCCAATGAGAGGCGGCTACGAGCACGGTCGCATTTCCGACGACCACTACGCCACCCACTTTGGCAGCAGGCATAGCTTCCACGTCAGCCGAGGCGACTACGATCATCGGCGCTTTTGGTATGGCGGTTATCAGTTCGGATTCATCGATCCCTGGCCAATCGGCTGGGGCTACTCGGACGACGTCTACGTCGAGTACGACGATGGTGGCTATTACATGTACGACCGGTTTCGGCCGGGTGTGCGCATTTCCATCAACATCCTTTAGTGTTTCAGTCAAATTGGAGGAGGGTACAAATGAGCGAATTGAGCAAGAAGGCCAAGGGTAGAATTGAGCAGGCCGTGGGCGGTCTGACCGGCAACAAGCGGCTCCAGAAGGAGGGCCAAGACGACGAACGCGCGGGCCAGGTCGAGGGGGCGGTCGCGGACGTCAAGCATGCGGTAAAGGACGCAAAGCATGCGCTCGATGAGGTGTCGAAGTAGCGAATGGCAAGTCCGGGCGTCATCACATTGATGGAACCCGGCGGCGCGTTCGTCCAGACGACGCGCACCACGACTGACAACGAGGGTCACGCATACGGCTCTTGAGGGCCGAAGGAGAAATTCCATGTTTGCATTGATCTTACTGATTGCGATTTTTGCGTTGGCGCTGGGCGGAGGCGGATGGGGGCATTCCCACTACGGTCCCTGGAGCTGGTCGCCTGCCGGCATCGTTCTGGTGGTTGGCATCATCCTGATTTTGACCGGCCACGTGCGCTTCGGCTGACAATGGGTGGGGCCCGCCACCGGACGCGGGTCGGGCCGGGAAGAATCCCCACGTGACTAGGATGTGACCGTTCGGGTCCATTTTGGGGCATTCTTCCGGTTGCGATATGGCAGATCCTATCGAACCCACTGCGGCGGCTCGGTCGCCGGTTGGTCCGGGCAGAGCCGCGCTGATTCTCGGTGCGATCGGGGTGGTGTTCGGCGACATCGGCACCAGCCCGCTGTACACCTTGCAGGAATGCCTGCATTCCCGGCACGGGGTGGCGCCACGCCCGGAGAACGTCCTGGGCGTGGTGTCGCTGATCGTCTGGTCGGTCACCATGGTGGTCACGGTCAAGTACCTCGGCTTCATGATGCGCGCCGATAACAAGGGAGAGGGCGGCATCATGGCGCTCTTGGCCCTGGCGCTGCCCAAGGCCAGCCCTGCCCGCGTCGGGCGCGTCGGGTGGATTGCGATACTCGCCGTGCTGGGGGCTGCCTTGCTGTACGGCGACGGGATCATCACGCCGGCCATCTCCGTACTCTCGGCGGTGGAGGGGCTGCAGGTCGCGACCGACGCGTTTCGACCCTATATCGTTCCCCTGACCGTCGCCATCCTGGTCGCGCTCTTCTTCGTCCAGCGGCGCGGTACCGGGAAGATTGGCAAGCTGTTTGGTCCGGTCATGGTCACGTGGTTCGTGACCATCGGCACCCTCGGCCTCTATCACGTTGTCCGGCAGCCCACAATCCTGGGGGCACTGTCGCCCTATCACGGGGTGCGTTTCTTCCTGGACAATGGAGTTTCTGGGTTTCGCGTGCTCGGCGGCGTCGTCTTGGCGGTCACTGGAGGCGAGGCGCTTTACGCGGACATGGGGCAATTCGGCCGCAGGCCAATCCGTAGGGCATGGCTGGGGCTCATCTACCCCGCGCTCCTGCTCTGCTATCTTGGGCAGGGGGCGGCGCTGCTCACCGACCCGAGCGGCGCAGAGCGACCGTTCTATGCGCTCATTCCCCGTGGTCCTTGGATCTACCCGGCCGTTGTTCTGGCCAGCGCAGCCACTGTCATCGCCTCGCAAGCGCTCATTTCGGGGGTCTTCTCAATTACCCATCAGGCGATTCGGCTCGGCTATTTCCCCGAGGTAGCGGTCAGGCACACCAGCGGGCAAGCAGAGGGTCAGACCTACGTGCCGCTGCTCAACTG
>PMZX01000429.1:29910-30057 GCA_003170035.1 Myxococcales bacterium | reverse complement strand
CCCGAAGACAAGGTCACCGACGCCTGCGAGCGCATCGCCGCGCACTACGTGGAGTGGCAGGAGAGCTCCTTCCCTGGAATCTTGGGCAACGTCGTCGCTGGCCGCATCGCCAACCGGCTGGACTTGGGCGGCACCAACTGCGTGACC
>PMZX01000429.1:22537-29762 GCA_003170035.1 Myxococcales bacterium | reverse complement strand
CGCACCAAGAGCATCTACGCGCCTGCGCCCGCGGGCCAGGCCAAGGCCCTGCGGCGCGCATACCAGGACGCGGGCTATGGTCCCGAAACCGTAGAGTTGGTGGAAGCGCATGGCACCGGCACCAAGGCCGGCGACGCGGCCGAGTTCGAGGGTCTGCGCACAGTCTTCGAGGAGAGCGGGCGCAAGGATCGCGGCTGGTGCGCCCTGGGATCGGTGAAGTCGCAGATCGGCCACACCAAGGCTGCGGCCGGCGCGGCCGGCCTGTTCAAGGCAGTGATGGCGTTGCACCACCGGGTGCTGCCGCCGACCATCAAAGTCGACCGTCCGGATCCCAAGCTGAACGTCGACGAGAGCCCGTTCTGCATCAACACNNTCGTTCGGCTTTGGCGGATCGAATTTCCACGTGGCGTTGCAGGAGTACGCCGGCCCAGGAAAGCGCGCCTCGCGCGTGCGACCACCCGGCGGCGAGGTCGTGTTGTGCAGTGGCGCCTCGGCCGAGGCCGTGGCCACGCGCTGTCGCGAGCTGGCCGCCGAGGCCGGGCAGCTCGAGATGCTGACCTTCGTCGCCCGCTCAAGCCAAGAGGCATTCGACGCCAAGGCGCCTGCACGTCTGGCGGTGTTTGCCGAATCCAGCGCAGATCTCGTCGGGAAACTTTCCAAGGCCGCGGAACTGCTGGCTGCGGGCCACAGCTTCTCCGTGCCAGGCGGAATCGATTTTTGCGCTGGTCCCGCGAAGGGCAGCGTCGGGTTTCTCTTCCCTGGACAAGGCAGCCAGTCCCTGTACATGGGCGCGGATGTGGCCATGGCCAGCGCGACTGCACTGGGCGTGTGGGATCGCGCNNCGCACGCTCCGAGCAGCGCGCGCGCTTGACTGCGACCGAGTGGGCCCAGCCCGCGCTGGGTGCGACCAGCCTGGCCCTGCTGGCGATCTTGCGCGAAGCCGGCGTGCAACCGGCAGCCGTGGCTGGGCACAGCTTCGGCGAGCTGACCGCACTCTGCGCAGCCGGCGCGCTGACCCCCGACGATCTGTTGCGGGTTGCGCGCCGGCGCGGCGAATTGATGGCCGCAGCAGCGGCCGTGCCCGGAGCCATGACCTCGGTGGCGGCGCGGCGCGAGGACGTACAGCCCTTGCTCGACGAGTGGAAGCTCGATGTCGTGGTGGCCAACCACAACAGCCCCAAGCAGCTCGTGCTGTCGGGCGCGACCGAGGCGATCGCGGAGGTGGAACGGCGCTTGAGTGACAAGGGCATGGCGGCCACGCGGCTGGAGGTCGCGACTGCGTTCCATTCGTCGCTGGTCAGCCCGGCTGCGCAGCCGCTGCGCAAGTTCTTGGCATCCGTGCCGCTGGCAGCGCCGTCGATCCCGGTCTTTGCCAACACCAGCGCGGCGCCGTATCCGAGCGAGCCCGAGGCCATGCGCGATCTGCTGGCCCATCAGCTTGCCAAGCCGGTTCGCTTCGTCGAGCAGATCGAGGCCATGTACGAATCCGGCGTACGCACCTTCGTCGAGGTGGGGCCGGCTCGCGTGCTGACCGGGCTGGTCGGCCACATTCTCAAGTCGCGGCCGCATCGAGCCATCGCGCTCGACCGCAAGGGACGGCCGGGCTGGGCCAGCCTGCAACAGGGGTTGGCCCTGCTGTCGGTCGCGGGCGTGGCGGTGGACTATGCCCGGCTGTGGGCTGAGTTCGCGCCGGTGGCCGACCCACGCACCCGTCGCAAGCCCGCCATGGCCCTCCCGATGAATGGTTCGAGCTACGGCAAGATCTATCCGCCAGTCGAAGGAGCAGTCGCATTGCCCAAGCCCAATCCCCCTTCACCCCCAGCCGAGCCTGTGACCAGCCACGCGGCCCCAGCGCCCGCGCAGCCCGCAGTCTCGCCGAGCCAGCCTGATGGGCGCACTTTGCCGGTGGTCGCCGCGACATCGGGTGGCGATCCGGCTGTGCAGCTTGCCTGGGTGCATGCCTTTCAAGAGAGCCAGCGCCAGACCGCCGAGGCGCACGCGGTCTTTCAGCGCACCATGGCCGAGTCGCATGCGGCGTTCTTGCGCGCGTCGGAAACATCCCTGGCCAACCTGGCTAGCATGCTGGGTGGCGCGTCCGTTCTGTCATGCTTGCCCGCGCTGGCCGAAACGCGGGCTTGGGTTCCCAGCGTCGCCCCGTCCGTCTCGTCGGTGATGGTGCCACCGCCGGCGGCCCCGACGATCGCCGTGCCGGCCGCGNNGGCTACCCGGCAGAGATGGTGGGTCTGGACATGGACCTGGAAACCGATCTCGGCGTCGATTCCATCAAGCGGGTCGAGATCCTTTCTGCCGTCACAGAGCAGGCGCCCGGGCTTCCCGAGGTGAGCGCCGCGCGCATGGCTGGCATGCGCACCTTGCGCGAGATGGTCGCGTACCTGGGCGAGCAAGCAGGCTCTGCGGCCGCTGCGAGCGAGGTGAAGCCCGCGAGCGTCGAGTCTCCGGCGCCCAGCCCCCACGTGGTCGCAGCGGCGTCGCCGGCGCCGATGGCCCAGGCCTCGATCGGGCGGTTCGCCTTGCGCGCGGTCGCTGCCCCGGCCCTGGGGCTGGCCACGCCTGGCCTGATTGCGGCTCGCAATCTGGTGGTGACCGACGATGGCGCTGGCGTCGGGGCGGCCCTCGTCGAAAAGCTTGCCGCCCGTGGTGCCAAGGCTCGGCTGGTTCACGAGATCCCGGCCGACGCGGATGCCGTCATCTTTCTGGGTGGCCTGCGCGCCGCCCGCTCGATCGAAGACATGGTGGCCGTGAACCGCGAGGCGCTGCGCGCGGCCCGCGTGGTGGCGGGCCGCTTTGCCAAGGAAGGTGGAACCTTCGTGACCGTGCAAGATACCGGCGGCGACTTCGGCCTGTCCGGCTGCGAGCGTGCCTGGCTGGCAGCACCAGCGGCCCTGGCAAGAACCGCTGCGATCGAGTGGCCGTCGGCGCATGTGCGCGCCATCGATGTCGGCCGCGTGGGCCGTTCGCCCGACGAGGTGGCCGAGGCCTTGTGCGCAGAGCTGCTGTCGGGCGGCGTCGAGCGCGAAGTCGGGCTTCCTGTCGAGGGAACGCGGGTGGTGCTGCAAACGGTTCCGGCTCCGCTGCCCGCGGTCTCGGCACTGCCGCTCGACCCGCAGTCGGTGGTCGTGGTCTCGGGCGGGGCGCGCGGCGTGACCGCCGCTTGTGCGATCGAGTTGGCGCGTGCTGCCCGCTGCCGTTTCCTCTTGCTCGGCCGCACATCCATTGAGGACGAGCCCGCATGCTGCCGCGGGGTTGAAGCCGATGCCGAACTGAAGCGTGTGTTGCTGGCCGAGGCCAAGGGCCGGGGCGAGACCGTCAGCCCGGCCAAGCTGGGCAGCCGTGTCGCCGCCGTCTTGGCCGTGCGCGAGATCCGCCGCACCTTGCAGGCCATCGGCAGCGCTGGCGGCGAGGCCCGCTATGTTTCCGTCGACGTCAGCGATGCGGGTGCGGTGGCCGAGGCAGTGGCGCAGGCCCGCACGAGCTGGGGTTCCATCACCGGCGTCATCCACGGCGCGGGCGCCCTGGCCGACAAGTTCATTGCGGACAAGACCGACGCCCAGTTCGCGAAGGTGTTTCGCACCAAGGTGGTGGGACTGCGCTCGCTCCTCGATGCCACGGTCGACGACGAGCTGGCCTTCCTGCTGCTTTTCTCGTCGGTGGCCGCGCACTCGGGCAACCAGGGCCAGGCAGACTACGCAATGGCCAACGAGGTGCTCAACAAGGTGGCCGCTCTCGAGCAGCGCCGGCGCGGGCCGCGCTGCCTGGTGCGCGCGTTGGGCTGGGGGCCGTGGGACGGCGGCATGGTGGACGCCTCTGTGCGCGCGCGCTTTGCCGCTATGGGCGTGCCGCTCATCCCGATCGAAACCGGCGCGCGCCTGATGCGCGACGAGCTGTGCGCCGCAGGCGACGCCGAGGTGGTGATCGGGGGCGCGGTGTCCGGACACGGCCTGGCCGAGCCGGCCACGCCGCTCAAGATCGAGGCCGAGATCGTGGTGGACCGGGCGCACTGCGCTTTCCTCGACGGTCATCGCGTGCGCGGAAATGTGGTCGTGCCGGTGGCGCTGGTGCTGGAATGGTTCGCCCGCGCGGCGCGCGCCTGCCGCCCGGATCTGACCCTGGCTGCCTGCCGGGACGTCCAGGTGCTGCGCGGGATCCGCCTCGACCGTTTCGACGACGGCGTCGCCGAGCATTTCCTGTTGTGCGCCCGTCAGCTTTCCAATGGCCACGAGGCCACCATCGCAGTCGAGCTGGTGGGTGCTGCCGGTGCTCGTCACTACGCCGCCATCTGCGAAATGAAAGAGCGGTCCCCGCTGCCCGACCGCACCCTGGCCGCGCCCGCCGACCTTGTGCCCTGGTCCAGCGTGATCTACGACGGCGAGGTCTTGTTTCACGGACCTGCTTTTCAGGTGATTCGTTCGGTCGACGGCATCGCCGACGGCGGGCTGACGGCCACACTCGATGGTGTTGCGGCGCACGGGTGGGCCGGTCTCTGGCAGCTCGATCCGGCGTTGCTGGACGGCGGCCTGCAAGCGGCAGTGCTGTGGGCGCACCGTAAGCTGGGCGCGGGCTCGTTGCCCACCGCCATCGCGAGCCTGCACATCTATCACTTGGGCCCGGTGGCAGGGACTATCCGCTGCGTGCTGGTGGGCCGCGAGGCCTCGCACGAGCGGGCTGTGTCCGATGCCATCTTCTTGGCCAGCAACGGCAGCGTCGTGGCCGAGTTGCGTGGCATCGAGGTGCACGCGCTCCCGCGTGCCGAGCAGCCCGCAGGTCCACCTGAGGCGCCTGCTCCGCGACGGCGTGCCGGGAACGGCTCGCCCGCCCCCTCATGAGCTTTGCGCCGATTGCCATCGTCGGGCAAGGCTGCGTCCTGCCGGGAGCCCTGTCGCCCGACGAGCTATGGCGCTTGGTGCTGCAGGCCCGCGTCGCGATCGGGCCAGTGCCGGTTGGCCGATGGGGCATCGATCCGGCTCTTGTGCTGGCCGCGAATGCCAAGGACACGCGTGATCGGACGCTACACGATCGCGGTGGGTACGTGCAGGGGTTCGACAAGGTTTTCGATCTGAAGGGTTTCGCTGTGCCTGCGGAAGAGATCGCCCCGCTCGATCCGCTATTCCACTGGCTGCTCCATGCCGGGCGCGAGGCCTTGCGCGAGACACACTTTCATGGCGACAAGACCCGCGCCGGCGCGGTAATCGGCAACCTTTCCTATCCCTCGTCTTCGCTGTCGCGCTTCGCGGAACGGTTCTGGCTAGAGCAGCTCCAAGGCGAACTGGGCGGCAAGCAAGCCTTCGACCGCTTGGGGCTGGCAGCGGTCGACCCACGCAACCGCTTCATGTCGGGCCTGCCCGCGCACCTTCTTGCCCAGGCCCTGGGCTTTGGCGGCATCGCCTTCGCTCTTGATGCCGCGTGCGCCTCCTCGATCTATGCCATCAAGCTGGCCTGCGATCTTCTTCACGACGGCCGCGCGGATCTGATGCTGGCCGGGGCGGTGAATCGCGCCGACGATCTCTTCATCCACCAGGGGTTCACGGCCCTGGGCGCGCTCAGCCCGACCGGACAGAGTCGGCCCTTCCACGCCCAGGCTGACGGCCTGATCCCAGCCGAGGGCGCGGCCTTGCTGGCGCTGCGACGTCTGGAAGACGCCCGCCGCGACGGCGAGCGCATCCTGGGCGTAATTCGAGGCATCGGGTTGTGCAACGACGGCCGCGGCCGCGGCCTGCTGGTTCCATCGCAAGAAGGCCAGGTGCGGGTCCTGCGCGCGGCCTACGCAGCAGCCGAGCTTTCACCCTCGGACA
This sequence comes from Myxococcales bacterium, assembly GCA_003170035.1. GTDB lineage: Bacteria > Myxococcota_A > Polyangia > Fen-1088 > Fen-1088 > Fen-1137. Next base: position 23,952 of record PMZX01000429.1, on the reverse strand, counting down.
TCTCGCTGGTCGAGTGCCACGCCACAGGAACTGGCGTGGGAGATGCGGTGGAGATCCGCGCCCTGGCCGAGGTGTGCGCCGGCCGTGGTGAGCCGCTAGCCATCGGTTCGCTCAAGGCCAACCTGGGTCACCTAATCACCGGGGCGGGCGCCGCTGGCCTGCTCAAAGTTCTGGGCGCCTTTCGCGCCGGTGTGCGGCCGCCCACGCCCTCGCTCGACAGCATCACGCCAGTCCTCGACGGTACGCCGCTGCGTCCGTTGCGCGCGGCCGAGCCGTGGAACGATCCGGTCCCGCGGCGCGCGGCCATCAGCGCCTTCGGCTTCGGCGGCAACAACGCGCANNGGCATCATCGCCATCGGTGCGCGGGTCGCCGATGGAAGGAGCGTCGCGGATTTCGCCGAGGCGCTTTTTACCGGGCAGTCGAGGTTGAGAGGCGACAGCGCGCCGGCCGACGAGGTGTCGCTCGCGCTGGCAGGCCTGCGTTTTCCCCCCAAGGATCTGGAAGAGACGCTGCCCCAGCAACTCCTGGTGCTGGCCGCGGCCCGCGAGGCGGTGGAGCAAGTGACGTCGGCCCTGCCGCGCGAACGAACCTCGGTGATCGTGGGCATGCAGTGCGACGCCGAGATCGCGCGCCACGGGGCGCGCTGGCGCGTGGCGGGCTGGGCCGAAACTCTGGGTGCGTCGAAGGACTGGGTGCCGGCAGCGCGCGATGGGTTCGTGCCCCTTCTCGGTGCGGCGGGCGTGATCGGGGCCATGCCCAACATCGTGAGCAACCGACTCAACAGCCAGTTCGACTTCTGCGGCCCCAGTTTCAGCGTTTCGGGAGAAGAGCTTTCCGGCATTCGCGCCCTGCACATCGCCCGCCGGGCTTTGCAGCAGGGTGAGATCGACGCCGCGCTGGTGGGCGCGGTGGACCTGTCGGCCGAGCCGGTGCACATGGCGGCCGCAGCCGNNGACGACATTCGTCGCGACGGGGATCAGGTGCTGGCGGTCCTGGTCGACGAACACGGAAAGAAGCCGGGCTTGAGCCTGGGAGACGGCGGGACACCGCACTTGCGCGCGCTCTTTGGCCATGCCCACGCGGCATCGGGGCTTGTGCACGTGGCTGCCGCGGCACTGTGTTGCGGCCATCGCGTGCTGCCGGGCCCGCCGGGAGCGAAGCGGATCACGCCCTGGAGAGGAAAGACGCCGCTCAGCGCTTCAATCGTGACCCGAGCCTTTGGTGGGCAAGAGGCGCGCACCTTCATCGAGGAGCCTCCCGCGGACTTGCGCCGGCCGCTGGCAGAGGTATCGCCCGACGACGGAACAGCATTTCTGGCGGCCCTGCGCAAGAGCGCGCACCGGCCCGCACCGCCGTTGCTTGTGCTTGCGGCGCACCGGCCCGAGCCGACGCTGCCGGCACTGGAGCCGCGTGC
>PMZX01000429.1:0-22514 GCA_003170035.1 Myxococcales bacterium | reverse complement strand
GGGCCGATGGCCGAGGTCCTCGGCCGTGTGCTGGCCCATCGCCGGCAGATCGCGCGAGCCCACCAGGACCATTTGACCCAGCAGACGGCCGCACACCAGCAGTTTCTCGAAGGCCGGCAGCGGGCGCTCGGGATCTTGCTCGGCGCACGGCCCTCGTTCGCAGGTTCGACGTCATCTTTGGCGGCCAACCAGGTGGCAGCGCAGCCCCCCGCGACCACCCAGTCAAGCGCGGGAAAACGGGAGAGCCAATCAGCGAAGCAAGGGCAGCCGCATGGCCCCGCCTTCTCACGCCGCGATCTGGAAACCCACGCCTCGGGCTGCATCTCGGATCTCTTCGGTCCGCAATTCAAGGCGCAAGACAAGCATGCGGTCCAGGTGCGCATGCCCGAGCCGCCCTTGCTGCTTGCCGATCGGGTGGTGGGCCTGGACGCGGCGGCCGGGTCGATGGGCCTGGGCACGGTGTGGACCGAGACGGACGTGCGCGAGGATTCGTGGTTTCTCAACCGCGGGTTCATGCCCGCGGGGATCATGATCGAGGCGGGCCAGGCCGACCTCTTCCTCATATCGTATCTGGGCGTCGACGGCCTGAACCAGGGACAGCGCCGTTACCGCCTGCTGGGCTGCGAGCTGACCTACCACGGCAGCCTGCCTCGGCCGGGCGAGACGCTTCGCTACGACATCCACGTGGACAGTCACGCGCGCCAGGGTGAGGTGCGCCTGTTCTTCTTCCACTATGACTGCACCATCGACGGCCGACCGGCGCTGACCGTGCGCCAGGGCCAGGCCGGCTTCTTCACAGAAGAGGAACTGAACGAATCGGCGGGCGTGCTGTGGACGCCCGAGGGCCAGGCCATCAAACCCGACGCGCGTCTGGATCCGCCTGCGGTGGCCTGCACCCGTCGGCAGTTTTCCGCTGCAGATGTCCGCGCGTTTTGCGAGGGTGATCTTTTCGCCTGTTTCGGCCCCGGCTTCGAAGCCGGCCAGGCCCATGTACGTACGCCCGCCATCCAGAACGGCAAGATGCTGCTGGTCGAACGCGTACTCGATTTCGATCCCAAGGGCGGGCCCTGGCAGCGTGGAGCCTTGCGGGCCGTCACCCCCCTACGGCCCGACGACTGGTTCTTCTCCGGCCATTTCAAGAACGATCCATGCATGCCCGGCACCCTGATGTTCGAGGGCTGTCTACAGATGATGGCCATCTATCTGGCGGGCCTGGGCTACACCCTGGCCCGCGATGGCTGGCGCTTTGAACCAGTGCCCGAAGAGATGTATCGACTGCAGTGTCGCGGCCAGGTGGTGCCCGCGTCGAAGGAACTGGTTTGTGAAATGTTTGTCGAGGAGGTGCACGACGGCCCGCTGCCCACGGTGTACGCGGACCTGCTAGGCACGGTCGATGGGCTGAAGGCCTTTCACGCGCGCCGGGTCGGCTTGCGCCTGGTGCCCGACTGGCCGCTGTCGAGCCACCCGGAGTTGGTGCGCGAGGACACGCAAGCCAGGACCGTGGCCGAGGTGAACGGTTTTCGCTTCGATCAGCGCTCGCTGCTCGCCTGCGCCTGGGGCAAGCCGTCCGAGGCTTTTGGACCGATGTACACGTGCTTTGATGGGCCTCGTCGCGTGGCACGACTGCCCGGCCCGCCCTATCACTTCATGAGCCGCGTCGTGTGCATCGAGGGCGAGATGGGCGCGTGCCAGGCGGGCGCCAGCATTGAAGTGGAATATGACGTACCTGCCGAAGCCTGGTATTTCGCCCAGAACGGCCATCCGGTGATGCCCTTCTGCGTGTTGCTAGAGGCGGCGTTGCAACCCTGCGGCTGGCTGGCCAGCTTCGCGGGCAGTGCGCTGGGCACTGACCAGGATCTCGCGTTCCGCAATCTCGACGGCACCGGCCAGATGCTGGCCGAGGTGCTGCCCACAGCCGGTCCGCTGCGCACCATCGCGACGCTCGAGAGCGTCTCGCGTTCGGGCGAGATGATCCTGGAATCGTTCCGCGTGCGTTGCTTGCTGGGCGAGACGCCGGTGTACGAGATGCAGACCGGTTTCGGTTTCTTTCCCGCGGCGACCTTCGAGAATCAGCCCGGTCTTTCCACCACCGCCGAGCAGAGCGCAGGGCTGAATGCCGCTTCCGACTTCCTCGTGGATCTGACCGCCCGTCCGGCCCGCTATTTCCAGGGCTCGTTGCGCCTGGCCGAGCCCCGCTTGCTCATGCTCGACCGGGTGACCGCTTGCGATCCGCGCGGCGGCCGCGCCGGGCTGGGCTCCTTGCGCGCGGAAAAGGACGTGAACCCGGCCGAGTGGTTCTTCAAGGCGCATTTCTTCCAGGACCCGGTGCAGCCTGGCTCGCTGGGCCTGGAAGCCATTCTGCAGCTTCTTCAGTTCCACATGCTTCACGCCGGGCTCGCCCAAGGGATGTCCCATCCGCGCTTTGCGCCCATCGAACCCGGTCGAGCCGTTACCTGGAAGTATCGCGGTCAGGTGGTGCCGCACAATCGCCTGATCACCATCACCATGGAGATCACGGAGCAGGGTCGTGACGCCGCCGGGCCCTTCGCCGTGGCGGAGGCATCCCTCTGGGTGGACGGCAAGCGCATCTATCAGGTGACGGGAATCGGAATGAAGATCGTGGAGGCAGAAACCGACCGGAGAGGCGATCTTGGAACGGGGGCGGCCGCCCGCTCCCAGACGGCCGCGGAGTTGCTGCCAGCCACGCGCGAGTACTGGCGCAGCTTGCTGGCCGGCACGGCTCCGCCGGTCGAAGACATCTGTCGCGGCCTGCTGCTGCGTTTTCTGCGGCAACTTCACATCACGGATCCAGAGGCCCTGCACGCGGCTCGCCGGGGCGGGGTCATCTTCCTTGCCAACCACCAGGTCACGGTCGAATCCACCATCTTCGCCATCGTTGCGTCGGCGCTGATGGACGCGCCCCTGCTCACGCTCGCGCGCATCGAGAATCACACCTCCTGGCTGGACCTGTTCATGCAGCACGCGTTCTCGTACCCGGGGCTGCGCAGCCCGCGCATGTCGCAGTACTTCGACCGCAGCAACAGCGCCTCGCTGCCCGGAATCATCCAGGAGATGTCGGCCGATATGGGGTCGAGCGGCCGCAGCGTGATGGTCCACGTCGAGGGAGCCATGGCGCACAGTTGTCGCACGCCGGTGCGGAAACTCTCGGGCGCGTTCCTAGACATGGCCCTTGCGCTGGACCGGCCGGTGGTGCCTGTGCGGTTCGTGGGCGGCCTGCCAGTAGCGCCGGTTTCCCACGAGATCGAGTTTCCCGTGGGTATGGACCAGCAGGACGTCCACATCGGCCGTCCGCTCGCGCCTGATGAACTGCGGCCGCTCAACTATCGCGACCGTCGTCACCGCGTAATCGACGCCATCAACCACCTCGGTCCGGCCAACGAGGTGGAGGAGCCGCTGGCCCCCGATCCCGCCTTTGCGGCTGCCGTGCGCGCGTGGTGCGAAAACACGGGCACCAACCTGGGCCATGCCGCCTTGTTCTGCATCCTCGAGCAGCTTCCCGAACCATCGCCCGAGATAGCCGCTCTGGTCGCTGGCGCGCGTGCAGGCGAGTTGCGCGTGCCGAGTACCCCCGAGGGTCGTTGGCTGGCCGAGCTTGCCCGCCGCCTCTTCGGGCCGCGCGGGCCGGGAGTGGTTGAGGGTGCATAGGAACGATTACAGAACGTGAAGGTCGTGCGATGATCACACACGCGGGTTGGACCGATTCACACGCAAGAGGGTGGTGAAGTGCATTGGTCGAACAAGCCCGCTTCTCTCCACGTACCATCACGCCCACGAATGTCCGACAACACCCAGTCTGTCAACTACGTCCCCTAAACCCGGTCCCGTTCCCGCCGGCCGCCCATTGGGGTAATATGCGTTTGATGCAGCAGACGTTGGAGGCGCACACTGGGGAAGTTCTCTTCCTGGCGGCCAGGCAGGCCACGATCGTTGCGCACCCCTACCCGTTCAGGAGCGGGTGATCTTCGTGGGCCTCCAGACGGTGGTTCTCGTTGCACTTGCCTTGGTGGCCGGCGTTCTAGCTTACCAAGTCTTCCGCCTGGCGCGGCTTCTCGCACGCACTGAGAACACGCGCGGCTTTCTCGAAAGCATTCTCGACACCATCGCCGACCCTATCTTCGTCAAGGATCGGGACCACCGCCTGGTGTGGGTCAACGCCGCCGAGTGCCACTTGGCCGGAAAGCAGCGCGAGGCTCTTGTCGGCAAGACGGACTACGACTTCTTTCCCAAGCAGCAGGTGGACGTGTTCTGGCGGCAGGACGATGTGGTCTTCGAGACGGGACTCGAGAATGTCAACGAGGAGGCGATCACCTCTGCCGAGGGCGCGGTGCACACCATCGCCACCAAAAAGAGCCTGTACGTTGACCGCGGGGGTAAGAGGTACATCGTCGGCGTCATTCGCGACATCAGCGACCGCAAGCGCGCTGAGGAACAGGTACGCACACTCAACGTCGAGCTTGAGCAGCGCGTGGCGGAGCGGACGGCCGAACTCTCCCGGGCGAAACGCGACCTGGACGAGATCATCGACACGATCGCGGATCCCCTCTTCGTCAAGGACGAGCAGTACCGCTTTGTACTGGTGAACCGGGCACACTGCGAACTCTTCGGACGGCAGCGGCACGAGTTGCTCGGCAAGTCGGATCACGAACTCTTTCCCAAGAGCGAGTCCGACGTCTTCCGGGCCAAGGACCAGCTGGTGCTGGATACCGGCGCCGTCAACGTCAACGAGGAACTCTTCACCGACGCCAATGGCGTCGTGCACACCCTCAGCACCAAGAAGACGCTGTTCATCGACGAGAAAGGCGGAAAGCGCATCGTCGGTGTCATCCGCGATGTCACCGAGCGCAAACGGCTCGACGAGCAGCTCCGGCAGGCGCAGAGAATGGAGAGCATCGGCCTCTTGGCGGGGGGCATCGCGCACGACTTCAACAACTTGCTGACGCCCATTCTTGGCAACTGCCAGCTTATGCTGATGGGCGACCTTGACTCGCAGACGAAGCAGATGGTTGGCGACGTCGAGCGCGCGGCCGAGCACCTCAAGGTGCTCACCCGGCAGATGCTAGCGTTTGGGCGCAAGCAGATGCTGGAATTGCGGCCCATCAGCCTCGGCGACGTGGTGACCCGTTTCGAGCCGATGCTGCGGAGAACGATCCGAGAAGACATCCGCATCGAACTCGCCTTCGCGCCGGACTTGGAGCCGGTACTTGCGGATGCGGGACAGCTTGAACAGGTGATGCTCAACCTCGCCATCAACGCGCGGGATGCCATGCCAACCGGAGGGCAGATCATAATCGAAGGACGGAACGCGGATATCGACGAGGCGTTCGCGAGCGCGCATCGCGGATTCCGGCCCGGTCGGTACGCTGTGCTCGCGATTCGCGATACCGGAACCGGAATGGACAAGGCGACACAGCAGCGCCTTTTTGAACCGTTCTTCACCACCAAGAAGAGCGGCAAGGGCAGTGGATTGGGTCTCGCCATGGTCTACGGCATCGTCGAGCAGCACGCCGGGGCCATCCTGGTCCATTCGGAGCTCGGCAAAGGAAGCACTTTCGAAGTCTACCTGCCGTGTGCCCCACAAACCGTAGAGGCCGGCGCCGCGAGCTCGCGCGCTGCTGGCCTTTCGTTTCCTGCTGCGAAGGGCGAGACCATCTTGGTTCTGGAAGACGACGAGATGGTGCGTGTCTCTGTGTGCAAGCTGCTGCGTCGGCTGGGCTACAAAGTGATCGAAGCGGATGGCGCCGAGCGCTGCTGCCAGCTCGCGGCCAGTCACCTGGGTCCCATCGATCTGTTTCTCACCGACGTGATCATGCCGGACATGAACGGAAAGGAGGTCTACGAGCGCCTGGCGCCCCTGCGCAAGGGCCTGAAGGTACTCTACATGTCGGGCTATGCCGCGGACGTCATCGTCCACCGCGGGATCATCGACAAGGAGGTGCAGTTCATCCAGAAGCCTCCCTCGATCGAGGCCTTGTCGCGCAAGATTCGTGAGGTCATCGAATCGAGCAGTGAGAGCCCGGACTAGCAGCTGACCTTCGAGTGGGCGGGCACGCGCGCAACTGTCGGTCTTGCGACGCGGACATCAATGGCCAATCTCTGCCCGTTTCACGCTTGGCAGCGGGGCGGTCAGGAACGCGCGCACGCAGGCAACGATCTCGTCGGGCGCGTCTTCCAGCACCCAGTGGCCGCAGTCGGGAAAGCGGTGGACCTCGGCGTGCGGCCAGAGGTCGCGCCAGATGTCCAGCACACGCGGCGGGAAGACGACGTCGCGCTCGCCCCAGCAGATGAGGGCCGGGATTTTCCGGAATTGCGCCAAGCCAGCCTCGATGGCGCTCACCAGGCCGTAGGAAGGGTCCGAGGCAACCAGCGGCACGTCTTGCGGAAAGCGCAGCAGCGCGATGCGATCGGCCCAGCTTTGGTAGGGCGCGAGATAGGCATCGAGCACCTCGGCGGGCATTGGGTGACGTGTGCAGCAGGTGCGCGCGGCCGTGCGAATGAAGAAGTCCNNAGCTGCGCACGCTCAGCGCTCCGAGCGCGCGGTTGCGCACCAGGTGCAATGCCGCGGGTACGTGCGTGTTGGAAGGCACGTGAAAGGCCGCGCCGTTGAGCAGCACCAGGCGGGCGGCCCGTTCCGGAAAGCGCACGGCCCAAGCCATGCCGATCATCGCGCCCCAGTCGTGCATGATCAGGGTCACGCCACGGACAAGGCCCAGGTGGTCGAGCAGCGCCGCCAGATCGTCGGCGCGGCTTTGCAGGCAGTAGCGGTACTGGCCATCGCCCGGCTTGTCAGAGAGTCCCATTCCCATGTGGTCAGGCACCACCACGCGGTACCGATCGCGCAAGGCAAGCACCAGCGCGCGAAAATGGAACGACCAGGTGGGGTTGCCGTGCAACATGATCACCGGCTCGCCCTGGCCCTCATCGATGTAGTGCAGACGCAGCCCGCCGCGATCGAGGAAGTGGTCAGCGAAGGGATACAGCGACTGCGGGATGCGCGAGCGATCCGTCACGGCCGCACGCTCTCACCAGGTCACGCCAGCCACCGTGCAGTTCAGCCCGCTGCCGATGCCGCCAAGGACGATGTGGTCGCCTGGCGAGACACGTTCCGCCTCGACCGCCTTGGACAGGACAATGGGAACCGAGGCAGGACCCACGTTACCCAGTTCTGGATAGATGAGAAAAGCTTTCGCGAGATCGAAACCCACCGAACGGGCCAGCTCCTGCGTGTGCAGCTCGCTCACCTGGTGCAGGGCGAACAGGTCCACAGATTCTGCGCTCCATCCCAGATCCTTCTGGCTCTGCGCCCAGGTCCGTTGCGCCAGCGCCACGCCGTGGAACAGCAGGCTGCGTGTGTCGGTGATGCCCACATCGAGCTGGCCCCGGCAAAGCCGATTGTGCTCGGTCGCGGCCAGGCTGGTGCCGCCGTGGAAGTGATGCCCGCCAGGCGCCAGGCGCGTATGCGCCAGGATCATGGCTGCGGCGCCCGACCCCACGGTCAGGGTGGCGAGCTGGTCGCGCAGCATCTGCGCGTCGCAACTGGCCAGGCTCAGACGCGCCAGCGTGGCCTCGACCACGGTGCGGCTGCTTTCCCCGTCGACGACTAGGCCAAACTCGATTTGCCCGCGCTCGATCAGGTTGCCCACCAGTTGCATGCCGTCGATGAAGCCCAGGCAGGCGTTAGCGATGTCGAAGTTGAGGCAGGTCTCGGGCAGGCCCAGGTTCGCGTGCACGAAACATGCGACGGACGGCTCGACGTAGTCGCGGCACACCGAGGTGTTGATGAGCGCGCCGATGCGCGCCGGCTCCACGCCCGCGTCGGCCAGCACCTTGCGCCCCGCCAGCGTGGCCGCATCGCTGGGTTGCGTCTGCACGTCCCAGAACCGCCGCGCCTTCACGCCGGTCAGACTTTCCAGAAGGCGGGCGGGCATGCCCAAACGCCGGTAGGTCTCGCCCAGGCGCGCATCCAGATCCTCGGATGGGATGCGATGCGGGGCGTCCACATGGGCCACGCCGACGATGGAGACGTTGTCGAACTTCATAGGCGGGTTGGCAGTTCTAGCGGATTATCGGCCATTGAGAAGAGATTTGAGGGGAGTTAGCGCGCCATGGGCACGACCGCCATTTCGTTCACCCACAACCGGCCTGGCAACGTCGTGGGTGGCGCGCCCGGCGGAACGGCGATGCGCAGCCGCACAGACAGTTTTCCCCCGCGGTGAAGGGCTGCAACCCGCAAGGGCAACGTGTTCGATTCCCGCGTGGCCTGTGCCACCGATGCCAGCGGGACCGTCGCGCCAGGCGCGTCTGCGCCGATCTGCAGGCTGAATTCGCCTTCCGGAACGCTCGCCGGTCCGTCGAAGGGCGCTATGTCGAGCGAGGTTTCGATCGCATACTCGCCAGCAGGCACGTCCAGCGCTGTTTCAGCGGCGATCTCTCTCGTCCGAGTCGGCACGGCTGCTGGGATGGCCAGGCCCACGCCATTCCACACGCCTCGCACAGAAAGGGTGCCGTCGTCGTCGCGCGGGCCGATCCTGCGCCAGGAACACAAGCGCGCCTGGCCATCCACATGGCAGACCTGGACGGCCCAGCGGTGATGTTCGCGTAGCTTGTCGCCTGTCCAGGCCAACGCCGGAGCGCCGACGAAGGTGATGACGACCAAGCCCAGGGCAAGGCCGACTTCCCAGCGCATGGCCCGCGACACCCGGCGCGCGTGTGCGATGTCTCTCGCCGTCCGGACCAACCAGTGCAGCCCGGCTGCAGCGAAAGGAAACACCAACAAAGTGATGGGCACGCGGTAGCGCTGTTCCGCGAACATCCCCGCGTACAGGACGGCCAGGGCCAACACGAATGGCACCAGGGTCAGCGCCAGCCAGCGCCGCCGTGCCAGCGCCATGCCCAGGCCAGCCATCGCCGCCGCCACGGTTGTCAGCCAGAAGGCATCCACCACCGGTTCGATCCTCGAGCGCCAGCGGCTGGCCAGGCTGAGCGCCGGTTCTGGCAGCACGCCGGCACGAAAGAGCGGCCAGTAGAGCAGGGCGCGTTCGTGAACCAGCAGCCGCTCAGCCCTGGCGAGAACCAGACCAAGGGTAAATGCAGGGTCGAAGCGCATCCAGGACATGGCCAGGGAAAGCGCCGCGCGGTCGGCTTCACGGTGCGGCTCGGCCAGTACCGTGTAGCCCGTCACTTCGTGGAAGATTCGATTCAGGGAACGCGAATAGCGGCCGTCAGTGTTGGGGTTGGCGCCCACCAGGGCGGTCAAACCGCCGTGACTGTCACTGACAAAGGTTTCGCCGTAGCGGAGTCGGTTGCGCACGGCCCACGGCGACAGCAACACTACCGCCACCGCGCAAGACAGCACGGTGCTGCGCAAGGCCGCTTTCCAGCCGAGGCCCGAGGCGCGAAAGCACAAGATCGCGAGTGCCGAAAGCGGCAGGGCAATGGCCCGAACATACGTGGCCAGACCCATGAACACGCCGAAGAGCACGGCGGCCAGCCGGGGTCGCGTCGGCGAGTGGCGCAGCAGGAAGTACAGACCGACGGCAATCAGCGCTGCCGCGGGCATGTCCGTGCCAGTCACGCTGGCCACGGCCACACCCGCCGGCCACAGCGCGCACAGCAGGCCCGCCACCAGCGCCGTGGCTCGACTGTCCCACAGCCGGTGCGCGATCCCGTAGACCGCGCCCGCAGCCAGGCTGCCCGCCACCGCGCCCACCAGCTTGCAAGCCAGCCAGCCCCCACCCAGCGCCTGCACACCCGCGAGCAGGAAAACGTACCCGGGCATGAAGACGTACTCCGCATCGAAGGAGCCGAACTTGATCAAGTGGGCCGCTGACTCGAGGTACATCGCGAAGTCACCCACCGGCTTGGTCGGCACGAGCAGGACCCAGGCCACGCGAAGGACCAGGGCCAGCATGACGACGAGAAAGGCAGTCACGGTGCTACCGGCGCGGGCGCGCGGCTGGCTGACCTGAAGTGTCATGGCCCGTCATTGGTTGTTCGTGGCGCGCTGTTCGCTCATCTCTTATGGCCGACCACGGTGGGACTGTACTCCAGATCGTACTCCTCCTGGTCTCGCTTCCCCCCACAGAGCACTGGCCGTCGGCCGGGTCGGCGACCCGCGGTCGCCCTCACACCGTCGGTGATGCGATCGGCGCACACGGCACGTAGGGACGACCTGCGGTCGCCCGCCTGTGCCCACTTCCCGTCCAATATGGAACTTTGCGTGTTCATGATCCATTCGGACGACGCAGCTGGCCATGACGCAGATTGGTTTGACGGGCGATCTTGGATCGTGCCCCTTCCCCTTCGTCAGGTGGTAGCTGTTAGCTCGCTGTGGATGCGGGAGAGCGTTTGTGATAGCTGGATATTCCCGATCTCGCATTTCACATTAACCGCGCAGCGCGCCGAAAAACGTCCCCGTCCCCAATCGCCGGAAGGAGAAAATCGCATGCACCGCTCACTACACTTTCTGCTCATCCCCCTGACACTGGGGCTTCTCATGTCTCCCTTGGGCTGCGCTAAAGGTGGCGGCGGCGGTGGCGGCGGGTCGAGCGGCGGCACGACCAGCACTCCGAGCGGCGGCACGACCGTCAAACCGAGCGGTGGCACGACCGTCACTCCGAGCGGTGGCACGACCGTCACTCCGAGTGGCGGCACGAAAGTCACGCCGAGCGGCGGCACGACAGTCACTCCGAGTGGCGGCACGACCAGCACTCCGAGTGGTGGCACGACCAGCCCGCCGAGTGGCGGCACGACCAGCCCGCCCAGTGGTGGCACGACGATCACTCCGAGCGGCGGCTCCTCCAGCAGAGGCGGCAGCACCACGAGCAGTGGTGGCACGACGATCACGCCCAGTGGTGGCACGACGATCACGCCCAGTGGTGGCACGACGATCACTCCGAGCGGCGGCTCGAGCAGTAGCGGTGGCTCCTCCAGCCGAGGGGGCACGACCACCAGCGGCGGCACGACCAGCACCGGCGGCACAACCAGCACCGGCGGCTCCGTTGGCGGCAGCAACACCGGCGCCTGCCCGGCTGGCCCGAACGTGATCTCCGACTTCGAGTCAGGCAAGGGCGACATGATCGCGCAGGGCACTCCCAAGAGGTCAGGCTGGTGGTACGTGTACTACCCAGGATCGCCCAGTAGCCCAGTGAAGAGCGGGCAAGCCCAAACCCCTGCGGTGAACACCAGCGGTCCGATTGCGGTGGCAGCCGCACCGGACACCAGTTCATGCAACAAGTACGCGCTGCACACGACGGGTAGCGGCTTCGTGGGGACAAGCCAGGACTATGCCGGCGTTGGCGCGGGCTTCTTGCCCAAGGACACCACCGGGCAGGTCTTCAACCCCTACGACGCCAGCGCCTATACTGGCGTGAAGTTCAAGATCAAGACCGGCGGTGGCACTGCGCCCGCGGTCTACTTCGAGGTGCTTACCCAGGAGACGATGTCTTCGGCCCAGGGCGGGCTCCTCGGTGCGGAGGGCAATGCTCAAGACGTCCCTGTCGGCCTTCACAACAATCGTGGTCTGTTACTGAACGATCCATGGACGCCGGGCGGCATCACGAGCACGTACCAGACGATCACCGTTCCCTTCGGGAATTTGGTTGCACGGTGGATGCCGGCGCCGAGCACGACTTCGGGTGCTGCCTGCGTTGCTGGCGGCCCCAAGTGCCAAGCGCCGGCGTTCGTCCCAGCGCACGTCATGGGTATCCAATTCTCCTTCTATTCAGGTGATTCTGCCAAGGGGTTCCCGGTTGTAGGGACACCTGGAACCTACGACATCTGGATCGACGACGTGGAATTCACGACGGACGATTCGGGCCTGCAGACGCGAACGGGCTTCCCCCCGACCAGCGCTGGCAGCATGGGTAGCTGCCTCGCGCCCCAAGGGCCGAGCGCATCTGCCAAGTTCCTGGTCCCCGCCTACAACCAGTGGAAGAAGACATTCGCCAGCGGCGGTAAGGTGATTCGTCCGGAGAACGGCAACGACACTGTTTCTGAGGGTATTGCCTACGGCATGATGATCGCGGCCATCATGAACGACCAGACCTTGTTCGACAGCTTGTACAGCTATTGGAAGAGCCACGCTACAGCCGGCAGTCTGATGACTTGGTGTATTCCGGCTGGCGGCGGGAGCTGCTCTGCCTCGGGTGGCTCGGCTACCGATGCGGACGAGGATGCCGCCTACGCGCTCCTGATGGCTGACAAGGTCTGGGGTGGCGGAACCTACAAGACGGCCGCGACGACCATGATCAATGACGTCTGGACCAGCGATATCGATGGAGGAGGCACCAAGCTTCCCAAGGGCGGCAGCAACTACGGCAGCCCGACGGGCGCCATTACCAACGCCTCGTACTTCGCACCATCAATGTACAGGGCATTCGCTGCAGTGGATAGCGCCCATGACTGGAACGGGGTCGCCACCGCAGCACTCAGCGCCGTCAATGGCGCAATTTCCGGAAGCAATGGCCTCATCCCTGCATGGTGCAGCAGCAGCTGCACGACCCCTGGCACCAATGGCGCTCCGACAGACGGCGACTACCAATACGACTCGCACCGTATCCCGATGCGCATCGGTATGGACTACTGCTTCAACGGAACCGCTGCTGCCAAGACCTACACGACCAAGAATACCGCCTTCTTTGCGGCCGCAGCCGCGAACGGGATTAGCTACATCCAAGACATGTACACGACAAGTGGCGGCCCGGTGACCGGCACGGCCCCCAACTCGTCCTCGATCATTGGTACTGCAGCGGTCGGTGCGATGGCCAGTGGCAATCAGGCCTTCCTCAATACTGCGTACCAGGCCGTGTTTGATACCATCACGCGCGGGAGCATGGCTCCGGTCGACGCAGCCGGGAAGACCCCATACTCCTACTACAATGCGACGGTTGGCTTGCTGACCGCTCTCATCATGACTGGCGCCTTCATCCACTAGACCCATTCTGCAAGAATCACGTCCGCAATATTGATGTTCGTGCATTCTTTCGAGAGAGGTCCTGGGATGACGACCAAGTACGCGCTGTTTGTATTGGCTATGCCGATAGCTTTGCTCGCTTGTGCTAAGACCAATTCGCAAGTGTCCATTGATTCAGCGGTGCTGGCTGACTCTTCGTCAGCAGCACCGACTGAATCAGGGCAAGGGTTGGACGTCGTACCCGACGCACGGGTTTACACGTGCGTCACTAGCGCGGACGACCTAATCGCGGACTTCACGACAGACAACAGCCTTAGTCCCGTCGATGGCCGCCAGGGCGGGTTCTATCTCTATGGGGACAAGAGCCTGGCAGGGCAATTCGATCCGCCCAGTGTGAAGTGCCAGCCCTATCCCATTGACACGACCACAGGGAATCCCCAGTGCTCCGGCCCGGGCTCATTCCACGTCAACGCCAGCGGCTGGGGCGTCTGGGGGGCGGCGCTGGGAACGGACTTTGTTCCGAAGATCGTGACTGACCCATTGGATTGCGAGGGGGGCGTCAAAGGAACGTACGATGCTTCCAAGTACAAGGGCATCTCGTTCTGGGCCAAGGCGACTGCTCCGCTTACCGGGGTGCAGGTCAGTCTCAAGGATGTCTATACCGATGATGGCGCCACCTTCGCTGGCTTGCCCGTGCCCGACGGCACTGACCCCGGCTTCACTTCCTGCGTGTTTAGCAATGATGTCAGATACAATTGCAGCCCCTACCTGGTCAAGTTCGGCTCGGATTCCAAGTATTTTCCCGCGTACCAGGGCGAGGCCTATCAGATTGACACCACATGGAAGCGATTCGACGTGTTCTTCGCTGACACCCGTCAGGACCAGTACAACCTCGGCTTTCATGCCGCCGCAAGCCTGTCCACATCCAATTTGGATGTGGCCCATCTAACGGGCATGGCGATCCAAGTGAACGCGACCTACGTGGGCTCGACGCCTTCACCCAACAATTTCGAGATCTGGGTCGACGACGTCAATTTCATCAAGTAGCTGACCGGCTTGCCGGACTGCCGGTCGGCACGCGTTCGGTGTGGCTGTTGAGCCCCATCCGGGCTGCAAAACATTGGGGACACACTTTGTGTATTCGACCGTATGGGGGCCATTTCCGAAATAGCAGCAGATCTGGTCGGCGGGACAGTCGCTAGGGCCATCGCAGAGCGCGTAGTTGTGGGTGGGGCCCGCGTTTCCGCAAACAGCAGGCGCACCATAAACGGAATTGTCAGCGAACGAGCACCCCACGCTAGTCGAGCATTGCGTGGAGCCACACGTTACCCCCGACCGGCACCTCGCATGTGCGGCGGCTGCGGCGTCAAAGCCCGCCTTTGCTAGAGTCTGGGACAATCCAGAGGACGACGTCTACGATATTCTGCCGACGCTCGCACGATGATCCCTCACCTTCACACGGCCTTGAAAAGTCATATGTTATCTATGAGTTTTCAATGGCGCGATGCAGGCCGCACTGCACGATCTCAAACTGGATTCCCTCGACGTCATTCACGCCGGTCGCGACACGTTCCCCATGGCGAAAAAGGTTCGGGCCGTCAGCCTGTACCGGCTGAATGAGATCGCGCGTGGGTGAGGGTTCGGGAGGTCTTACAGCGGCGGCACCGCGTTCCTGACCAGGTCCAGGAAGTAGTTCTGGAACCACACGCCTGCTTGCGGTGCGCCCTCGCGGCTTTCATTGGACGCACATTCCGCATCGAAGCGGGGCTGCGTCGGGTCGGATGTGCCATCCGATTCTCCTGGCGGCTTGACCCAGAAGTAGGCATCCACGAACGGTTCCGGCGCGGCCCGCGGTCGCTCGCCAAAGCCAGCGCCTTTGATGTTGCACCAATGGCCCCACACCTTGCGGATCCCGCCCTTGCCGTTGCGCCCGGTATCGATGATGAAGCCCTTGTCCCGGATGCCGTGGTCGCTGAGCATCACGGCCAGCTTCTTCACATAGATGAGCTCGTTGTAGCAGGGATCGGTCGGCTCCATGGCCATGCCGTCCCGATTGTACAGGTGGGTGTAGTTCGACGTGTTGGTGGCGAATCCGCGGATCATGTCGACACCCCCAGCCAGCTTGAGCACTTTCTTGAAGACCTTGACCGCCTTCTCGCGGTTGTCGTTCCAGCCCAACCAGCCGGCATGGGCGGCATCAAGGTAGATGCTCACGTTGGGCAAGCTGGCAAGCCTCTGGATTGCGTACGCCGTCAACTCGATGTACGCATCGTGCGCCTCCTTGCACGAGGGAAGGTTCATGTTGGTGGCGAGGTTGGGCAAGGAATCCGGTTCCACGATGGTCACGATGGGCAGCTCGGGATAGGCCTTGAGGAGGGTCACGATGCGCTCGATGTACTCGTTTCGGTAGCGGGTGGCACCGTTCTGATCAAGCCTCAGCTCTCCGGCGGAAGACTTGGCGGCACAATCGCGGTTTGGCATGTTGTACACGACGAACAGCGACAGGGTGGGCTTGCCACTGGCTTGCTGTTGCTTTCTCGCCTCGTTGAGCCACTTCGGTATGAATTCGACGTGCGCAATGGTGTCAAGCCACAGCCCCGAGGGGTACTGCTTGACCTTGCGAATGGCCTCTGCGTCCGACGGAAACGCTTTGGCAGTCGCTTCGACGTTCTCGACATATTCGGGGTTGAGGAAGAAGTTGACGTCCAGGAACGGATTGCGGTGTGCGGCCGCGGCTCGGGCCGAGTCAGGCGCCGGGGCTGCGGCGCCCTTGCCCAGGCCGGCGCCACAGGCCGGCAAAGCGAGCGAAACTGCCAAGATTGCGAGAACGCGCTGGTTAGTCATGAAGATCTCCTGTCGACGAAGAAACGGCACGGTGCCTCTGGTAGACCGCTAGCAAGCCTCTGTCAACTACGCCCAGGCGTTGTCGTACCCGCCGGGGATGTCTACTACTACACTCAACCGGCCTGCTGGGGGAAGCGCCGAGTGCGCCGCCAAACGTCCTCATGACGCGAGACACACGGGAGATGCGGAACGCCCCTGCTGGTCAACGCAGCCACGCCGCCAGCGTCGGGTAGTCAGCTTCGTTGAGAGAGCCATTGTGAATGCATCGGATCCTACCGCCGGGCGCAGCCAGTAAGTGGACAGGAATCTGCGCGGCGGCGTCGAACAGATAGGTACTGGCCCATTTCTTGAACCCGTCCGGGCTGGAAACGCGCAGCGACGGAGCTGGAGCGACTTCTGGATGCGCCGCAAGGAAGGTCGCCAGTTCGGCCGCATCTTCGTCAAGGGAGAGAAACCATACGTCGAGCGCCACGCCCTCCTGCCTGAGCCGGTCGCGCCAGCCGAGAAGCACGGGCATTTCGCGCAGGCAGGGCTTGCACCAGGTCGCCCACAGGTTGAGCCACACCCAGCTTTGGGCGAGCATTGGCCTGACTGGCTTGCGCGCGGGGGTGGCCGGTGGCAATTCCAGGCGGGCTCCGGTACCCGCGGCGAACTCCAGGTCGCACCACTGGTCCGGTGCTCCCTTGGCCGCGGGCGCGGCTTTGACGGCCTGGTAGCGTGTTTGGGGCGCCGGCGCCTTTTCCGCGGCCGGGCAGGCGACCAGCCCGCCGACGGCGAGCAACAGGGAGAAGCGGCTCACAACCTGCAATCGATCCATGCGATGAAGGCCGAGCGGTTGAGTTCGGCGGTTGTGCACGCACCCTCGGCGCGCGAGTGTTTCCACTGGCAGAACTCCTGGTCAAGCTGCGCAAATTCCTCGCCCAGCCAAAGCAGGCCCACCTCTTGCTCGAGCTCGGGGTCGTTGAACTTGCTCTTGATGTGCTCCAGCACGGCGTCGGCACGATGGTGGGACAGCTCGCGGTTGTGCTCGGCCGAGCCTTCGGGCGAGGCGCGTGAAACCACCAGGAAGTAGGACGCGCCCCGCTGGTCGGCGAAGGTTTTTTCCAGCAGCTCCATGGCCGCCGGATCGAGGTCTGCCTTGTCCAGGTCGAACTGGATGATGGCGGCACGCTGGGCGAGCGGCGCGAAGAGCGAGTTGAAGTCGCCGCCGGACATGGCCGCCACCTGGCGCGCCTGCAGGGGCTGGCACCCGCGCGACCCGCTGCCTTGAATGAGGCCGCAAGAGGTGAGCACGCGGCGCAGGATCTGCTTGAGGTTGCCGCCGCAGTAGCCTTCGTTGGCGGCGCTGGCCGTGGCCACGTCCGAGACCTTGCCCAGCGACTCGGTCAGGCGCGCGCTCGCGGCCCGCGTCCAGACCGTGGCAGGGAGCGCAACCGCCAGCAGGGTGCCGAGAGCAAGCAGGAAGTGCAGTTTGTCGAGCCTCACGGCCGCACCTCCCCGCGCGCGCTCGCGCCATTTGCCAGGGTTCGGGCCAGCACGAAATCGAGGCCCAGATCAGTATCCTCGTCGGGGATTTTGTGATTGCGCACGAAGAGTTGTGGGGTCAGCACGGGCAGCGAGTTGGACACCACCCAGCGCAGGCTGCGGTTGAGCCGGGTGCGCACCACGGGCTGCTCCAGGCACGAGGCCAGTTCGGGAAATTCTTGCTTGAGGCGGGCGTACACACCGGCCTGGCCGTGCGCACCCGCGGCCAGCAACTCGGGCTGGCGGGCAAAGGCCCACGCCAGAACATCGCCCGACTTTTCGCCCGCGCACAGCACGGCCTCGCTGACCGCGCACGAGCCCGGGTGCAGCGACTCGTTGACCATNNGCGGCCAGGCGCTGGGAAAACGCCTTGCACGCCGGGCAGAGCGGATCGAGGACCTCGATAGCCGGCACGCGGCCCGTGCCCTTGGCCTTGAGCATGACCCCGTACCGATCCTCGGGGTGGCGAAGCTCGTTCCTGCGATCGAGCGCGTCGGGATAGGCTGGCTTCTGCAGCATGTACAGCATCACCGGGATCAGAACCAGGGCGCAGCCTTCCAGGAAGTAGAGCAGCCACTGGCCCGCGTTCGAGCCCGCGCCCGCCCGAGGCGCACCCCGGTGGGCTAAGATGGCCGCGACCAGTACGCCCAGCGAGGCGGCGTAGATGCCCGCGCAGACGGTGCACACCGTGCCCAGCTGTACCTCCGAGATCCAGAGGTAGACGGCGGAGGTCGCCACCGGGAGCAGCGCCGCCACGATGAGAAACCCGGTCTCCTCACGGCCGACTTCTCGACGTAGCGACAGATCGAGACCACGGAAAAGCAGAAAAGCGAACACGCCCAGGGCGGGCAGCGCGATGGGGATTCCACCCCAGGTCAGACTGCGAAAGACCGAGGAATAGGGGCTCATCAGAACCGCGTGGCAGCCCGAGGTTCCGCTGG
Organism: Myxococcales bacterium; assembly: GCA_003170035.1. Taxonomy (GTDB): domain Bacteria; phylum Myxococcota_A; class Polyangia; order Fen-1088; family Fen-1088; genus Fen-1137. Next base: position 4,274 of record PMZX01000429.1, on the reverse strand, counting down.
CATCGCGTGGACCCAGGCCCGGCACGATGGAGCAGGTGATGGCGTGCACCTGACGGTCGAGGTGCGCCACGAAGTCGTAGGTCGACACCGCGGCGAACACCACGCCCAAGAGCGCGAAAAGCGCGAACGCAATCAGGGCCGCGCGTGGAGCGCCAGACGCGCTGTCCTTCTCTAGAGTGAAGGCCTGCGGATTCACGATCCGGGGACAATATCACTCCGGCCGCGGCCACGGCCACGATCTGATCGGGGTATCGAGACTACGGCCCGTCGCCCAACCGGTCCAGGATGAGGCCGAAGAAGCCAGCGCTGCCCTCGCCACGAAAGTGCCAGCCCAGATGGGCCCGACAGCCGCCACACAAGGCCAAGCGCCAGGCGAAGCCGGGAAACCAGGGATACTCTTGGCTGGGCGGGCCCACAACCAGGCAGCCAACCGCCTGAGCGAAGCAGCCGATGCGGTAGAGAAACCCGGCCGGGTTCATGAAACGGTGCTGGTGGTTGCCTTGCACGGCCATGCGGTGGCGGGCCGTGGTCACCACGAAGCCGCACGCGCGGCACAGAATGGCTGGTTCAGTCTTCGGGCCCGCGGCCGATTCGGGGCGGTCGTCGGGCTTCTCGGCGCCGTGCGGCCGAGGCTGTTTTTCGCGCAGACCGATGTCCAGGCACTGCATCTGGAATAGCCCACTATCGTCGACGGCCAAGTTGGGGTAAAGTGGCGCCCTCTGACTCGGGAGGACATCGTGAGACACATAAGCAAGCTCGCAGGAATGTTTCTAGTTGGTGCTCTCTTTGCGATGGGCTGCGGCCCATCCGAACTCGAGCTGAAGGCTCAGAAGGATTTGAAGGATCAGCAGGACGAGAACGCCAAGCTGAAGGCGGAAAAGGAAAGCCTGACCAAGAAGCTGGCGGAAGCCACCGCGGCGGCTGACAAATTCAAGGCATGGGGCACCGGCACCCAGGCTGACAAGGAAGCCCTGCAGAAGAAGCTGGCCGAGCTGGAGAAGGCCAAGGCGGCGTCCGAGGCGCGCGAAGCGATGTTCAGGGGCCTGGCCGAGAAATTGCGCTCGATGGTCGACGCGGGCCAGATCAAGGTCACCGTCCGCAATGGCCGCATGTTGCTGGTGCTGCCCAACGACATCCTTTTTGATTCGGGCAAGGTCGAGATCAAGGAAGAAGGCAAGAACGCCATCGCCAACGTGGCCAAGGTGCTGGCAGGCATGGCTGACCGTCACTTCTTGGTGGCAGGCCACACCGACAACGTGCCCATCAAGACCAAGAAGTTCCGCTCCAACTGGGAGCTGTCCACCCAGCGCGCGGTCGAGGTCACCCGGTTGCTCGTCGAGGGCGGCATGAAGCCCAGCCAACTCGGCGCTGCGGGCTATGCGGACTTCGACCCGGCGGCTACCAATGACACGCCCGACGGTCAGAAGCAGAATCGCCGCATCGAGATCGTAGTCGAGCCCAACCTGTCCGAGCTGCCCAACCTGGACAACCTGGGTGGCAAGCCGGCCGCCAAGTAGCACTTTCGGGCATAGGCATTTGCCGGCAAGGCGAAGAGGACTGTGCCCGCGTTCTGGGTGTAGGGGCGACCTGCGGTCGCCCCTACGTGGTCAGCCCCCCGATGTTCAAGAAGCGTGATGTAGCCATACACTTCGTGGGGATCGGGGGCATCGGCATGTCGGGGATAGCCGAGGTGCTGCTCAACCTCGGCTATCGCGTGTCCGGGTCGGATCAGCGTGCCAGCGACGCGACCTTGCGATTGAAAGCCCTGGGCGGGCAGATCCAGATCGGGCATCGTGCCGAGCAGGTGCGAGGCGCCGACGTGGTGGTGATCTCCAGTGCGGTCAAGCCCGACAATCCCGAGGTGATGGCGGCGCGACGGCGCGACATTCCCGTGATCCCGCGCGCCGAGATGCTGGGCGAGCTGATGCGCGTGAAGGACGGGGTCGCGGTGGCCGGCTCGCACGGCAAGACCAGCACCACCACCATGGTCGCAACCATCCTGGCCCACGCCGGCCTNNGCGCGCCTGGGCCAGGGCGAGGTGCTGGTGGCCGAGGCAGACGAGTCGGACGGTTCGTTTCGCCACCTCATTCCCATGGTCGCGGTCATCACCAACATCGATCGCGAGCACATGGACCATTACGGGACCGAGGCGGCCTTGCGCGAGGCCTTTCTCGATTTCGCCAACAAGGTCCCCTTCTATGGCCTGGTGGTTCTATGTGCTGACAACCCGGTGGCGGCCGAGCTGGCGGTGGATCTGCAAAAGCGCCACGTGACCTACGGCCTTTCTGCGGGCGACTATCGCGGCGAAATCTTGTCTGCTGATGCACAAGGAACGCGCCTGCGGGTCGCCGTGCGTGGCAAAGCCCGCGGCGAGGTGTGGGTGCGCATGCCCGGAATTCACTACGCGCAGAACGCGCTGGCAGCCCTGTGCGTGTCCGATGTGTTCGAGGTGCCCTTTGCAGTCTATTGCGAGGCCATCGCATCATTCGCAGGCGTGGACCGGCGCTTCAGCGTGCGTGGCGAGGCAGGCGGGGTTCTGGTGATCGACGATTACGGGCACCATCCGACCGAGATCTCCGCCACCCTAGGCGGCGCGCGCCTCTTCGGCCGGCGCCTGCTGGTCGCCTTTCAGCCCCACCGTTTCACGCGCACGCGCGACCTGCTCAAGGATTTCGCGCCGGCACTGAGAGGCGCGGACGAGGTCATTCTCACCGACATCTATGCCGCGGGCGAGGCGCCCATCGAAGGAATCACCGTCGAGCGGCTGCTCGCCACATTCCCCGCCGGGAGCGCCGTGACCTACCTGCCGCGCAAGGGTCTGGCTGACAGTCTGCTGCCTCGCCTGCGATCCGGCGATCTCTTGCTGACCCTGGGCGCGGGCGACATCACCAAGGTGGGCAACGAGATCCTGGGGCGTCTGAAAAGGGCGTAGAGGATCTCGTGGCGGATTCGTACTTTCTCATCAATGGTCTTCCCTCGAAGGATCTCCGGGCGTGGTGAACTGCCGCCCGCGGTTGGGGCTCACTTCCTACTCGGCGGCGTCTCGTTGATCGCGTTCAGGTCGATAGGCGGAGGTTCACAAGAGAGGGGCCTTGACCGCACGGGGATTTGTCAGACATTGTGTATGACAGCTCCACTGGCCGAAGAGCTGGGAAGCGGACGGATTCTTTCGACCGACCAGCGCGACTTCCACACCTATCGCTGGAAGAACCGACGGCCGTTCCGGAACCTGCTGCTCGCCTGACCGCGGCGCTCGCAGCCACCAGGTTCCCAGCGCGCCGGGTGGAGATTGGCATCTGTCCCTGCCCGGCAGGGCACGACGAGATCACGACAGCCGTGCCATGCTTTGGCGGATACCGTGCGCGGAACGTCGATTCCGCCTTCATAAGCGCTCGATTTTGCAGAGGTCAGGCGGGCACACCCGATGCATGGGTTTGCGCCCGGAGGGCACGACCGTGACTAGAACACAACAAGCTTTGTCGATTGGTGCAGTGGTTTTCTTCAGTGCGCTGGGTCCCGCTTGCACGGACAATGTGGGTGTGGGCAACCCATCGGATGCTGCCCCTCCCGAACCTGCTCCTGTCGGCACGATCAGCCTGACCGTCGCAGCAACGGCTACCACGACCGAGTTGGGGACCGGAAGCGTCGCGACAACGGCGACGCAGACTTCGATGAGCACAGGCGCCCCTGCGAGCACGGGCACTTCGACGAGCACGGGCACCTCGACAGGCACGGGCACACCCACTACGACGACGACCTCGGCTGCCACCTCGACGCCTACGGTTGTGAAGACGGTCACCATCACCTCCACCTCCACCACCACCGCCGGTGTCGTGGTGGGCGTGTCCCCCCAGAACGGCTACAACCTGGTCACCATCTCCTACCCGTCCGCTTGGTCGTGTCCCGCTGACACTTCCATTCCAGCCCAGTACCCTTCCACGAAGTCCGGCGTCCTGCCCACTGACCCCTCGCTCGCCGTCACGGACTGCGCCTCGCTGGCAAACCTCCGTAGGCCGCTGCTCAAGTCGCAAAGTCTTGCGGCACTGACCAATAGTCGCGCCAACCTCATCAGCACGAACTGCACGAAGAAGACCGAAACACGTTGCCTCGACAGCAATGGTGTAGAAGTCAGCACCTACAATTGCTACTACCGATACGGGACCGCAGACGCGGGCGTGTACTACAGTGCTGCGGGTGGGATGGTCCCGGCCACAGCGGGAACCGCGGGCGCCTCCGGCGCGACCCAGTATTCGACCACCAACACCCAGGTGGC
>PMZX01000536.1:2090-4206 GCA_003170035.1 Myxococcales bacterium | reverse complement strand
ACGTCGACGGGCGCGCCGCGACTCTCCAGCGAGCGCTGGGCTGCTTCCAGCACGCGCACCACACGCAGGGCTGACGCGCCGTCGGTGAGCGGGCGCTTGCCGTGCTCCACGCACTCGACGAAGTGCCGGCACTCCACTTCCAGGGGCTCGACCATGGGCACCAGCGGGATGTGGATGTCGCCGTTGCGGATGGAGAGAAACTGCGAGTATTCGGTGAATGACGGCGGCCGGTCGACGCCCTTGTCATAGATGCGCAACTTCTCCACCTGATGGACGTCGTCGAACTCGACCATCTTCTTCGACCCCACGATGGTCAGGCGGCGCTCCTTGCGCGGATCCAGCCAGGAAACCTGGATCTGGGCGTTGACCCCGCTGCGAAATCTCAAGTTCACGAACACCACATCCTCGATGTTGTGTTGCAGATAGACGCCACCGCGCGCGCTCACCGACTCGGGCTCGTCGTCCAGCAGGTGGATGATCATGGACACGTCGTGCGGGGCCAGGCTCCACAGCGCGTTCTCGTCCTGGCGCACCCGGCCCAGGTTCACGCGCAGGGAGTAGACGTAGAAGATCCGCCCCAGCTCGCCGATGCTGATCAGGGTCTTCAGCCGATCGACCGCCGGGTGATACAGCATCAGGTGGCCGACCATCAGGGTCAGGTGCCGGGCATCAGCCAGGGCCACCACCGCCTGCGCATCGGCCGTGTTCAGGGCCAGCGGCTTCTCGACGAACACGTGCTTGCCCGCCTGCAAAGCCAGGCGTGCATGCTCGGCGTGCTGCTTGGCCGGCGTGGCCAGCACCATCGCGTCCACGTCGTCGGCCGCCAAAGCCTCGTGCAGATCCTTGCCCAGGCGTGCGTGTGGCGCCAGGGCGCGGGCCCGTTCGCGGCATGCGTCCGAGGGATCGCAGACCAGATTCAGTTGCGCCCCCTTGCTGCGCGCAAAGGCGCGCACGTGGTTGATGCCCCAGGCTCCAGCTCCGATGACGGCAACGCGAACCATGTTTCCTCTCAGCGATAATAGGCCGCGATCTGCGTGACGACGTGAGTTTGTTGCTCCTCGGTCAGCTCCGCGAAGATGGGCAGGGCCAGCGCTTGCCGGGTGGCCGCCTCGGCATGCGGAAAGGCGCCTTCGCGAAAGCCCAGTCCGGCAAAGCAGGGCTGCAGGTGCAAGGCCAGCGGGTAGTACACCTCGGTCCCGATCCCCTGTTTGGAAAGGTGCTGGCGCAGGCCGTCCCGCCGGGGCGCGCGAATCACGAACTGATTGTAGATATGGCCAGGCACGTCCTGCGGCAGTCGCAGCTCAGGGGGGATCCCGGGGCTGCCCGCGAACAAACGGCGGTATCGCTCGGCATTCGCCCGCCGCCCCGCGGTCCAGCGCGGAAGCTGCGGCAGCTTGACCCGCAGGATGGCGGCCTGCAGGGCATCCAGGCGGAAGTTGCCGCCCACCACATGGTGCACGTACTTGGGCCGGCTGCCGTGTGCACGCAGCAATACGACCTTGTCCGCCACCTCGGCGTCGTCGCACAGGACCGCGCCGCCGTCGCCGAATGCGCCCAGGTTCTTCGAGGGGAAGAAGGACAGGCAGCTCATGATGCCGTAGAGCTTGCAGGCACCGATGGATTGGGCCGCGTCCTCCACCACGGGCAGGTCGACCTTGGGAAGGACCGCGGGCCGGCCAAACAGATGGACCGGGATCACNNCGCGCGATGCAGCCCACCGTGGCGAAAAACGACAGCGGCGTGGTCACCACCTCGTCGCCCTGCCCCACCCCGAGCGCCATCAGCGCCACCAGCAGGGCATCGGTCCCGGACGACACGCCGATAGCGCGCCCCACGCCGAGGGCCGCGGCTAGCTCCTTCTCGAAGGCCTCCACTTCAGGCCCGAGAATGAAGCCCCCGCTGTCCAGCACACGGGTCACCGCCTCCAGCAAGGCGCCGCGCAGGGGCGCATTCTGCGCCTTCACGTCCAGCAGGGGGACTTTCATCGTGCTTCGCCAGGGGTCTCGGGCTGCAGAGATTTTCGCCCGGCCGTGGCCGTCTCGCGATAGCGCTGGCCACAGGCCTTGCACTGCCGGACCTGGTCGTTTCCGTCAGGCAGGCGCACCCCGCAGCGGCA
>PMZX01000536.1:0-2079 GCA_003170035.1 Myxococcales bacterium | reverse complement strand
CGCGTGGCCCGGTACTCGTGCTTGCGCTCGATGAACGAGCGCGGGTTGACCACGTTGGTGAACACGGCAGACGGCGCGACAAAGACGTCGTCTTCCAGAATCACATCGTCATAGAGCGAGACGTTGTTCTGGATCTTGCAACCGTTGCCCAGCACCGCCCGCGACGCCACGAACACGTTCTGTCCCAGCACGCACCGAGCACCGATGCGCGCCCCGGCCATCACATGGCAGAAATGCCAGATCTTGGTGCCCTCGCCGATCTGCGCCGGCTGGTCGACAATTGCGGTTGGGTGTGCCCAGTAGGTCATGCCTTGCCTCGCCCACCCGCTATTCGGCGGTTTGAGGCAGCGCTTTAGTAAACGACACCCACGCGGGCAACCACTACATGCTTGGTGTAGTCGGTGCCGCCGTTGGTGGCTACATCGGTGTTGTTGGTGCGGGCCAGGGTCAGGGTATACCCGACGCCGATGTAGAAGATCCGTTGGATCATGTAGTCAGCGGTGAGGCCCGCCATCACGACCTGATCGGTTCGACCCCGGGTCGCAAGCTGTGCGCCACCATGGTACACGCGGTTCTCGAAGCGAGCGTAGGCGGCCGTCGCCACCCGGCCGCCGATGAGCTCCCGCAGCGCCCCGTACACCGCGTCCAGATCGTAGAAATTGCCGACGAACGGAGAGTTCTGGAAGTCGTGCCGATAGCCCAGCCCTGCCTTCGAGGTCAGCGACATGTTGTAGAGGATCTCGCCGACCAGGATCACGTTGCCGAAGCCAGACGGGTTGCTTCCGCCTGAAGCGTAGAAAGCGTTGGTGTAGCCGGCCCCGAGATTGAGGGCCAGCTTCTCGGTCAGAAGCCCGCGCAGACCGGCCATAGCTCTGAACGGGTAGGAAGTGACACCGGTGCTGTCCGAGTTCAGATAGGTCACAACCCCCTGGGCAACCTGCATGAAGAACGCGGTCTTGGGCAGCCAGCGCCACGAAAGATCGAGCACACCCTCGTTGCCCATGTTGGACTGGTCGCGCGCGTTGCCCTCGTACAAGTTGAGGACGTTGTTGTACCGCGCCACAAGCTGGATTCGGCCCCCGCCCGGCGCAAGCTTGAGCTCGAGCGAGGCGATGTTGTAATCGTGGATGATCATTGGCGCGCCCTGTGAATAGGGCGGATCCTCGGCTCGGGCGAAGTTGTCAGCGAGCGACAGGCTGAGCGTCTGCCTGGACGACAGCCTCAAGAGGCCGCCCACACTTGGATTGAAGGCGCGCTGCGATCGAACCGCGTCGCCGCCCGAGAGGTACTCGCGGTAGACTAGGCTTGCGGCGAGGTCGTAGTACACGCCGTCGGGCACGCTTCCGTCCCGCTCGCCATTGCTAAGGTCGAGAGCAGGCGTGACATGCGCGACGGTGGCCGAGGTTGGATTCTGGGAATAGAAGACGTTGCTGTCGTAGCCGACGTCAGCGCCCAGCGCCGCATGCAGGAGAGTCCCTTCACCCAGCTTGGCCCCGACAGGCCCATTGTGCGGGTTCACCCCCTGAACCCCATAAGACATCGACTCAAGGCTCGGCGCGCTGGCGCTGGTCATGCCCGCCTGCCCCCAGGCGACAGACGTCGCCCCGCAGATGAGACAAACGATCAAAGCTGATAGCCGGAGCCTCATGGGTGGTTTGGTCAGTTGGGTACGGTTAGGGGTATGTTCGTCCGAGACGATCTTCCTGGGTTGCGGGGAGCGGCCGGCCTAAAGATAGGGGCTGGCGAAGGGTGGACGCTCCAGTGGCGGTGGTTCTAGGGTTGGATCCGTGACCCCCTCGGGCAAGTCAGGAGCCTCGACTTCCACCCGGGTTGCCCCGATGTAGTTGAGCTCCGCACCGATGCAAGTCTGACCCTCGTTTTGCAAGACCTGGACCTTCTGGTTGACGATGGTGATCCGGGTGTATTCGTGCAGGGCAGCCCCGTCGTCCCTGCGGGTGACCGCCTCTTGCAGCTTCTGCAGGGCCTGGTCAGCGATGTTCATGTTGGCCTTAACCTGCATCACCTTGTCCACCACGCAGTTGAGGCGGATGATGTCTTTCTGCTTTCGCGCCTGCTCGA
>PMZX01000033.1:1298-11922 GCA_003170035.1 Myxococcales bacterium | reverse complement strand
CGATCCTGCTTCAATGCGTCCGCGACATCCCGCTGTACGCGCTCCCGGTCGTCGGGATGCAGCCGCTCGACGAACTGTGAGAACCGGGAAAGCCCTTCCGGAACCATGTCGAACAGCCGGTAGAACTCTTGCGAGCCGGTGATCTGGTCATTGAGGACGTCGAACTCCCAGTTGCCCAGATGCGCTGCACGTTGAGCCTCCTCGATCCGATCCCAGGCATCCTTCAGGGACTGTTCCACACGCTTGCGACCGGTAATGTCCTCGAATAAGCCGAGCACCGCGGTCACCTGTCCCCCATCGTCACTGACCGGCGCCTTTATCGTGTGGACCCAGTACTCCTTTCCCTGGGCGATGTATCTCTCCTCGATGTCTTTGACCCGCCCCGATTCCACGACCGCTCGGTCGTCCGCCCGATACTTCTCGGCCAGCTCGGTCGGGTAGAAAGCGAAGTCGTCTTTGCCCACGAGTTGCTCGGGTCTGCAGCCGAGGCTGGCAGCGTAGGGCGGGTTGACTGCGAGGTAGACGCCATTGCGATCCTTGAGGAAGAGCTGCTGCGGGATGCTCTCGACGATGGTTCGATTGAAGGCCTCGCTCTCTTTCAGCGCGTTCTGCGCCGCGCGCTCCTCGGTCTGGTCGCGGAACACGAGAACCACGCCGGTGGTCTCGCCCTTCTCATTGCGGATGGGCGCACCGCTGTCGGCGATGGGGCGCTCTCTGCCGTCCTTGCCAATCAGCAGGCTGTGGTTGGCCAGCCCGACCACCTGTCCCTCGCGCAGCACGCGTGCAACCGGGCTCTCGACCACGGCATGGGTCTCTTCGTTGACGATACGGAACACCTCGTCCAGCGGCCTTCCGCTGGCTTGGGACTCGGTCCAGCCCGTGAGCTTCTCGGCCACCGGGTTCATCTGCTTCACCCGGCCGCCCTCGTCCGTGGCGATCACCGCGTCGCCGATGCTGTACAGTGTGGCGCGATAGCGCTCCTCGCCCTCGCGCANNCCGCCTCGGCCCGCTTGCGCTCGTCGATGTCCGAGTTGCTGCCAAACCACTTGACCACCCGGCCGTCGGCGTCGCGAAACGGGATCGCTCGAGCTCTGAACCAGCGGTACGCGCCGTCCGCGCGTCGGATGCGGAACTCGATGTCGAAGACGCCGCCGCGCGGAGCGATTTCGCCCCACTCGGCGATCACCCGCTCGCGGTCATCGGGATGCAGCTGCTCGAGCCAGCGATAGCCGAGTTGATCCGCCTCGGGGATCCCGGTGTAGTCGACCCAGCGAGGACTCAGGTAGTCGCAAGGTCCGTCGGCCCGGGAGGTCCAGACAAGGTGCGGTAGCGATTCGGCGAGTGTGCGGTACCGGCGTTCGCTTTCCTGCAGCGACCGCTGTGCTGCGCGCTCCTCGGTCTGGTCGCGGAATACGAGAACCACGCCGGTGGTCTCGCCCTTTTCATTGCGGATGGGCGCACCACTGTCCGCGATGGGGTGCTCGTTTCCGTCCTTGCCAATCAGCAGGGTGTGGTTGGCCAGCCCAATCACCTTTCCCTCGCGCAGCACGCGCGCAACCGGGCTCTCGACCACGGCATGGGTCTCTTCGTTGACGATGTGGAAGACGTCGTCGAGCGGCCTGCCTTGGGCTTCGGCCTCGGCCCAGCCGGTTAGGCGCGCCGCCACCGGGTTCATCTGCTTCACCCGGCCGTGCTGGTCGGTGGCGATCACCGCGTCGCCGATGCTGTACAAGGTGGCGCGATAGCGTTCCTCGCCCTCGCGCAACGCAGCCTCGGCCCGCCTGCGCCAGCCAAGAACTAGCAGAAAGACCAGCGCCCAGAAGCCCACGAACGCCGCGACTGCGGTCCCGCCCGTCTGGCGGACCTCGTGCTGGTAGCCGGCCAGTGCCTCCCGCTGGTCGACCTTGACCACGATTCCCCAGGGCGCGCGATCGAGTTTGGCCACTGCGGCTAACACCGGCTCGTCCCGGTAGTCCACGAAGGCACCGAATCCCTCGTGTCCCTCGACAGCCGCCAGCGCAGCGAACCCCATGACGTTCGCTGGCCGCCTGAAAGTCAGAGGCGACGCGGCATTGCGGCGCAAGGGGCTCAGGTAGACCACGTCTTCGCCCTCGCGTCGCATGAGCACCGTCTCGGCAGACCCCGCGGCGATGGGACGCAGGCCNNCGGTGGAAATCGACTATCGTCTTTCCCCGCGCCAGCACCTCGGCGGCGGCTTGCAGGTCGGGCCGCTCGAGTTCAGCAGCCGCGCCCACCCCGACGATGACACGCAGGTTGGCGTCGAGCAGCACGAAGCGGTGGTAGCCGCGCATACGAGCGAACCGCTCCGCGACCTCGCGTAGGTGCGCCGCCGCGTCCGCAGCGCGGCTCGCGGTGGGAGTCCCCTCGCGGTCGGCAATCAAAGCACGTGGGGTGGGGTAGACGGCCAGGATGTCGGCGTCCGCCATCCCGACAGCGACCCAGTGGTCCAGGGTCATCTTGTGCAGATCGGCCCGCACCAGCAGTTCCTGCTGCCACGCCTTGATGGCCTCCGCCCGCCGCCCGGGCACGTACGCGAGAAAGAAATACAGGCACGCGCCGGCCAGCGAGGCCGCGCACAGAGCATAAAGGCCCAACGACAAGGGCAAGCCCCACCGCGTGCTCCCGCGACCAGTCCCGTCGGCTGAGCGAACCTGTGTCACCCTTGTCTCCTGTCCCGGAAGTCTTCCTCGCTACTCGCAGCCGGCGACAATGCCGGCCTGGGCCCCAGTGAACTAATAAGCATGCGCGTCGTCGCCCGTAGGCACAAGAAGACTGATGGCGTTCCAAGGTAGGTAGAAGTGGGCGGGTAGGGGCGACGGTTGCGCGACCGCAGGTCGCCCCTACGGACGGTCGCCCCTTCCCAATTTCGATCGGCAGATGATTGACGCGTTCTCATCTAATGGGTCGGGCGGCCCAGTGTGCAAGTCCCATGCGCAACCCCAGGGGCACAAGCGCCAACCAGCACCGGGCGACCGCCGCTCGCCCCTACATCATGGAACGACGCCTGCGATCCGTAGGGGCGACCTGCGGTCGCCCCAGCACACAAAACGTGGTGCGGGGCCCGGCCGACTGCCCGGATCCGGGCAACCAGTGGGCGGATCCGACCAGCTCCCCTGATCGGGTAACGCGATCAATCCGCGGGAACGCGAGGTCTTGCGGAGATTTCGGCAGGGCGCGGCGGTTGCAATCCCGTCCCCTGCCCCGGCGGCTCGGTTCATCGGTCGCCTGGGGTAACCCGCGAAAAGGAGACACCATGCAGACCGCACAGCAGACCGATCCCCACGCCCAGCTCAGGACCTTGTACATGTCTCTGCTCACCCGGCAGGAACACTTCGACGAGTTCAAGCAACTCCTGTCGATGTACCCCGCCGCGCCGGGCGAAAACGAGACCGAGCCTCTTGCCGCCGCCGAGGTTCGCCAGAAACTGAACCAGCGCATCCGCGAGTGGACTGGAACGCCGTTCGCTGGCCTTTCATCGTCCCAGATCCAGATGTGGAGGGCCATCGTGGTCGACGAGCGCATCAACGTGGCCCTCTCCCCCTGGAAGGAATCGAACGGCTACTAGCCCTGACCGTCACTCTGGGACGGTAGCCGCCCGGCGAGGTCCCAGAGCGACAGAAGTACAGCTATGGATTTTTCAAACAACGTCGACGCCATCTGGAACGCCTTCTGCGACGAGCTGCCACTCGACCTTCAGCCGCATGCGCGGGCGCTCGCTGTCGGAATGGTTCTGGCTCCTCTCCCGGAAATTCCCTGGAGCATGGTCTTCAAGAACGAGGTCACGCTGGCCGCCCCCGCCCTGTTTGCCACTGCCATGCCCCAGGCGACACGGCAGATGACAATGATTGCGACAACCGCCCACATGCTGGCGGTGATCGTCGCCTTTGCCACCGACCGGATGCTCGATGGCCAGGCCGAGGGCAGCCCGCAGGTGCTGCGCTTGCTCGAGCACATGCGCGTCGAGCGTGACCGGGCCATCTGCGAGTTGACGGGAAGCGAGGTATCTCCCTACCAGGACGCCGAGTACAGCGCGCTGTGTGCCATCAACACCGAGCGCATCCTGCTCCACCACGGCATTGCTCTTTCCTTTTCCGACTACTCCAAACTCTCGTTGGCCAAGCAGGCCGTGGCCTTTCCCGCGTCGCTGGCCCTGGCCCGGGCCGCAGGATGGGACGGCCGGCACAAGCGTGCCATCGAAAGCGTGTTGCGCGGGATCGTTCTCGGCCTGCAGTTCCACGACGACGTGGTGGACTGGGAAGACGATTGGAACAAGGGCGGCGCGTGGGCGGTCAGCCTGGGCCGCGGCCTGGCAATACGGGAGAGCGCCTCAGGCAGCGGGATGCCCAACGTTGAATCCGTTCGCCGCCTGGTGCACCGATCCGGGGTGCTGGCCACCATGATGACCATGGCCCGGTGGCGCTACCGCATGGCAGCCCGGCTTGCAAGCCTGCTGGGAGCCGATCGGCTGTCAGGCTGGGCCCGCGAACAGGAACTGACCGCGGCGGAGCTTGCGGAGCGCGAAGGTAACAGCGCCGGCTACGTGGTACGCGCGCATCAGCTTTCCAGCTGGGCCACGGAGGTGATCGAATGAGTCGGCCATCATGGGATTTCGACTACCGGCCGGTCAGCGCCGGCGCGCATGCAGACGACGCCTGGCTCGACGATCTGATCCTCGCCAGCGAGGGGCCGGTCGACCCTGCCCGGCTCACCGATGTGCTTGGCCAGTTTGCGCCTGACCTCCGGGTCGAGCCGGTGCTCGACTGGCACCCGCTGTACTGGACCCGGGTGCGTGCCGGGTGCGGCGTCGAGCGTTCGGAGTGCGAGCGACGGTTGCGAGCAAGCGGCGTGGCCGTGCGCTACCTGGCCTCGGCCCAGGTCGGCAGTCAACGCTTGCCTCCGACGTTGGATCTGCGCGGGTGTCTGCCCATGCGCGCGACCCACTGGCGCGCCCGCGGGCCATCGGTCCTCGACGAGGCCGCCAGCGCGGGACGCTGGTTCGTCGACCAGGGCGGGGTGGAGGTACACCGGCCGGTGTGTGGTGCCGGCGCTGGCACGCGCCTGGCGGCGATCGACAACGACGCCGGCGAGGTCGGCCGGCTGGACCTGGACGACCATATTCCGGTGGGCGTGGACCATGTGCCGGGCGGCTCCTCGCACGCTGCCCAGCTCGTGGCATGGGCCGTGCGCGCGGTCCGCGTGGGGGGGCCGGACGGCGACAGTGGCTTCATCGGGATCGCCCCCGACGCGTCACCGCGTTTGTATTCCATCCCCAAGCCGGGCAACGACGTGCTCAGCTTCCCGCTGGCCATCGTGCGGGCGGTGGCCGATGGCGCCGATGTCATTGTTTGCGCCACCAACGTGGACGGACAGTGGAGTCCCATGCTCGACGACGCCCTGGAGCTGGCCTGCCGCCTCGGGCGCAACGGACTGGGGACAGCGGTGGTCCTGCCGTGCAGCCGCGAGACATCGAGTCCCGAGGGGTCCGCACATTCCAGCCTGTCACTGGGCGCGGGCGATCCCGCGGGCGATCCACGCGTGTTCTGCGTGGCGCCCAGCGGACGCGACGGCAGTTGGTTCCTGTGGCGCGATCGCGATGGGCGGCTGCACCCGTTCGCCAACCGCGGGCCGGCCCTGCGCTGGCTGGCCCCAGGCGACGACGTGGCGCTGCCCTTCCGCTCGCCGGAAATCCTCGCGCACGCCGAGTCCAGTGGCGCCTCGGCCATGGCCGCCGGGGTCCTGTTGCTGGTGCTGGGCAGGAACCCGGATCTGACCCTGCCCGAACTGGAGGACGCCCTCACGCGCACCGTTCGCGCGGTCGACCCCGAGTTGTCTGCCGAGCGCAGCGCCCTGGCCGACCGGTACGACATCCTGCCGGTGGGGCGCGACCGGGACGGCCACAACGCCAAGCATGGCTACGGCTTGCTGCACGCGAGCAGGGCCTGCCTGCTGGTCTCGGACCCGATCGCATTCGCGCTGGTGAACATCGGCGAGGACCAGGCGGCGCTCCGTTGGCTGGAAACGCGATGCGAGCAACCCTGGCTCGCGTCGCTGTACTCGAACGAACTCGGCCGCTGGGCCGCCCGCGGGTTGTTGGCCGATGCGGGCCAGCGCCATGCGATCTGCGCGCTGGCGCGCCTGCTGCGATTGCTGTCGGTGCGCCCGGAACGACTGCGCGCCCAAGCCCCAGGCGCCTTGCTGCGTCTCGTGATGATGCTCGTGCGCGATCTGCCACGCAGCCGGCAGGCGCCCGCGCCCGAGGCGGCCCTGCAGCCCGAACTGCTTGCCATCGCCGACCGCGCGAATGCGGCGGTATTGGATCCTGCGAGGGCGGGTGAGATCGAAAAGCAAATATGCGCCCTGGCGGCTGCCCTGTGGCCCGCGGTCGGCTCTCGTCCGGTTGCCCCGGAATACCATCCGTCAACGCAAACTGTCGAGCGTCTTGGGGCATAATTCGTTTTGATGCCCCTTTTCGGCTTGCACCGGCGAGGCCGGACCACAACTTACCCGACCGCTCGGGGCGGCTGGCCAGTCTACGTCATCGGCGTGCTCGCCCTCGCCGTGGCTGCCGTTGCCGTGCCCAGTGCTATCGACTGGTACGGGCAGCCGGTCGCTGGCGTGCTGGTTGGACCGGATGCAGTGGTGTCGGGTGTGATGAATTCGAACTGGGACGGGGCGCGCCAGGGCTTGGACTTCCCGGATCGAATCGTGGCCATCGAGGGGTTTCGCCTGGAAGGTCTTCCCCAGTCGGAACCAGGGCGGCACCTTTCCCAGCTAGTCAGGCGGGCGGCAAGCGCGGGCGCCGCGCAGGTCACGGTGGATCTTCGGCGGGGTACGAGCGAGCGGCGGATTCGCCTGGCGATTGAGAGACTGGGTGGCGCGACCTGGTGGCTGGTGGCCGGGTCTCTCTTTTTCGCGGGAGCGCTGTTTGTGATGGCTGCTCTGGTGGCCCTGTGGGTCAGCCCGCGTACGCACCTGGCCCGGAGTTGGGCCGTGCTGGCGTCTACCGCGGCGCTGTTCATGTTCACGTTCTTCGACTACCACACCTCCTACCGTCTGGTTCCGCTCTTCCTCATCAGCTTCGCGATGGTCCCGGGGGCGCTGTGCATGCTCGCGCTCCGGCTGCCCGACGATGCTCCCTTGCTCCGCCGATTCCCATGGCTGGAGCGCGCGACCACCGTTGTGGGGATCTCGGTGGCGGCGTATTTCACGGTGCCCTTCATGCTCGGCCGCCCGATGCCCCGTCTGCATGACCTCTGGTCGGGCGTGCTCGGTGCAAGCTTCCTCTTTTTCGCGCTCACCTTCCTGGTGCGCTATCTGCTTGCCCTGGGGCACCGGCGCGACATCCTGCGCGCGCTCACGGTGGCGATGACCCCGCCTTTAGCCGCGGTCGGCCTGATCCTTGCCGCCGAGCCGCTGGTGGGCCGCTTCTCGCACGCCGACATGCTCGCCTACCCAGCCCTGGCCCTCGCCCCGATCGCAGTGGCCTTCGCATTCGTTCGCTACGACTTATGGGGCAGCCGCGCCCTGTTGTCGCGCATACTCACCCGCCTGGTCATCGGCGCGTTCGCGTGCACGCTGGCCATTGGCGCGGGGACTGCCCTAGCCACCGAGATGGGCGTGCCCTTTCGCTCGGCCGCGATCGCCGCCACCGCCAGCGGGGTTGTGGCTGCGGTCCTGGTGGTGTTGGCTCTCTATGCCGCCGAGGTGTACGTGTTTCCGTCGCGTGCGGGCTACAAGCCCAGCATCGAGCAGCTCAGCATGGAGTTGATCAGCATCACCTCGCCGGATGAGGTCGGTCGCGCCATCGAGCGTACCGTACGGCGCTGGCTGCCCTGCGATCATATCCGGCTGGTGCCAACCGTTGGCAGCGCGACCGAAGCGCCCCGCACGACGGCGGTTCCCGCCCTGGTGAGCAAGCCCCACACCGGGGAGATATCGGCCCAGGGAACTGCGGCAGGGGTAAATCCCGATCTGGTGCTGCCGGTGATGTTCGGCACGGAACGCCTGGGTGTGCTGGAAGTGGGCGCAAAGCCAGGCGGGGCGCTGTTTACCAGCGACGATATGGATCTGCTCGGCACCGTGGTCAACCAGGGCGCGCTGGCGCTGGCCCATGCCCGCGCCTACCAAGAGCTGGAACAAAGGCGCAAGCAGCAGGCAGCGGCCTGGCGCGGCGAGCGCGAGGCGCTGGTGGAAACCGTAGCCGCCGAAATCGCGCACGAGATTCGTTACCCGCTCAACTTCTTCCGCAGCTTGTTTGGCCGAGCCGGCGGCAAGCCACTGGCGGCGGACGATCTGGACATCGGCCGTGAGGAAGTGGAACGCCTGGAACGCCTGGTGGGCGGGCTGCGCCGCATGGCTGCCCACCGCATCCAGCGCCGGAGCATGGCCATCCGCGACCTGTGCGAACACGCCGAGATGCTTTTGCGGGACGCGTCCGCCGGCCGGCCGCTTGCCTTTGCCGGCGAGGACGGACTAGCCGTCCGCTGCGACCCCGATCAGGCGACGCAGATGCTGGTCAACCTGCTGGCCAATGCCCTGCAGGCCACCGGCGCTTCCGGCCACGCGGGCGTGTCGTGGCACTACGACGGAAAGGATGCGCGCATCGAGGTGTGGGACGATGGGCCGGGTTTCGTGGGCGATCCCGCCACCCTCTTCGCCCCCTGGTATACCACCAAAGAACGCGGGACCGGTCTCGGCCTCGCCATCACACATCGGCTGGTGCGGGGCCACGGCTGGACCATCGAGGCCTCTCGCCAAGGCGAGCGGACCCTGTTCACCGTCACNNTCTGCGAGGCAGGCAGTCTGGACGAGGCGCGCACCCTCGCCCTGAGCGCCGAGCCCGATCTCATGCTGGTCGATATCCGTCTGTCACCGCAGCCGACCGATCGGGGCGGGCTGGAACTGCTGCGCTGGATGCAACACAAGGGCCTGGCCATCCCGGCCGTCATGGTGACTGCGTCCACCGAACTGCACGAAATCCGGGAGGCCATGCGCCTGGGAGCCAAGGACTACGTGCTCAAGGACGAGCTGTGCCCGGAGATGCTGCTGCCCATCGTGCAGGGGCTGCGCGAGAAGATGGTGCTGGCGGGCGAGGTGCGCCGGCTGCGCGAGCAGGTCGACCGCACCTGGGGCCCGGGGGCGCTGGTGGGCTCGTCGCCGCAGATGCAACGGGTGCGCCACCTGATCGAACGCGTGGCCGACTCGGACGCGCCGGTGCTGATTCGCGGGGAAACCGGAACCGGCAAGGAACTGGTGGCGCGCGCCCTTCACAATCTGAGCCCGCGACGCGATCAACCCTTCCTGGCGGTCAACTGTTCGGCGCTGCCCGGGACGCTGATCGAGTCGCTGATCTTCGGCCATATGAAGGGCGCCTTCACCGGCGCCGACCGCCGGGTGCGCGGCCATTTCGAGGTGGCCGGGTCGGGCACGGTGCTGCTCGACGAGATCGCCGAGATGCCGGGCGAGCTGCAGGCCAAGCTGTTGCGCGTGCTGGAAGATCGCCGTTTCCGGCCGCTCGGCGCGGAAGACGAACTGCCGCTGCGCGCCCGGGTTCTGGCCGCGACCAACGTCGACATCGAGCACCGCATGCTGGACGGCCGCTTCCGCGAGGATCTCTTCTACCGGCTGAACGTGGTCAGCATCGGCCTGCCGCCGCTGGCCGAGCGGGGCAGTGACGTCGTGGAACTCTTGTCTGCGTTCACCGCGGAACTGCCACGCAAGCTGCGTTTCACCAGTGACGCCGTGGAATGGCTGCGCTGCCGGCGCTGGGCCGGCAACGTGCGCGAGCTGCGCAACCTGGTCGAGCGGGTGAACCTGCTGGCCGAAAACGACGAAATCGACGTGGCTGCCCTGCTCGAGATGGTCGAGCCGGACAACAGCCGAACCGCCTGCGAGGTGGAGAAGATCGTCCAGGCCATCCTGACCCTGCCGATGCACACCGGCTCGAAGTTGGACTTCATCGAGCGGGCCGTGCTCCACCACGCCATCGAAACCAGCGCGGGCAACAAGAGCGCCGCCGCGCGCATGGTGGGTGTGGATCGGCGCGCGCTGGATCGCCGGATGCGGCGGCTCGCCGACGGCACGGTTTCGCCGGACGACGAGCCCGACGAGGACGGCGGTGTCGACGATCCGTAGGGGCAACCTGCGGTCGCACAAGACGTGACGGCCAGCGGGCGGCGGTGCGAAGGCTCAAGCGCAGCGGGCTGTCCGCCGATCACGCCGATATGAGGCTAGCGCATGCGCGGGGCGTCGTAGTGACATTGACGCTATTGGCGAGCGGGTACGCTTCGGCCAATGTCCTCGAAGTGGGCGTGAACGCCGGCGCCAAGCTGAACGGGATGGGCGGGGCGGGCTCGGCGCACGTGAGCGGTGGCACCGCTGCGGTGGTCAATCCCGCGGGACTGGTGGGAACTGGGCAACTGGACGCCAATCTCTCCTTCGTGGGCTTGTACGGAATGAGCCAGGCGCCGGCCAACGGCCCGGGCACCGATGTGCACGCGACATCGTTTGTCCCCTTGCCCATGGTCACCGCCGCGTATCGGGTGACCGATCGGGTGGCCGCGGGTCTGTTCTTCTTCACGCCTTCGGGCGCCGGGGGCAGCTT
>PMZX01000033.1:0-1262 GCA_003170035.1 Myxococcales bacterium | reverse complement strand
CCTACGATCCATCGTCGCTGACAAGCGGCATTCCTTTGTACGCCGAGACCAGCCTGAGTGGCACCGACTTCACCGGCTTCAAGATCGGAGCGCAGGCGAATCCAATCGGTCGCCTCAAGTTGGGCTTGGTGTACCGCACACCCATCACGGTCGACCTGTCGGGCAAAGCCAAGGTCATGGACGGGGCGACAGGGGCGCCTCTGGCCGAGATGGAGGTCACGGCGCGGGTGAGGAACGTGGACAAGCTGGTGGCGGGCGCAACCTACCAATGGATCGAGGGCGTGCTCCTCACCTCGCTCGACTATGAACGGCAGTTCTACAGCCGCTCCCGCGACATCACTGTAGCTTCCGCTGCTTCGAACTCGAGCATCCCCCAGCGGTACCGGGACAGCAACATTGTCCGTCTGGGCGGTGAGTTCCGGGTGAAACCGAGCTTGCCGCTCAGGCTGGGCCTGGGCCTGTTCGACGACTTTCGCGAGCACGCCTACGTGAACGCGACCGGCGGTGGAGCGCCCGCGCCCACCGTCCTGATCAGCGCCGGCGCCGGTTGCGCGATCACGCGCACCCTTGACCTGGATTTCTCATACACGCTCATGCTGAACAGCGGAACCCTAGATGCGGCCGGCGTCGCCCCGACCGGAACTCCCGGCAAGTACAGCACCACCACGCAGGCGTTCGCGCTGAACCTGGGTTATCATCGTTAATTCGGGGCTGCGAGGCTGGCCACCGACTGCGTGACCAGTTTCATCGCGTTCGCCAGATCATCGAGCTGGGCATCGAACGGGGCAGGCGACCCTTTCCGCAGGGCTGACTCCAGCACCACCGCCGAGGCGAACACCTGCTGGGCTGCCAGATTTCCCGCCACGCCCTTGAGTCGGTGAACTGTGGCGCGTGCCCCATCCAGATCACCGCGCGCCAAGGAGGCGCGGATGCGCTCCGGATCGTTCGCGTGCTCGCTGGCGAAATCGCACAGCAAGCGGACCAGCAGGTCCCGGTTTCCCATTAGCCGTCGCAAGGCTACCTCGGTGTCCACGCCCGGCAGGGAAGCGGGGAGCCCCTCACCCGCCGCNNTCTCCCCGAAGGGGAGAGGCGGGAAGTGGCTGCGAGGCGTCGCCTCCGTGGGTCCCCTCGCCCCGCACAGCGGGGAGAGGGCCAGGGTGAGGGGGCAGCGGGAGCGCGGGAGCGCGGCACGGCCGCACCCACTTTTCCAGAACCGCGCGCAGCCGGTCGGGGTCGATGGGCTTGGGCAGGTAGTCGTTCAT
>PMZX01000100.1:2017-6401 GCA_003170035.1 Myxococcales bacterium | reverse complement strand
CTCCAACTTCCGCCTGTCGTTCGCCTCGACCGGAAAGACCGTGGCATCGATCCACTCGGGACCGCTCCAGGTAATGAGGGCCGGATCGCGCCGGCGCTCGGTGATGGCCTGGTAGACGGCACGCGCTCGCTCGCGGGCCACGAACGCCCCTTCCATCGGATTGTTGCCCACCCACAACACGGCACGCGTGACCGCGGCGCCGGGCGGAATCGGCAGGCGCATCACGGCTTCGACCCGCCCATTGCCAGGGTTCTTCATGGTGATGGAGAGGTGCGTGCGGATAGCTTGCGGGCCGGTCTGGACCTGCGCGGTGAAGGACTCCGCCCTCAGCTCTAGCTGCTCCGCGGTTCCCTGGGCTCGGGCAAAGAACTGGGCCTGGCGAAGATCAGGCTCCGGCCCCGGCGACGCAGCAGCAGTGGCGCCATCCCCGGCTTCCCTTGCTGGCGGCGCCGCGGAGACACAGGCAGCCGTGAGCAACGCAAGAACCAAAGTTGTACGCACATTCTCTTGGACCGCGTTTCAGGGAAAAAGTTCCCTGGGGAGATTTCAGGAATTCGGCGACGAACGCGGGAACCCCGGCCGCCCGAGGGTTGTCCACGCTGATACCCTTCCAGGCACTCGCCACGACGCCCCCAGGCGATGCGACGACACGGGACCGTAGACGATTCCGAGTTTCGGGGTCAGTATCACCATGACCGCGATTACGGCAAGGTCCGCGAGATACTCATACTGGGCTGATCACTCCGACAGTAGCTCCTCCATCAACATGCCTGGCGTACCGCCAGGTCATGGGGCACAATCGGCTGGTGCCAGTTCGTCGCCGCAAAGGGGACCGTCGCTTTTTCGTGTTCACCTGCGACCGTGGCCGTCGCCGGCTGAACGCCGACCGCGATCCCCCGGAACGCTTGGCGGCCGTGCTTCAGGAAGTGGTGGAATCCGGCTTCTGGCGCGAGCTGGAGAAGTTTCCTGCCGACGTCATCGCGCGGCTTCTGCCCCGTCTGACGGTAGCGCCCAACACCCACAGGTTGCTTGAAATCTGGATCCAGGAAAGATCGGCCAGGCGCCCAGCCGCCTGACCTACACCCCTGGCAGGATCGGGTCCTGCGCGCGGTGTCGGGTGCGCCTCTCGCACGCGTGGCCACCTTTGGCGGGGGCACTGCGCTTTCCGCCGTCTACCTTCACCACCGGTTCTCCGAGGATTTGGATTTCTTCCTTCCGCGAGAGGCCGCCCCAATCGAGGTGCGCGCCCTGTCCCGCACCTTGCGGGAGGCGGGTTTTTCGACCGAAGCTCGCCCCCAGCCCATGCGGCAGAGCCTGGTCCTGGTGTCGGGCAGACGAGAAGTGGGCCACATCGATCTGGCCCACTTCCCCTACGATCCGATCGGGCGACCCACGCTGTGGCAAGGGCTGAAGGTCGACTCGCTGCTGGACATGGCCGTGAACAAGGTGCAGGCCATCCTGACGCGTGCCCGCGAGCGCGACTTCGTCGATCTCTACTTCTTGCTGAACGAGGGGCCCGAGCAAGACATCGAACGCCTGCTTGACCTGGCCCGCGCCAAGTTCGACGTGGGTGCCAGCCGGATAACATTGGCGGAGCAGCTACTGCGGGTCGATACGGTCATCGAGTTGCCGCGGATGCGCCGGCCCCTGTCGCTGGCAACCCTACGCCGCGCTCTTGTGGAACAGGCGCGGCTGCTCATCCGCAAGGGCGCAGGGTAGCGGCACGCCAATGCTTCGACAGGAGAGTGATATGCCAGGACGATGTCGGCACAACATGTTGGTCCGCCTCGCCGTCTTGGCTAGTGCATGTGCAGCCGCGATGGAATGCGGCTCGTCCGGAACTGGCCGCCCTGCCCCGGTTTCGAAGTCTGCGCGTACAATTGCGGATACGCAACCCTCCCGGGTGAGGGGCGTCGTGCTGAGTACAATTACGGGAGCGGGGATCGCCACTCGCAAGGTCATGATAGGTGGCCAAGCAGGAACTACTGGCGACGACGGCAGCTTCTCGATCGAAAACGTTTCTTCCCCATACGATGCCGTAGTCGCCGATCCGGAAGGCGCAAATGTCTCCGTCTACTACGGACTGGCTCGACGCGATCCCATCCTCTGGTATTCGCCCGGCAATACTCTAAAGGGCCAGCCTCTTCCGAAAGCGCACATCTCTGGGGTGATTTCGGGTGCCTTTGCGTCTCCGTTGGGATCCGGCCAATTGATTCGGATCTACTTCGTTTCCTCGAAGACAGTCCAGTCATCCTGGGAATTGGGAGAAAACGTTCTGAGGTATGGACCGAACTATGGACCGATACCTATTGCCTGGAGCGGAGCCGACCCGGTGGATGGAAGAGTCATAGGGTTGGGAAGAGTCTACTCGCAGGGAGGTCTATACCTTTCGGGGGCACTGGCCAGCCAACCGGTAACTGTTTCTGCGAACAGCACGGTCGAGGCAGACCTGGTGCTTTCGTCGGTGCCAAACGGGCATCTCGCCGGCTCCATCCAGACCATCAAGAGCCTGGCACAGACAGTCTCCATAACCTACCGCCTTCCGACCATGCTCGACCCCCTGATTGTCGGTTCCTTCCTGGCCTCGGCCGTCTTTGACTACGAGGTGCCTGACCTAAGCGCACTCGGGGGGACCTACTGTCTTAACGCAGCAACGAGCGACGGCGGTGCTAGAAGCAGGCAATGTGGGATCGAGATTGGTGCCCGGGATATTTCCTTGACCCTCCCTGCTCCACCAGAGATCGTGACGCCAAAAACAGGTTCGCCAGTCACAAAGGATACGAGGTTCTCGTGGACGAGCATCGGCGGTGCGGTGTACGTCCTTGAACTCTCCGCAACGGCTTCTGTGCCGCATATCTCCGTGTACACCACCGCAACAGAGGTGAATTGGCCCGACCTCAGCGCCATGGGTATTGCCTTTCCGGCCGGCGTGGAATATCGGTGTCAGGTGACCGCTCTGTTGCCGCACAGAACTATCGACGAGGCAGGGCTGGGGACACAGGATGAGGGACAGAGGCTGACTTCCGAGATGATCAGGGTAACGACAGTCAAGTAGTGCAGATTAGGAATCTGCCGAATCCTGCCGAAATCTACTTCCAGAATCCCGACACCCCGAAAACGAACGGGCTCGAGCCCGTGGGATCGCCGGGCGTGGCGGGCAGGGCGCTTACGAAGGGCGTCCACTGGGTGATCTCGAAGGCTTCCCCCAGGTGATGCGCAGCTCGCCTCAGCAAACCTGGCCCGGACCGGCCGGCCAACACGTCGGCGGAGGTTGCGTCCGGCTCCGTAGCGTCGCTCAATTGCCAGGACATGCCGGCGACTTGGCGGCGGCCGAAATTGAAGTAGCTGACTGGGCTGTCGCTGCGGGTGAGTGAGTGCAGCCGCGGCAATACGAAGGCACCCACTGTAATGCCCACTGCGGGGCCAATGGTCAGGCCGGCCAACACCGGCCGCGGATCGCTGGCTGACGAGAAGATGGCACCTGTGCCGCCGCCCAAAACCGCGCCGGCCGCGCCAAACAGCGACAGCCAGCCGAAGTCGCGCGGCTCGACCCAGTCGTAGGCCACCAAGCCGTAGCCGATCGCCGCGCCCACGTTGGCCGCGGCCAAACCGCCCAACGTGACCTCGTGCGGATCGCGGTTGGCCAGCGCACCACCGAAGGCGCCCACCCACGCGCCCCAGGCTGCGAAGCCACCCGCCGCTAGCTTGCGACTGACCGCCTGGCTCGACCCCAAGCCGTGGGTCAATCCTAGAGCCGCGCCCAAGCCCGCGCCCACCAGGCTCGCGCCCGCGTAGTCCGAGCTGGTGGTTCCGCGTCCGGCCCACGCGAAGACCAATCCTTCGGATGCGCCCAACAACGCGCCACCTGACACATATCCGCCCAGTTCCAGGTCCAGGGACAGTCGAGGCGCCAGCGCCATGCCCACGCCCAAGCCTGCAGCGGTTCCGCCGAGCATGATGCCCACGCCGCGCTGATCGTGGAGATTGTCAGCCAGCAACACCGAGCCTCCAGCCAACGCCGCCCCGATGAGACTGGTGCCGCCCACGATGCCTGCCTCGGTGCCGGTCGGCTTCACCCAGTGGCTGGTCAGGGTGGCCAAGCCAGCCGCGCCCAGGCCGCCCGCCACCAGGCCGCCAATTTGCCGTCGCGTGGTCATCTCGTCGCTGCTGTAGATCGCGCGCGGCAACCAGGCGCCCAGCCACAGGCCTTCCAAGGGCGCCAGCACCAGCCAGGGCGCATTGTCTGCCTCTATGTTGATGCTGTTGTGGAGAGCTCCCCCCAACAGCAAGCCGGCCAGCCCGCCGCCCAACATGCCCGCCACTGGCGCGTCGAAACGCTCGCTCACCATGGCGCCCGCACCAGCGCCCGCGCCGGCCAGCAGTG
>PMZX01000100.1:1012-1992 GCA_003170035.1 Myxococcales bacterium | reverse complement strand
CCCAGCGCCGGCAACCACGCCCCATTCCACACGCCCAGCGCTGTCATGGTGCCGATGAGTTCGAGAGCCGGCTCGTCGAACCTCAACCGCGGCCACAGCGCTGCTCCTGCGGCCAGGCCCGCGGCTGCGCCAGCCACGCTGCCAATGCGTGCGCCGCGCGTGTCTTGGTCGTCGAACAGAAGTCCGTAGCCCACTCCGGCCAGCAGCCCGTCGAGCCCGGCCAGCGCCGTTCCCAGCGTATGCGATGGCGTCGCGCCGGTCGCGGCCACGATCGCACTGGCAGTCAGGGCGCCGCCTGCACCGCCTGCCAGCAGGCCGCCCGTGCTCTTGCGCGTCCAGCCCGGCCAGGTTTCGTCGGACAGGCTGGGTGCCAGCACGCCCACCATTCCGCCGTAGGCCAGCCCAGTGAGCAGCGCCGGCGCATCCAGCTTCAACTGACCCACGTGGGCCGCGACCGCCGCGCCAGCCAGCGCACCCAGCGATCCGCCCATGGCAGCCAGGGTGTCGCTGCGGCCCGCTTGCTCGACCGCCAGCATGGAGACGCCCAAGCCCAGGGTGCCGCCCAGTGCACTGTCCAGCAGGGCGGGTATGAATTCGTTCTGCGCCGGTCGGGTGAAGCGAGAGAGCAGGAGGCCCGATGTGGCACCGAGCGAGGTGCCGAAGAGAATGCCGCCGCCCAGGCGGTCAGCCGGCGTCTTGCCAACCAGGCCGGTTGGGTCCATGGCCCCGGCCAGCAGCGCGCCCTGCACGCCACCCACCGCAGCCCCTGCAAGAGTCATGTAGACAGGCTCGGTCAGGCCCTCACCGCTCGACAGGTGCAGCTTGTAGTCCAGGGCGACAGTGGTGGCCATGAAACCCAGGCTGCCGGCCACCATGCCGATGCGCTCGGGCTGGCTGGAATCATTGGGCAGGGCCATGCCCAGGCCCAGGCCCATCAGCAACCCGTCCAGCCCACCCAGAGCGGCGACCCCGGTCTGTGT
>PMZX01000100.1:0-950 GCA_003170035.1 Myxococcales bacterium | reverse complement strand
GCCAGTGCACCCAACGATCCGCCCATGGCATCCAGGGTGTCGCTGCGGCCTGCCTGCTCGACCGCCAGCATGGAAACGCCCAAGCCCAGGCTGCCGCCCAGCGCGCTGCCCAGCAGGGCTGGCACGAACTCGCTTTGCGCCGGTTGGCTGAAGCGAGAGAGCAGGAAGCCAGATGTGGCGCCCAGCGAGGTTCCGAAGAGAATGCCGCCGCCCAAGCGGTCAGCCGGTGTCTTGCCGGGCAGGCCGCTTGGGTCCATGGCCCCGGCGAGCAGCGCGCCTTGCACGCCGCCCACCAAAGCGCCTGCAAGTGTCATATAGCCAGGCTCGGTCAGGCCTTCACCGCTCGACAAATGCAGCTTGTAGTCGAAAGCGACCGCGCTGGCCATGAAACCCAGGCTGCCGGCCACTAATCCAATGCGCTCAGGCTGACTGGAAGCATTGGGCAGGGCCATGCCCAGGCCCAGACCCATCAGCAGCCCGTCGAGCCCACCCAGGGCAGCCACCCCGGTTTGTTTCGGCGATGCGTGGGTCGCAGCGACGATCACACTGCCGGTCAGGGCGCCGCCTGCGCCGCCTGCCAGCAGGCCGCCTGTGCTCTTGCGCGTCCAGCCTGGCCAGCTCTGGTCGGCCAGGGTGGGTGCCAGTGCGCCCACCAACCCGCCGTACGCTGCCCCGGTGAGCAGCGCCGGCGCGTCCAGCTTCAATTGACCCACGTGGGCCACCGCTGCCGCGCCTGCCAGCGCACCCAGTGATCCGCCCATGGCGGCCAGGGTGTCGCTGCGGCCCGCCTGCTCGACTGCCAGCATGGAAACGCCAAAACCCAGGGTGCCGCCCAGCGCACTTCCCAGCATGGCGGGCAGGAACTCATTTTCCGCCGGTCGCGTGAAACGAGAGAGCAGGAAACCCGAGCTGGCGCCCAGCGAGGTGCCGAAGAGCACGCCGCCCGCCAA
>PMZX01000414.1:36938-37238 GCA_003170035.1 Myxococcales bacterium | reverse complement strand
AAGCGCCAGCTCGGCAGTCTGCGCCTGCAAGTTGGCTGGCAGTTCGCCTCCCACTTCGCGGTAGTCGCCGGGCCCACGCTGAACGTGCAAGTCGCCCAGGACCCCGACGATCGCGCCCCCCGCGGGATCGGATTCGCCGAGAAGGTGTGGCACAGCAGCGACTACACCGTGCGTATGTATCCAGGCCTGCTCGCGGGGCTGCAGTTCTAGCAAGCGGAGCCGCGGCCGTAGCTGCCGTCGCGAGATTGTGGGGTAGTATCCCGGCCAGGAGATCCCCATGTTGATCGTCATGAAGCCGCA
>PMZX01000414.1:32530-36927 GCA_003170035.1 Myxococcales bacterium | reverse complement strand
GTGCTCGACGCCGAAGCCTTTGCCTCGTTACCCGGCGTGGCCGACGCCATCCGCGTGTCGCAGCCCTTCAAGCTGGTATCGCGCGAGGTGAAGGAAGAGGACACGGTGATCGACGTGGGGGGCAGTTGTCTGGGCGGCCCTGGCCTGGCCATCATGGCCGGCCCCTGTTCGGTCGAGTCCGAGGAGCAGATCCTGGAAGTGGCCTGCGGCGTGAAAGACCTGGGCGCCACCTTCCTGCGTGGCGGCGCCTTCAAGCCGCGCACCAGCCCCTACGAATTCCAGGGGCTGGGTGAGAGCGGGCTCAAGCTGCTGGCGCTGGCGCGCGAGAAGACCGGCCTCAAGGTGGTCACCGAGGTCATGGACACCGACGATCTACCTCTCGTCGCTGACTACGCCGACGTTCTGCAACTGGGCGCGCGCAACATGCAGAACTTCTCCTTGCTGCGCCGCCTGGGCAAGCTGGGCAAGCCGGTGCTGCTCAAGCGCGGGGCTTCAGCTACGATCAAAGAATGGCTGATGGCCGCTGAGTACATCGTCTCCACCGGCAACTACCAGGTCGCCCTGTGCGAGCGTGGTATTCGCACCTTCGAAACCATGACCCGCAACACGCTGGATCTGAACGCGGTGCCGGTCCTGAAGTCGCTGACCCACTTGCCCGTCATCGTGGACCCCAGCCACGGCATCGGCGTGCGCCGCCACGTACCGGCCATGGCCCGCGCCGCTGTCGCGGCCGGGGCCGACGGACTCATCATCGAGGTCCACCCCCACCCCGACCAGGCGCTGTCCGACGGACATCAGTCGCTATCGTTGCCCGAGTTCGCCGATCTGATGCGCGCCGTGCGGGTCATCGCCGGCGCCATCGGACGGCCGGTGTAGCCGGCGCAGGTCGACCCCCCATTGGTTTCCAGCGTGACGGTCGAATAGAATGGATGCCGTGCCTGCGCCGACCAGCGACTTCGAGGCCGTGTTCGCGGCTCTCCAACAAGCCGGAGTGCGTTACCTCGTGGTCGGTGGAGTCGCGGTGGTCTTCCACGGCTATCCGCGATTCACAGCCGACCTGGATCTCGTGGTCGCGCTAGATCGCGAGAACGTTGTCGGGCTGGCTGGCGCGCTTGCGACGCTCGGGTATCGACCGCGGGCGCCCGTCTCGGCAGACGCACTTGCAGATCCGGAAACGCGCCGTTCGTGGATCAAAGACAAGGCTCTCACCGTATTCTCGTTCTGGAGCCCCGCGCATCCAGCGACGGAAATCGACGTCTTCGTTACAGAGCCGTTCCCCATGGAGCCAGCCCTGGCCCGCGCCGTCCGGGTCCAGCTTGGCGCGCTGTCGGTGCCGGTCGCGAGCATTCCTGACCTCATTTTCCTCAAGCGCCAGTCAGCGCGCCCCAAGGACATGGACGACATCCAGGCGTTGGAAGCCATTCTGGCCGGGAAGGAGCACGATGGCTGAACCGGGCGACGGCTGGGAACGGCACAGGAGAGAGCAGCTACGCCGGTGGCGCGAACTCAGCCCGCAACAGCGCCTCGACTGGCTTTGGCAGGCGAAGCAGTTTGCCGCGAAAGCCGCCCATGCCCGTGCGGCAAAGCGCCAGCAACAGCCTGACCATCCGGCGGGCAGAGACCAGAAGAAGGCGTAGGCGACCTGTTGATCGCCAGCACGGGGCCGCGCCCGGCCGTCGCGCACCTGCCGGCCACACAGCCCTTGCGCAAGTCAGCTCCCTCTAGAGAGGCGGACGTCGCGCGATCAGCGCCTGCACCCGCCAGTCGCGCAGGTAGAGCCCGCCCCAGATCAGAACCGCGAAGTAGATCGGGAACAAGACGTGGCTCATGAGCGGATCGCCCACGCGCACGTGAGTCGCGACGGCGCCGCCCAGATAGCCGGTTAGCAACACCGCGCCCAGAACGGCGGTGCGCGGGATCAGGTAGACGACCACGCATACGAGCAGGATCAGCCCGATGGGAAGCATCGTGCTGGGGGGATATCCGATCTGCGCAGCCGCCTTCATCACCGCCTCCACGCGCAGCAGCTTGGTGGTGCTGTCGAACAACAAGAACAACACCGCCAGGCCGCTCATGATTCGTCCAGTCCACAGCCGCTTCATGGTCATTCCTCCCTGGGGGGTTGGATGCCCGACAGCCCAGGAGCACCTCAAAGAACATTCGCTCATCGTGCGACGCCGTCATCGGCGGCGTACCCACCATGGCCATGTCCACGAGCGCCGCGTTCGGCATCGCGCATCTCCTGTTCCTGCTCTGGCTAGGACGCTATTTCTGGCGCAAGCAACCGAGACCAGGCGCCGAAGCAGGCGCACCCGTGAACAGCACCGAGGCTGACCGAATGGTGAAATCCTGACACCCGGTGCGGGATCCCTACCGCTATCCACGCGCAAGGTCCGCTACCCGCACACATCCGCATGGTTGTAGAGATTGGTTTTCGATGGCCCTGGGATTGCATTCTTGGCAATACATGCGCCAGCGCCTGATTGTCGGCGGCATCGGGTGGCTCGTGGCCGCCTCCATTCTCGTCGGAAGGCCGGCAAGAGCCATGGCGGACGCGACAGCACCGGATTTCGATCCCGCGACTTCTCTCACGATTCATCTCCAACTCCCCTTCTTGGGCTATTCGAGCCACACCGCCGCGCCGTCCGGCCTCGTCTCGTCGCCCTATGGCGGTTTCGGGATCGTGCATTGGGGGGGATCGATTGGGGCACGTTTCTTTCGACTGTTCGAGGCGGAACTGGGGATGACCAGCTACGATTGCCATAGCGGGCCGACCGTGGTTGCGGGCGCCGGCCTGTCGCCGAGCCTGCTTCGCGCGAAACCCGAGGGCACGCACTGGAATCTCAGGCTGCCGGTCTTGTTCAACTACCGCGCCGACACCAAGGTTGGCGACGGCGGAGTGTGCGGCGACGACCATCCCACGGTCCAGATGCGCGGATACATGTTTTCCACGGGACTTGATGCAACCTACTGGTCGCAATCGGCACTCGGATTCAATATGCGGTTGCTCGGCAGTGTGGGCGGGGGCGATGGCGAAGAATCCGGCACATTTGGGCACAGCATAGCCTGGGTAGACATAGGAAGGATCACCGAGGTTAGTTTTACGATCGGGCTCGCCTTCCGATAGGGCAGCCGATCGTGGACTAGCGCCCGAAGAGCGAGGCGAGCAGGGTCAAGTCTGGTGTGCTCTGCGTGCTCTCGAATCGGGCGTCGGCGTGCCCGGCGCCGGCCAGGATGGTCAGGTTGGCCGTGTTCCCCACCTTGGCCAGCGCGTCGGTGAGCTCCTGCGACTGGGCCCACGGCACCTGGCAGTCGTTGTCACCGTGAGCGATGATGAAAAACGGCAGGGCCTTGGCGGTGGCGACGTATGCGACAAGGTTTGCCTGTGAGAGCTTGCTGCTCACCGCAGCCGTATTCAGCGCGCCGCCTAGCCATAGCCCCTCGGGAGAGTTCGCCGGCGTGTGCTGCAGCCAGCTGGTCGGGCAAGCGGCAGGAGGGTGAGCTGTTTGCTGGCTGTCCATGGTCGCGAGGTCGGTCGGACCATACCAATCCACCACGGCCGCGACCGCGCTCGAAACCCCGGGGTTGCCCAGAGAGTCATCATCGAACACAGTCGCCTGATCCCCTGTCACACCGAGCATCGCCACCATATAACCTCCCGCCGATTCGCCCCAACACGCAAAGCGGTCGGTATCCAGTCCGTATTCGGCGGCATGCGCGCGCAGCCAGCGCACGGCAGCCTTGACATCTTGGGCCCCGGCAGGGAATGGCGCCTGACCGGAAAGGCGGTAGTTCACGCTGGCCAGGGCATACCCCTTGGCCAGGATCGCGTTCGCTGCTGTGCCGGTTTCCTCGCCTCCCTTGTCTCCGCTGCTGAACCCGCCCCCATGGATGCGGACAACCAGCGGCAGCGGAAGCAGCGCATTGGCGGGCAGAAGCAGATCGAGAGTCTGGGACGCGGATGAGGTACCCGCATAGTTGATGTTCTTGATCGTCTGAGCCGCACCGGTCTTTCCCCCTGCACCTGTACTCGTTCTGGCGTCAGACCCGCCAGCAGCTCTATCCGCTCCGCCGTCCAAGCGCGAGCCGCCGCTGCTGCTAGACCCGCCGCTGGCCGCATCCACCCCACCGTCCAAGCGTGAGCCGCCGTTGCTGCTAGACCCACCGCTAGCCGCATCCACCCCACCGTCCAAACGCGCACCGCCACTGCCGGCAGTCCCACCGCTGGCCGCATCCACTCCACCGTCGAAGCGCGAACCGCCGCTGCTGCTAGGCCCGCCAGTAGTTCCGCCGCTCGCTGTCCCACCCCCTGTGTTGGTTGAACCACCGGTCGTCGTAGTTGCGAGAGTGCTTGCGCTTCCGCCGCTCGCCGTTGCACCCCCAGGGGTGGTTGAACC
>PMZX01000414.1:561-32485 GCA_003170035.1 Myxococcales bacterium | reverse complement strand
CGCCGCCGCTGCCCCCGCTGCTACAGGCAAAGAGCAACCACGGTGCAACGATCAGGGCTAGGATCGAAATGTATTTGTGTTCCGTCGGCATTGGAGATCCCTGCTTTCTTTCGGGCGACCGCAGGTCGCCCCTACGCCAGGCGACCACAGGTCGCCCTAACCCAAGAGGTGTCGGTCAATGTCGATGCTGGCCCCCCCTCGCCTACCCTGCCTCGCGCACCATCACCAGCAGCATCTTGAACGGCGTGGTGGCGGAAAGCGCGTGCGGCACGTTGGCCGGCATGAGCGCCGCCTGCCCGGCCCGGGCAACCACCTTCTTCCCACCGATGGTCAGCTCGGCTTCGCCATCCAGGATCTCTGCGATGGCGTCGAAGGGCGCGGTGTGCTCCGACAGCCCCTGCCCCACGTCGAAGGCAAACAGCGTGACCGTGCCGGCGTTCTTCTTGATGAGCGTGCGACTGACCACCGCGCCTGGTTGGTATGCGATGAGATCGGGAAAGGCCACGGCCTGCGCAGGCGGCATGGCGCCGGTGGCGACATCCAGATGGTGCTTTTCACTCATCGTCTTCATCCTTCTGGCCAGTCCCATCTGGTCGTTTGTCCGCGCCCTCACCCTTGGCAAACGCGAAGGTCAACTTGTCGTCGGCGGCGTCGATGGCCACCCTTCCCCCTGAGGCAAGTGCGCCGAAGAGCAACTCGTCGGTCAGGGGACGCTTGACCTCGTCCTGCATGACCCTGGCCAGAGGCCGCGCGCCGTTCATCGGGTCGTAGCCCTTCTTGGCCAGCAGCGCGCGGGCTGCGGGGCTGAGCGTGACCGTGACGCTGCGCTCGCCGAGTTGCTTGCCCAATTCGCCCACGAACTTGTCCACGATGAGCAACATCTCGCGATCGCTGAGCGGCGCAAAGTCCACCTTGGCATCCAGCCGATTGCGGAACTCGGGCGAGAACACCCGCTTGAACGCCTCGTCGGTGTCGCCGAAGCGCTCGCCCGCGCCGAACCCCGGCATGCGCCGCGACAGATCGCGCGCGCCCACGTTGCTGGTCATGATCAGGATGATGTGGCGGAAGTCCGAGGTGCGGCCGTTGTTGTCAGTGAGCGCGCCGTGATCCATCACCTGCAACAAAATGTTGAAGAGATCCGGGTGCGCCTTCTCGATCTCGTCGAGCAACAGCACGGCGTGCGGCGTCTTGTGGACCGCATCGGTGAGAAGCCCGCCCTGGTCGAACCCGACGTACCCGGGCGGCGCGCCGATCAGCCGAGAGACCGTGTGGCGCTCCATGTACTCGGACATGTCGTAACGGAGAAACGCCACGCCCAGAACCTCGGCGAGTTGCTTGGCCAGCTCGGTCTTGCCCACGCCCGTGGGCCCGGCAAACAGGAAGCACCCGATGGGCCGCTCGGGCGTGCCCAGGCCGGCGCGGTTGGTGCGGATGGCCTGGCACACGCGCTCGACCGCCTGGTCCTGGCCAAACACCTTGGCCTTGATCTCCATCTCCAGATTGCGCAAGCGCTCGCGATCGTCAGTGCCCACCCGGCGCGCGGGAATGCGCGCCATGGTCGAGACCACGGCCTCGATGTCGCGAGCGCGCACGGTCAGCCGCTCCGGCGCCGCCGGGGCTGGCTCTGCCTCAGCAGCTGCCGCGGCCTTGGGTGCCAGGGCGCCTCCCGCGCGCAGCTTCAATATGGCGCCTGCCTCGTCGATGAGGTCGATGGCCTTGTCAGGCAGCTTGCGGTCAGCCAGGTGCCGGTCGGACAACTCGGCAGCCACGCGCAACGCGCCCGGGGTATAGCGCACGCCGTGAAACTCCTCGTAGCGCTTGCGCAGACCCTGCAGCACCTTGATGGTGTCAGCCACGCTCAGTTCGGACACCTCGATGGGCTGGAACCGACGGGCCAGGGCCCGATCCTTCTCGATGTAGCCGCGCAGCTCTTTGTGCGTGGTCGTGCCGATACAGCGAATCAGGCCAGCCGACAGCGGCGGCTTCAGCAAATTGGACGCGTCCATGGTGCCGCCCGAGGCCGCGCCCGCGCCCACGATGGTGTGAAGTTCGTCGATGAAGAGGACCGCGTTGCCCTTGGCCTCAGCCGCGCGCAGCACGGCCTTGAAACGCTCCTCGAAGTCGCCCCGGTAGCGAGTGCCCGCCACCAACGTTCCCATGTCCAGGGCGTATATCTCCACGCCCCGCAGGGCGGGCGGCACCTGACCGGCCTCGATGCGCACCGCCAGCCCCTCGACGATGGCGGTCTTGCCCACGCCCGCGTCGCCCACGAAGAGCGGGTTGTTCTTGCGCCGTCGTGCCAGCACGTGCATCGCCCGATCCAGTTCCGTCTGACGCCCGACCAGGGGGTCGATGAGGCCCCGGCGCGCGCGTTCGTTAAGGTTGACGGCGAAGCTCTCCAGCGGATCCTTGCCCGCGTCTTGTGCTGATTCCTCGTCCGGCTCTACCCCGGGCAAGGCCCCGGCCGCCCGGCCGTCACGCTCGGGCAGCATCTTCGGGGCCCCGTGCGAAAGGGCGGTGACGATATCCAGTCGGCTGATCCCTTCCTCCTTGAGAAAGTGGACCGCNNTGCGGGCCGTGAACCTCGGAACGCCCAGCGCCGAAAAGCTGGCTGACCGCTCGCTGGACAACCCGCGCAAATCCCAAGGTGGGCTGGGCCCGCAAGTCCCCCTCTTCGCCCGCACGGCCGGCCTCGTCGTCGGCCGGCAGGCTGGGCAGCGAACCTTCGAGGAAATCCTCCAGCTTCGCGCGCACGCGCGCCGGCTTGCCACCGCACTCGCGGATGACCGCGGCTGTCTTCTTGTCGTCGAGCAAGGCCAGCAGCAGGTGCTCCAGGCCCGAGAACTCGTGCCGCCGACGGGTGGCGTCCTCCAGCGCGCGCCGGATCGCCTGTTCCAGCTCCGGGCCTAGCATGACTGCCTTTGCACCGAACAGCGCAGGGGCATCTCGTTGTCGCGGGCAAAACGCACGACCTGCGCCGCCTTGGTCTCGGCAATGTCCCGCGGGTAGACCCCGGCCACGCCCAACCCCTTGGTGTGCACGTGCAACATGATCTGCTGGGCGCTCGCGGCATCGTGTTGGAAGAACTTCATCAGCACGTACACCACGAAGTCCTGCGTAGTGTAGTCGTCGTTGTGAAGCACGACCTCATACAGGCGCGGCCGCTCGACGCGCACCTGGTCGAGCGTGGCAAGATCGCGTTCCCGATCGAGTTCCCGCTTGGGCATAGTCAGCCTGACGAATGTAGCTTGTCACGATCTGGCCGCGAAACCAGTCGGCAAAGGCCGTGCACCCCAGCGGCCCGTCGTATACTTTCTGATCAAATGAAACTCAGCGATTTCGACGGAAGAGCCTGCGCCGCGCGGCGTTCGCGCCTGGCCATGAAACTGGGTCCGCAGCCCGCCCTGATTGCGGCGGGAGCGCCCCGACTACGCACCTCGGCCGGCAATGCCTACACCTTCCGTGCGGCCAGCCATTTCCTCTACCTCTTTGGCCTGCATCTGCCACGCGCCTTTGGTCTGTGGACCGGCGAGCGCTGGGTGCTGTTTCTGCCCGAGCCAGGCGCTGACTTCGCCCTCTGGCGCGGCCGCGCGCCCGGCCCGCCCGAGCTGGGAGCGGCGCTGGCTTGCCCGGTCGAGTTGCGGCCGACGCTGGTCGAGGCCCTTGCGGGTCGCTCCGTGGCCACCCTGCCCGCCCTGGATCAGGAGACCTGCGCCGAGCAGTCGGAGCTCTTAGGCCGGCCCATCGCCTACGGCAAACTGGACGCGCTCGACCACCCGCTGGCCGACGCGCTCATCGAGCTGCGTTTGGTCCACGACCACGCGGCCATCGCAGCCCTGCGTAGGGCTGCTGACGCCACCACCGCCGCATTTCGCAAGGGAATCCGTGCTGTCCGTCCTGGCATCAACGAGAGCGTGGTACGCGCGGCGATGGAAGCAGAGTTCATCCGCCGCGACATGGGCGTGTCGTACAACTCGATCGTCACCGTACACGGCGAGGTTCTTCACAACGAGGAATACCACCACGAGCTTAAGCCCGGCGATCTTCTGCTCGCCGACGTGGGCGCCGAGACCGCCGACGGCTGGGCCGGCGATGTCACGCGCACCTGGCCGGTGAGTACACGCTTCTCGTCTACACAACGGGACTTCTACCAGGTGGTCCTCCATGCGCAGCAGAGCGTGATCGCGGCAGTGCGGCCAGGCGTGCCCTTCCGCGAGCTGCACTTTCTGGCCGGCCGGCTCATCGCCGAGGGCCTGGTCAACCTGGGCGTGCTGCGCGGCGATCCGGCCGAATTGGTGGCCGATGGCGTGGTGGCGCTCTTCTTTCCGCATGGGCTGGGCCATCTCATCGGGCTCGACGTGCACGACCTGGAAGACCTGGGTGACCGCGCCACCTACGCGCCCGGCCGCACCCGTTCCACCGAGCCGGGCCTGCGCACGCTGCGACTCGATCGCGACCTGTGCGCTGGCATGGCCATCACCATCGAACCCGGCTTGTATCAGGTCCCGGCGATTCTCGACGATCCCGCGCGCACGGCCGTGGCCGGTGATCGGCTGCGGCGCGACCGACTGGCCGCATTTGCCGACGCCCGTGGCATTCGCATCGAGGACGACGTGCTGGTCACCAGCGACGGCCACGAGGTGCTCACCGCTGCCATCCGCAAGGGAGCCGACGCGATCGAAAAGGAAATGGGTTAGGGCTAGCGAAGCAGCAGGTAGGCCGCGACGGCTGCGCCAAGAAGCATGAGCGACGCTATCGCCACGCCAGCAGCGCGGCCGAGTCGCGACGGCGCCCTAGCCAGGTTCGGCGGCACGATCGCTGCCTTGCCCGACCGCTGGGCAGGTGCCGACAGCCGCGGCACGTACTGCCGTTCCTCGACGGGCCGAGACAGACGACGAACCTGCGGCGCGGACTCGTGTGACATGCCATCGTGCGGCCCGCCCTTGGTTCCGATCGCGGGATCCGGCGTGCTGGGTTCTGACTCCCCTCTCTCCAGGTTGACGACCAGGGCGCTCACCTGACAGGGATCGTTTTCTGGCTCTTCTATGCGAAGCCCGAGGGCGGCACGCAATCCCGCGACCTCCTGCGATCTCTCCGCCACCCTCTGGCGCTCATCGGGCAGCTCGATGGCCGGGACGTCCCTGAGGGTGGTAGTCAGATCCTCGGGGATCGCCGCGGGACCCTGCGGGATGTGAACCGGCGGCAGCGGCGCCTCTGCGCGCCGAACTAGGGGCTGGGCCGATGCTGGCGCAGCAGGGGCCGGCGGCGCGGCCCGTGAGCCGTCAACGGCAACCAGCTCGCTGGAAACGGGTGTGGACGCCAGCGCGCGCGCGAGGTCCATGATCCCGTCGGCGGCGGCCGGGTCCTCGGGAGCGGGCGTCGCCCGGGTGCCCAGCTTGTCAGCCTTGGCCAGGGCCTCCAGGGCATCACAGAACTCCGCCGCATCCTGCGGCCGGCGCTCGGGACGCTTGGCCAGCAGCTTCATGATCAGCGCACCCAGTTCGGGGCTCACCACGCCCGGTACAACCAGGTCGGGCGACCGGGGAACCACCTCGACATGGGCCTGCCAGATGTCGAGCGGCGTCGGCCCATCGATGGGCAACTGGCCCGTCACGGTCTCGTAGAACATCACGCCCAGGGCGTACAAGTCGGATCGCGCATCGACGCTACCGCCCCGGCACTGTTCCGGAGACATGTAGTGCGGCGTTCCGACGTTCACGCCGATCGCGGTGTGTGGCCCATTCATCGCCTGACTCCCCCCCACCAGCAGCTTGGCCAGACCAAAATCCACCAACTTCACCTTGGGAGGCTGGTCGGCTCCCTGCGGGATCAGGATGACGTTGTCGGGCTTGAGATCGCGATGAACGATACCGTGGT
The DNA here is from genome assembly GCA_003170035.1 of Myxococcales bacterium. Taxonomy (GTDB): domain Bacteria; phylum Myxococcota_A; class Polyangia; order Fen-1088; family Fen-1088; genus Fen-1137. The sequence goes on along the minus strand of PMZX01000414.1, from coordinate 26,608 downwards.
GGTGCACGGCCACCAGCACCCGCCCCACGTCCATGAACACAGGGTAGGTGTCAAACGGCGTGAGTCGCCGGTGCACGCGCAACATGGCGCCCAAGCTCCGTCCGTCGAGGAACTCCATGACGTAGTACGGCCGCCCGTCGGTGAGCTGGCCAAAGGAGAAGATGTCCACCAGTCCAGGGTGGTGGATGTCGTTCACCGCGCGGGCCTCGAGCACGAAGCGCCGGATGGCGTTGCTGTTCTTGGCCAGCCTGCCCGACAAGATCTTGATCGCAACCTTCTTGCCGATGATGGGATGGACGGCGCTGTACACCGTACCCATTCCGCCCTCGGCGATGCGATCCGCGATCTGGTACTCGCCCACCAGGGTACCGGGCTGCAGCCGGGTGATGGGGGTTGCCTCGATCGCGCGGAAAGACCCCGACGGCCGACTGGGAACGAGAGGCGTCGGTGTCGTGACCATGGCAGGCGCTGGCCCGGGAATGGTCTTCGGCTCGGGACACTCGAAATCGGAGTTCGCGCCGTGGGCTGGCTTGCCACAGCGTGGGCAAATATCAGAGGCCATGAAGGCCTAGCGATTGTATCGCGAGAGAGCGCAGAACGCTGAGTTTCGATCGCGATTCGACAAAACCGTTGCCGCGTCTCTTGACGCGGATGCGTAATCGGTCAATCCCCAATCGCGCTGAAGACCAGGCAGGCATTGGTGCCCCCAAAACCGAAGCTGTTGCTCAGGGCGTGGCGCAGGCGAGCGTCGCGGGCGGTGTTCGGCACGTAGTCGAGATCGCACGCGGGGTCGGGCGTGGTGTGGTTGACGGTCGGCGGCACCTGGCCGCGCGCCAGGGCGAGTGCGCAGAATGCCGCCTCGATACCGCCCGCGGCACCCAGCAAGTGGCCGGTCATGGACTTGGTCGAGCTGACCATCAGTCTGCGCGCGTGATTGCCGAACACTTTCTTGATGGCCAATGTCTCGTTGGCGTCGTTCAACTTGGTCGAGGTCCCGTGCGCGTTGATGTAGTCGATGTCCGAGGGGGCCAAGCGCGCATCCTGCAGGGCCAAGCGCATGCAGCGCTGGGCGCCCTCGCCCTCGGGCGATGGCGCGGTCACGTGGTAGGCGTCGGCGTTGGCGCCGTACCCGCTCAACTCGGCGTACACGTGGGCGCCGCGCCTGCACGCATGTTCCCTCTCCTCAAGAATCAGGATGCCTGCTCCCTCACCCATGAGGAAGCCGTCGCGTCCCAGGTCAAAGGGCCGGGACGCCTCGGCCGGCGCGTCGTTGCGTGTGGACAGAGCGCGCATGGCGCAGAACGCACCCACCCCGAGCGGGGTGACCACCGCCTCGGTGCCCCCGCAGATCATCACGTCCACTTCGTCACGCTGGATGGCACGGTACGCGTCGCCGATGGCGTGGGCGCCGCTAGCACAGGCCGACACCTGAGCGTAGCTCGGGCCCTTGGCGTTGTACTTCATGGACAAATGTCCCGCCGCCAGGTTGATGATGAGCTGGGTGGCAAAGAAGGGCGAGATGCCGTGGCGCGGTCCCTTTTCCATGAAGGTCTTGTGCGTGGCCTCGATGGTGCCCAGGCCGCCCATGCCCGAGCCGACGAAGCAGCCCGCGCGCTCGCACAGCTCGCCCTCGATGGTCAGCCCTGCGTCGCTCATGGCGAGGGCCCCGGCGGCGAGCGCGTACTGGATGAAGAGATCGGCGGCCGTGGTGCGGGCCTCGCGCGCGCCGATCCAACGGCTGGGCTCGAAGCCCTTCACCTCGCCTGCGATGCGGGTGGAAAACCGGCTGGCATCGAAGCGGGTGATGGGCGCGATACCGGAGCGCCCTGCCAGGAGTTCCTGCCAGCTTTCTTCTGTGCCGATGCCGACCGGCGTGACCAGACCCACGCCGGTGACCACAACCCTGCGCAGCATCGGCGGGACCAGCCTATTGCTTCACGCGTCCCTTGACGTAGTTGACGACATCACCCACGGTCTTGATCTTCTCGGCATCCTCGTCGGGAATTTCGATCTTGAAGGCCTCTTCCAGCACCACCACCATCTCGAGACGGTCAATCGAGTCCGCCTTCAGATCGTCGGAAAACGACGCGCCCATGGTCACCTTTTCAGCCGGGACCTCAAGCTGCTCGATGATGATCTTGATGACTTTTTCTTCCAGATTCTCTGCCATGGTTCGNNCGCCGTTGACCCGTAGCACCTGCCCCGTGACGTACCTCGCCCCCGGACCGGCCAGGTATACCACCGCGGCGGCCACATCCTCGGGGCTTCCGACACAACCCAGAGGAATGGCCTTGAGTATCTCGGCGCGCCGCTCGGGCGACAGCCCGGCTGCGGTCATATCGGTCTCGATGAACCCCGGCGACACGGCGTTGACCGTGACACCGCGCGAGGCGTATTCGCGCGCCCAGGTCTTGGTCAGACCCAGCACGCCCGCCTTGGCCGCCGCGTACGGCCCCTGCCCGGCCGAGCCCGTCTCGCCCACCACCGAGGCGATGTTGATGATGCGACCGCCGCCGTGCGCGTGCATGAGCGAGAGCAGGGCCGCGCGGGTGCAGTTGAACGCCCCACCCAGGTTGACCGCCAGTGCGCGCTGCCAGTCGGCATCCTTGGCGCGCAAGGTCAGCGCGTCGACTGCCACACCCGCGTTGTTCACCAGGATGTGCACGCCTCCTTCGCGCGAGATGATCTGCTTGAACGCCTGGTTGACCGCCTCGGCGTCAGCCACGTCGAAGCGCACCAGCACGCCCGCGCTCCCCACCGCCGCGGCGGCCTCGGCTGCCGCTGCCTGGTTGTGCAGGTAGTTCATCACCACCCGGGCGCCCTGCGCCGCCAGCCCCACCGCGATCGCGCGACCGATCCCGCGCGAGGCTCCGGTCACCACCGCCACCTTGCCCTGCAATTCCAATTCTGCGCTCACGCGGATCCTCCTGCGCCGTCGGCAGGCGCGTCCTCGCGCCACAGATAGGCGTGCTCGGCCACTGCCCGCGCCATCTCCTGGCGCAAATGGGCGCGAACCAACTCGCTGGCTGCCAGCACACCGTTCTTGATCGAGCGTGCGTCCGAGGATCCGTGGCAGATGAGCACGACCCCATCCACCCCCACCAGGGGCGCGCCACCGGTCTCCGCGTAGTCGCTGCGCTGGCGGAACCGGCGCAACGCCGGCCGCATCAAGAGAGCCCCCAGTTTCTCCAGCACACTGCCCCGCGCGACCTCCTCACGGATGGCATGGGTCAGCCACTCCACCAGGCCCTCGCAGCTCTTGAGCAGGACGTTCCCGGTGAAGCCATCGGTGACCACCACATCGGCCTGGCCCCGAAAAATGTCCCGCCCCTCGACGTAGCCGAGGTATTCGAAGCCGGCCGGCTGGCCCGAGGGCCCGGCCCGCATGAGCAATTGATGGGCCTCGCGCGTGAGCGCCGTGCCCTTGTGGCCCTCGGCACCATTGGACAGCAAGCCCACGCGTGGTCGCGCTTTTCCGTGCAGCAGGCGCGCATACCCCGAACCCAGCACGGAGAACTGGGCCAGCACCGTGGGCCGCACGTCCACGTTTGCCCCCATGTCGAGCAACGCGCACTGACCGGTCTGGGTGGGGAACGTGGTCACGATGCCCGGCCGTTCCACTCCGGCCATCCGCCCCAACACCAAGAGAGCCCCGGCCATGAGCGCGCCCGAATTGCCCGCCGAAACCACGGCGTCCACCTCGCCCGCGTGGGCCATCTCGAAGCAGAGACGCATCGACGACGCCTTTTTCTGGCGAATGGCGACCGCGGGCGCTTCGTCCATGCCCACCACTTCGGCGGCGTGGCGAACCTGGAGGCGCTCTGCGGAAACCGCTGGGCCGATTTCGTCCAGCACGCGGCGCACACGAGACTCGTTGCCGACCAGCACCACGTCAATTGCGGCGCCGGCCAGCGCAGCCAGGGCGCCCTCAACCTCGACGCGGGGAGCGCCATCGGCCCCCATCGCGTCCACGGCAACGCGAACCCGAGCCGGATCGGTCATGGGACGGATGCCTTCCGCCTCAAGCAGTCAACGCTCGGCTGGCACTAGGTCGTCTCGTCCTGCGGCTTCTCGATGACCATGCGGTCCTTGTAGTAACCGCACGCCGGACAAACCCGGTGAGGAAGTCGTGCCTCGCCACAACGCGGGCAAGGAGCGAAATGGGGAATCGGCTGCTTCATCACCTGAGCCCGGCGGATCGCCGAACGGGACTTGGACTGTCGTCTCTTGGGAACTGCCATGGTCGCTTCTCCTGTTGTCGAATATTGTTACGCCTTCACTTTAGCCCGCGCCGCGAACTTGCCGCCGCCCTTCGGCCGCTCGGCACAATCGCAGGGTGTCAGGTTCCGGTTGACGCCGCAAGTGGGGCAGATGCCGGCGCAATCCTCCCGGCACAGCGGTCCCATCGGCAAGGCGAGCAGCAACTCATCCCGGATCTCCGACCCCACGTCNNGTCACGGGCACGTCGAGCGCCAGGGTGGCCGGCTCCAGACAGCGAACGCACTGTGTGACGAGCCCGCCCCGAATCACGCCCCGTAACAGGTACTCGTCGCCGGCCGGCTCCAGACGGCCAACAAAAGTTATGCCCTCCCCTGACGGTCGAACGTCCACGTCCGGGCACTCCGCTCTGAGCCATGCCTCGGTCACCGCCACGCAGATGTCCAAGCCCTCGTCGCCGATATCTTTGGTTTTGTAACGCATGGCAGGTGCGGGGCGCGCGCCCCGTGCTTGGAAAGCCCGTAACTATAGGGGGCGCCGGCCGGGCGTCAAGCCTGCCCAGGCCATGGGAATTCTTCTGGGGTGGTCAGCCGCTTCGCCTCGCTTGCCGCGGGATTGCGGGGGCTTCCCCTCCTACGCTCTTGTGCCCGTGAGCCCGGCGGGACAGTGGGTGTCAATCGTAGCAGTGACCAACATTCCCGTGGTTGGTGACCATGCACATGCAGTCGTGTTGAGGAAATTTCCGGCACCTTCCAACCTCGGCCTGCTCACATTCGCTGGAGCCAATCCGTGGTGCGTAGTCGGTCGCACAGAAACCTCCCTCACACTCCGTCCCATCGGTGCAAGGACATCCATCCGGCTTCGATTCACGAGTGCAGCGCAGGTCAGGCCCGTCCCTGGAAACCGATGCGCCAAGCGAAGACGCGTCTGTCGGCGAGGGTGTCCCAGGCAGAAGCTCGGATCGCCCGCAAGCAGTGAGCACAAGAGCAATGAGAAGGAATGATGCTCGCAGTCCCATCACCCATTCCCCCTAGGACCGCCCCGAATAAATGTTTCTCCCTGTCCGGCGCCGCTACTTGCCGGCCGCGCCGGCCGCGCTGGCGCCGCCAAACAGCAGCAGGGTCTTGAGGTCCTCGTCGTTGAACACGAGTTGCGCGCCCAGGAACCAGTCGAAGAACCCACCCGCGGTGCCCTGGGTCCGGGTGTAGTTGAAAACGTCGTCTACCCCACCGACCAGATAGAGGTACTTCTTGTAGATCCCAAGGTACGCGCGTGCCGTGAAGCGCGGGTACTGATTCGAACGCGTGTCAAAGATATCCGTCGATAGCATCAGGTGGTCGTTGAACAGAAACAGGTCACCGCCGATCCCGCCGGTGGACTCCTTGATGCCAAAGCGGCCCTGAAAGGGACCCCAGCGCTTGCCGAACATGAAGCTGAAACGCAGTTTGTCGGTCGTCGTGATCTTCTGGTCGGAATAGGCGCCACGGTCCGAGCTGTAGCCCACGATGGTTTCGGGGCTACGATAGCCGCGTGGATCATCGACCAGCTCGATCAGGTAGAACTTGTCAGGTCGCGGCGCCAGCTGGACCGACACGTACGACTTGAAATTGTGGGCCATGTAGTTGTATTCCATGCGCAGCCCCACGATGGTCTGCAGCCGGTTCACCCCGCGGGTGACGCTGCTGATGTCATCGGTGATGCTGTCGAGGTTCTTGGCCACCGTATCGTCGGTCAGCAGGTGCCCCACTGTGCCCTCGCCATCCGCCATCCGGCTCGTGATCTTGTCCGTGTTGCGCAACGACTTGTCCAGGCTGTCGATGCTGGACTGCAGCTTCTGCAACGAGCTGCGCAGATCCTGGCCGGCGCCCGAGACCTGACCCTGGGTGGTGCCCACCAGTCCCTTGAGGCCCTCGGTGATCTCGCGGACATTGCGCAGGGTGACACGAACGTCGTCCGCCTCAGAGCGGGTGATACTTTGCACAGTGGCCGCGATGTCGTCGACGCGCCCGAGCAGGCGCTCGACGATGACCGAGTTTCTCTCCAACATCTGGTTGGCGTTGTTGGCGATGTCCTTGACCGGCCCCGAGGTCAGCATCTTCACATCCGCCAGGATGTCTCGCAGGATGGGCAGTGTCTCGCCCACCGAGTTCATGATCTCGCCCATCTCCACGGGTTCGGTCACAGTCTTGATCTCGTCGCCCTCACGCAGTTCCCGCACGGCCACGCGCTGGTTGTTGCTCACCGTGAAGGGCGAACCCGGATCGATCTCGAGATAGTACTCGCCGAGCAGCGAAGCCGCCTTCTTGGCGATGGCGGCGTTTTCGAAGAGTTTGATCTCCGGCATGATGCGCAGGAAGACCTTGGCCCTGCCCGACTCCTGGTCGAGCACGCGCTCCTCGACTTGTCCGACGCGCAACCCGGCCGATAGCACCCGCGTCCTCTCGTAGACCCCTATGGCGTTGCGAAACAGGGCGTGGACGCGGTAGCCACCGCCCCCTGCGATCTTCTTGCTGGTGTACTGAAACAGCAGGTAGGTCGTCACCAGGACCACCAAGGCCAGGGCACCCACCGTGAAACCGGCCAGGCTACGCCTCATGATGACGCCCCGAATTTCACGGCGCCCGAAGGTTCGACGAACTCCCGCAGCCTTGGGTGGGGCGCCGCCAGCAACTCGGCGGGCGTGCCGCACGCGATGATGGTGCCGTCGTAGAGCATTGCGATGCGGTCGGCGATGCGAAAGGTCGACGCCATGTCGTGCGAGATCACCACGGATGTGACCCCGAAGTCATCTGCAGTGCGTCTAATCATTTCATCGACGTTCTTGCTGGCAATCGGGTCAAGGCCGGTGGTGGGCTCATCGTAGAGCAGAATCTTGGGCCGGTCGACAAGCGCACGCGCCAGGCCCACACGCTTTCGCATACCACCGGACAGCTCGCCTGGGAACTTCTCTTCGACCCCCGGAACATTGGCCAGATCCAGGCGCCGGAGCAAGTCCCTCACCCGATCCAGGATTTCACTCTTGGGCAGGTGGTACCGTTCGATGAGCGGGAAAGCGATGTTCTCGACCACGTTGAGCGAGTCGAAGAGCGCAGCGTACTGGAAGACCATGCCGAACTTGCGCTGCACCTTCCCGATAGCCACTTCGTCCAGCCCGACGATGTCCTCGCCGTCCACACAGATCTGGCCGCTGTCCGGTTGCAGCAAGCCCATCAGGTGCTTCATCAGGACCGACTTGCCCTGCCCAGAGCCGCCGATGACGATGTTGGTCTTGCCCCGCTCGATGTCCAGGTCGATCCCGCGCAGAACCTCCTGCGAGCCGAAGCTCTTGTGCAGACCGCGAACCTGGATCTGCCAGCGATCGTCACGTGTGGGGCCGCCGTTGGTCATCTACATTCCATGCGAGGGCCAGATCACGTTCATGATCTCGATCAGGAAGTAGTCGAGCACCAAGACCGAAACCGAGCTGGACACGACCGCGGCGGTGGTGGCGCGGCCCACTTCCTTGGCCCCACCGCGCACGTTGAATCCCTGGTAGCAGGCGGTCAACGCCATGGCCACGCCAAAAATCACCGCTTTGATGAGCCCTTGCACGTAGTCGAGCGGGTCGACCCAATGCCGAAACAACTCCAGGACCTGCCCAAAATCGATCTGATACACAAGGATCGAGATGATGTACGCACCCAACAAGCCCACGACGTTGAAGACCATGGTCATGATCGGCAACATCAAGATCGAGGCAACCAGCCGGGGTGTCACCAAGTAGTGCACCGGGTTCACGGCAAATGTTGATAGCGCATCGATCTGCTCGGTGATACGCATGGAACCCAGCTCGGTCGCCATGGCCGACCCAGCCCGCGCCGTGATCATGAGGGCGGTGAACACGGGGGCCAGCTCGCGCGCCAGGGAAACCCCCACCCCGTAGCCAACCCAGCGCTGCTGGTCGAACATGGCCAGTGCCGTGATGGCCTGCAGCGCGGTCACCGCCCCGCTGAAGAACCCGACCAGCATTATGATGGGCATCGAACCCACACCGATGAACTCCATCTGCTCTAGGTACAGGCGCAGCCGGAACGGCCGCCGAAACAACCAGGTGAAGGCGCGGCCGAGAAGCATCATGTGCTGCCCGAAAATCGCCACAGCCCCCAGCAAGGGCCCGAAGACTCGACCCACGAGGCGAACCACCCGCGCGGACGAGAACTCCTCGGTACCGCCATTCGGGTTGGTCGGAGAAGTGTCGCTCATGGGCGGGCACCCGCTTCGGAGGTCGAGTAGATGCGCGGAACCCGCTTGGAGATCCCGCACAGAATCTCGTAGCTGGCGGTGTCAGCCCAGCGGGCGACTTGGTCGACCGCGATCGCCCCCCGCTCGTCGCGTCCGATCAGCGTGACCGAGTCGCCCACCGACGCGCCGGGCACGCGGCTCACGTCGACCATCATCATGTCCATGCACACGGCGCCGACCACGGGCGCGCGNNCCGTAGCTCACGCCCTGCCCGGCGGCCACCTCGTGCAACGCCATGATCTTGGTGCGCAGAGCAAGCACAGGCTCCAACTCGGGGCGAGCCACCACCGCCGAGGGCATGGCGCCGTAGAGCGCGAGACCGGGCCGGATGGCGCGGTAGCGCGCCTCGGGGAAACGCACCGCTGCCGCGCTGTTGGCCGCGTGCACGACACCAGGAACCATGCCGTGCGCAGCCGCAACCCGCAGGCAACGTTCGAATCGGGCGATCTGCTCGCGCGTGGCACCCGGACGTTTCAGGTCAGCCGATGCGAAGTGCGTGCACGCCCCGGTCAATTCCAGGTGCGAATAGCGAGCAGCAAGCTCGAGGAACGCGGGCAAGGCCTCAGGCTGGATGCCCAATCTGTTCATGCCGGTGTCGATCTTCACGTGCACAGGCCAGCGCTGCGGGAGCCCATTCCCAGCCTGGGCCTGACCGCGCCTCGGCCTGCGCCGGCGGGGCGCGCTGCCGAACCGCTGCAACTCGCCGATGTCGTAGATGACCGGGGTGAGGCCTTCTTCCAACACCTCGGAATGGGTTTGCCCGTAGTAGGCCCCCAGCACCAGGATCGGACAGGTGAGACCGGCACCGCGAAGCTCAAGACCTTCCTCGACCAAAGAAACCGCAAGCGCATCAACCAACGGTGCGAGGACGCCAGCCACGGTCACTGCGCCATGTCCATAGGCGTCTGCCTTCACCACGCCGTAGATGGCCACCTTCGGACCCACGATAGCCCGCACGCGCGCGACATTGCGACAAAGGGCCCCTAGATCGATCTCGGCCACCGTCGGCCGGATCGACGTGCGAAGGTCGGCTTCACGAACCGGAAGCCCGTTGGCCTCAGGCGTGCGCAGGACGGACGAAGCCGCCGCTGACGATGCCAGCCCGAGGGATGTGGACGGTGCGTTCAAGGCTCGACGGATTGTCACACCCGGTGGGTATAGCGTCAATCTCAGGCCGAGTTTCAACAGTTTTCGCCACCCGGGGGTGGCGAGGCAATTGACTGAAAATCAAACTATCTCGGCCGCTCGCGCCAGGACGAAAAACCGTGGCATCAGGGTCAAGCACCGTCCCTGCAACGTAAGCAGGCCCTGGCGGGCCAAATCAGCCACGATGCGAGAGACCGTCTCGCGACACGCACCGATCCGGCCGGCCAATTCCTGCTGCGTGGGGAAGTGCGCGATGACGGTTCCCGCTGCACTCACTTCACCCTGGTCCCGAGCCAGGTCGAGAAGCAGGCGATGCAGCCGGCTCTCCACATCTGTCGTGGCAAGTCCCCAGGCAAGAGACTTGACCCTGCTCAAGCGCCGCTCGCATTCGTCCACAAGGGCCAGCGCAACCTCGGGAACGCTGTGGGTCACGGCCAGAAACTCGTCCCTTGGAAGCAAGAGCAGCACGCTGGTCTCGGCAGCGACCAGGCTGTCGCGGGACAGGCCACCGTCCGAAGCGACCTTCGCATCCACGACAATACTGCCAGCCAGGAATGTCTCGAGAATCAACTCGCGTGAACCATCGGTCTTGCGCACGGCACAGATGGAGCCCCGCATAATCAATGCTGCAGCCCCAGCCCAGCGGTCCTCCAGGGTGACCTGCTGCCTCGTCCAATAGGAACGAATGCAGGCGCTCGTCGCTAGTCGAGCGAGGGTGGAAGGCGACAGCCCGCCAAACCAGCGCGAATTACGCAGGGCGCCCAGGGCTGGATGGACGCTCGTATCGCGGATGTGACAGGCTGTTTCTGTCGGGGAAAGCGAGGCGGCGGTGTTCATGCGATCTGTTACTCATGCACCGCGCGTACCAACCCAGATAGGCCCGAGCAGGCCGCTTGTCCGCAGCTTTCCGTTGGTTTCCCAGTGAACGTTCGTGAGGATCCATCAAGACCCTGACACCCGTGCCACACACGTGTCGTGTTCGGAATCGCAGATCCCCGGGGCGGCAAACGCATCACATATTAGGTAGAAACCTCCCCATGACAGTGACGATCCCTTGTGCCTGCCCGCTGGACCACCCGGGTGAATCTCACCCATGGCGGTCTCCGGCATGGATCCGTCGGCGCCACCCGTCGCCTAGTCTCTCGATAGCGCACTGAAGCACCAAGTCTGGAGGGTCTGCCTCTGATCTACCGATTCATCACTTTCTTCCTCGCCGCGATCGCCATCCTGACCGGCATCCATTCCTATCTCTGGGTGCGACTGGTGCGCGAGACACAGATGCCCCTCCCCTTTCGCTCATGGGCAACCGTTGCTTGCGTCGCGCTCGCCTGTTCTGTGCCGGTCTCGCTCATGGCGCCCAGGCTGATGCCTAGACCGTGGGCTGCCCTCGCTGCCTGGCCAGGGTACATCTGGCTCGGCTTGATGTTGCTCCTGCTGGCGGCCCTGGTGGCGACCGACGTGCTCAGGCTGGTTTTCATCCTCGGCCGGGCCGTGTCTGGCAGTCCGCAACTTGATCCAGCCACGCGACTCCTGCTGGTCCGCCTGCTGGCTGCCACCGTGCTTGCGGTCAGCATCGTGGTGGGGACCTACTCGATCTTTCAGGGGCTGCGCGACCCCGTGGTGAAGGAGATTCACATCCTGGTTCCCGGTCTCCCGCCGGCCCTGGCAGGAACCACAATCGTGCAACTGACTGACCTGCACATCGGAGCAACCAAGAACCCCAATTTCGCCAAGGATGTCGTCCGGCGTACCAACGCCCTTGCCCCGGATGTCATCGTGATCACAGGCGACCTGGTCGAGGGCCGGTTCGGGTCGGGCCGCGACGATACTCTCCCCTTGGCTGACCTGCGAGCTCGCCTGGGCGTCTTCATGGTTACTGGCAACCACGAATACTATTCGGGTCTGCGCGAATGGCTGCCTAAGTTGCAGCGGCTGGGAATTCGCATGCTGAGAAACCAGCATGTCGTGATCGACGCCGACAAAGGCGGAGGCTGGGAACTGGCAGGCATCGAAGACTGGAATGGCCGCAGCATCGAGCCAGACGGCGGGCCAGACCTTGGGCGCGCCCTCGCCGGCCACGATCCAGGTCGCTCGGTAGTCTTGCTCTCGCACCAACCCCGCGCCGTGTATTCCGCCGCGCAGGCCGGGGTCGCGCTCGTGCTGTCCGGCCACACTCATGGCGGGCAGATCTGGCCCTTCTCCTGCCTGGTTCGCTTGCAGCAGCCCTTCCTGGAAGGACTCCATCGCGTGGGCCGGACGCAACTCTACGTCAGCCCGGGAACCGGATACTGGGGACCGCCTATGCGCCTGGGGACACGCGCCGAGATCACGAGGATCACCCTGGTTTCCGATCAACCGTAGCAACAGAACCGGCTCCGCCGCCGTCAAACCGGCCGCTCAACCAACTACGAATCTGCGAGAGGCGGTACTGGCGCGCCCGGCCTGATTCGAACAGGCGACCCCCGGCTTCGTAGGCCGATGCTCTATCCAGTTGAGCTACGGGCGCAGTGTGGTCGAGGGCGAATGTATGCCGCGCAGCCAGGGCACAAGTCAAGCCATGATCCCGGTTCGACGGAAGATTGTTGGGCCGTCTCACCGGCCGCCTGTCCCTGGTCCGGGCGACGGGTGAGCCGAGACGTTTTCGTCTGCCTAGCGGCGACGACGACGCGCTACCAGTGCCAGTCCGACGCCCGTCAACAGGAAGCCCAGCGGGATGCTCGCCCGGCCAAACGGGGCATAGCCGCATCCGCCAGCGGATCCGCCCTTGGCGGTTCCACTACTCGGCTGTGACCCGCCGTTTCCAGCCTGACCACCCGAGTTGGCGCCAACGCTCCCACCAGTCGGCGTCACTGGGCTCCCACCAGTCGGCGTAACCGGGCTCCCACCAGTCGGCGTCACCGGGCTCCCACCAGTCGGCGTCACTGGGCTCCCACCAGTCGGCGTCACGGGGCTCCCACCAGTTGGCGTCACCACGCTCCCGCCAGTCGGCGTAACGGTGCTCCCGCCGCTGGCCACGCTCCCGCCAGCGCGCGAGCCACCGCCGGAGCCCGTGGTCCCACCGGCGACAATGCTCCCCCCAGTGCCTGTGCTCCCGCCAGCACGCGAGCCCCCGCTAGTACCTGTGCTCCCGCCAGTGCCAGTGCTTCCACCAGAGCCCGTGCTCCCCCCAGTGGGGGTGCTGCCACCAGCGCCAGAGCAGGTTCTGGCTGGGGTGCCACCCTCGTAGAAGGTCACAGGCCCCGAGTCTGCTGCCTGGGCGGCCCAGCAACGGCGATCCCAGGCCGTGAGCGCCAGCAAGTGCGATGCGAACAATCCCTGACCGTTGTCACTCGTATCGGGCTCGGTCCACTTTGCCTGGGGAACCAAGGTTGAGGTCACGGTCGCGTCATCGAGTTTCGCGATGCCCAACGCAGCCGCGCAGGCTGCGCCCACAAACCCGCCCTTGGAAAGTCCGGCCCTGACGTCAGTCTCGTACTTGGTCACATCGGCTGCGCTCATCAGCATCAGTGCGGCCTTGGCGATGGTGCCAATGTCCGTGGTGCCGACCTTTCCTTCAAGGAAGGTGCGTGCCGTGGGGTCATCGCCCAGGTAACCGAGGGCTATGAGGGCGAGGCCCGCAAAGCCGACATTCTGGTCAGCGGCACCGCACTGCAGCCGCGTCCGTAGGGTGGCGAGACGAGTCCCCAACCCGCTTTTGCGTGCAGCCAGCTCCACCGCGGCCCAGAGCTTGGTGTAGTCGTACTTGGTGCCCATACTCGCACTCAGCGCCCGCGTGGCCTTGGTGCAGTCGGTGGCGGTGCCGGTACAGGCAGTCGCGATGACCGAGGCATCGTTGGCGCCCCACGATCCACGACCGGCGCAGTAGAGGGCCATCAGCTTGTCCAGGCCGGTATTGACGTCGCTGAAGTCGGCCAGGGCTGCACCCTGGTGCTGCCGCGACTGGTCACCTCCGGTGCCAATGCCGGGTGGAGGCGCAGCAGGCACGAGTGTGCCGTTGGTCTGGCGGATCATCACGGCCTTCCCCGGCGATTGGCCGTACAGGCCGCTCTGGCCAGAGTTGCCGAAACTGACCGAGAACGAGATATCCCCGATGGCCACGGCACCGCCACCCGACTTGGTGATTGCCAGCGTGTACTTGGCCTTCTCGCCCGGCAAGAGGGTGCCGGCCACCTTCTCCGTCTGCCTGGTCGCGGCTATCGTCCCCGAGCCCATCGTCGCGGTCAGCTTGAACGACGGAAGCAGATAGCCCATGTTGTTCTGCACGAAGATGTCCAGGCTGCCCGATCCGCTCGACGGCACCGTGATCGTGTCGCTCGCCGGGCGGACCACGATGTTGTACGAAGACGACCACATGTCGTTGCACCAGTGGGCTTGTGCTGCCAGCGGCGAAAGGCAGATCGACAGGACCGTTCCGAGAAGAATCTTGGTGCGCATGCTCATTCCCATGACTCCTTGATTGGTTGATACTAGCGCCGACGACGACGCACAGACAGCGCGAGGCCCACACCCGCCAAGAGGAAGCCCAGCGGCATGGTTGCCCGGCCGAACGGGGCATAGCCGCACCCGCCAGCGGAACCGCCGTTCTTGACAGTTCCGCTGCTCGGCGGGCCTCCGTTTCCAGCCTGGCCACCAGCGCCCGTGCTCGCGCCAGTTCCGGCCCCAGCGACCGCGCCTGCGCCGCCGCTGGGTCCAATGTTTGTGCTGCTGCTACTGCTCGTGATTCCGCCAACCGGCGTCCCCGTGGTTCCGCCAGCGGGAGTGACAGTGCTCCCGCCAGTCGGCGTGACAGGACTCCCGCCAGTCGGCGTGACCGTGCGCCCGCCAGTCGGGGTAGCCGTGCTCCCGCCGGTCGGGGTGACCGTGCTCCCGCCAGTCGACGTCCCGGTGCTGCCTCCGCTTGCAGTCCCAGTCCTCCCGCCCGTGGCCGTGCTCCCGCCAACAGCCGTGCCACCGCCGCCAGCCGTAGTCCCACCGCTGGCCGTGCTCCCACCGCGAGCCGTGCCACCGCCACTGGTCGTGCTTCCGCCGCTTGCCGTAGTCCCGCCGCGAGCACCGCCAGCGCCACCACTCCCGCCCGCGCCAGTGTTCCCGCCGGTACCCGTGGACCCGCCAGTCGGGGTTCCGCCCTCGTAGAAGGTCACGGTCCCTGTGTCGCCAGCTTGTGCTGCCCAGCCACGGCGATCCCAGGCCACGAGTGCCAGAATATGCCCTGCGAACATCCCCAGGCCGTTGTCGCTGGTATCAGGCTCTGTCCACTTTGCCAGGGGCACCAGAACCGAGGTCACGTCCGCATCGTCGAGTTCCACGATGCCCAGCGCAGCCGCGCAGGCCGCAGCCACGAAGCCGCCTTTGGTGAGCCCAGCCTTGACGTCGGCCTCGTAGGTGGTCTTGTCAGCCGCGGTGCCAAAGAGCAGCAGCGCGGCCTTGGCAATCGTGCCTATGTCCGTGGTGCCGACCTTGCCTGTAAGGAACGTGCGCGCCCCGGGATCATCGCCCAGGTAACCGAGCATCATCATGGCAAATCCGGCGAAACCGACGTTTGCGTCGCCAGCCCCACATTGCAGCCGCAGCCGCAGAGGAGCGAGGCGCGTGCCCAACGAACTCTTCCGCACAGCCAGCTCAAGGGAAGCCCACAGGTGAGGGTAGTCATACTTGGTCCCTGCGCCTGTGCTCAAGGCGCGCGTTGCCTTGGTGCAGTCGGTGGCGGTGCCGGTGCAAGCCGTCGCTATGACCGCGTCGCTGCCCGAGTTCCACGAACCCCGGCCCGCGCAGTACAGGGTCATCAACTTGTCCAACCCGGCGTTGACGTCAATGAAATCGGTCTGAGCCGCGTACTGTAGCTGCCGTGCCTGGGTCAGCTCACCTGTGCAGCCTCCCCCGGGAGCGACTATCGAACTGAGCCCGGCCGGCGGTGGCACAGGATAGAGCGTTCCGTCTACCTTCTTCACCATCACCGGCTGTCCCCCCTGGCTGGGATAGCAATTTGTCTGGCTCGAATTGCCAAACGTGACGAAGAAACTGATGTCCTCGATCTTGACTGATCCTCCCCCGGACTTCGTGACCGCCAGGGCATACTTCACCTTTTCGCCCGAATACAGGGTGTTGCCCGCCAGCTTCCCTGCCTGGCGGGTCGCGGTGATCGAGGTGGCGCCAATCTTGGCCGTCAACACAAAATTTGGCACCGCATAGCCCATGTTGTTCTGGACCGTGACATTCAGCGTGGCGGAGCCGGTCGTCCCGACAGTGACGGTGTCGGTTTCAGGTCGGACCACGATGTTGTAGCTTGACGTCCAGAGATCGTCGCACCAGTGGGCACGGGCCTCGAACGGCAGGCTGGAGATGGCCAGGAATGTCCCGAGCAGAATCTTCGTGCGTACACTCATACCCATGTCTCCATTGGGAACGGGGGTTGGCTCTCAGGTCGTCGCGTCAAACTCACATCTCGCTAAGGCGGCCGAGGGGAGCTAAGCTTCACGTAACTGTAGTGCGACTAAGCAGAAAAGTCGGGTCATTTTTCTTTCTGGCCGCGCTTTCCGTCCTACCTGGGATCACATCAGGGCAAGCGGCCGGGGCCGAAAGCGCCGCAACCGCGTCGCCAGCCCTGATGGAAGCTGCGGCAACTGGGCAGGCCGACGCTGTGCGCTCCCTGCTGGCCGGAGGTGCTCCCGTCGACGGTAAAGACGCATCTGACTGGACCGCCCTGCACCATGCAGCTGCCAACGGGTGGACAGACATTGCGTCCCTCCTGCTCGACCGGGGCGCTGACCCCAACGCCCGCGCGCGTTTTGACATGACACCCCTGCACTGGGCTGCCATGGCCGGCCGCGCTGAGGTGGCGGGCCTGCTCACTCGCCGTGGGGCTCGCGCCGACGCCCGCAATGCGTACGGAATGACGCCAATCCATCTGGCAGCAGACGACAAGGTCGTTGCCGTTCTGGTCGCGGCCGGCGCAGAGGTCAACGCTTTGGACGCTCGCGGCCGGACACCGCTTCATACCGCCAGACAGGGCAAGGTGGCAAAGGCGCTGATCGACGGCCGCGCGGATCTTCGCATCCGCACGCCCGAGGGACGCACGGCCATGGAGATCGCCGCCGTGGACACGACTGAAAAGGCCGGACTCTCGGTTCACGGCCCCATGATGGCGCGCCTGCGCGGGCTCATCAGCCAGGCCAGGGTCACGCTGATCAACATCTCCACCCGGCCCATGGACGCCTTTGTCCTGTCCGGACACAGCCCGGCCTGCAGCGTCGACGTGACCCCCGCGCAGTTGCCCAGCCTGCAGCCCGGCGAGTTGGCGGACTTCACCCTGACCTTCGTCCGCACACCCGACGTGCGCGAGGGTGAGCATCCCATCTTTCTCGCTACCTCGGTGGCTGGCGCGCCTCTGGTGGACTTCGACTTGAGGATCAACACCGAGATGCGTGAGATCCCCGAAGACAGCGGCATGATCCGGCTGGCCAAGGGAAGCGTGCGGCCGGCGCCTTCGCGACTGCACTACCTGGCCTATCTGGCTGTTCCGCTGTTCGTGGTCGCGGCCTGGTTTATCGTCCGCCAAAAGCGCAAGTAGTCTGCTACCGTGCGATTCGGGACCAACCGCACAGCAGGCCGCGCGTGTCGCCGATCTTGGGCTCGGATTCGGGGCGCCAGTGACCGTGGGTCAGTTGAGCAAGGAGTGGGCAGGCTCATTGACTTACTTCGTGGCGGACCATGTGACGACCGACGGCACGCCGCTGCCCAGGGAGTTTCCTGGCCCAAGCGGGGCCTGGGCCAGCGCCAGTGAATGTGCGTGCCAGACCAGCCAGCGCTGTCCTGGCAACAACTCAGTGTGGGGAAGCGACGGAGTGTGGCTGGCCCTCATGTTCTCCGTGCCCGACGCCCACACCTACATGCCGGGGTACAGCGGGTCAGGGAGCGGCACCAGCGCAAAGTTCACGGCGTATGCCAAGGGCGACCTGGACTGCGACGGTAAGTTGGCCGAGTTCATCCGCCACGGGGGAGTCAACGGGCTTGGAGACCCGACCGGCGATTTCCAGCCGGTGGCAGTCAACGAGCTGGAATAGCCCGTGCCCGTTGCCGCCGGCGTTCGCGACCTGTGAGCCCGATGGCGAGTGCCAGGAACGGAATCAGCACCACGGGGAAGGACAGCCAGAACAATCGATTGGAGCGGAGGGTTGGCGCTGCGCGGTCGGCACGTCCCAGCGGCAGGGCGCGCAGGGTGCCGTCGTAGCTGCCGACAAAGGCCATCCAGCGGTCGGAGATGCGTCCGGCAACCGGCGACGACCAGTTGCTGTCGTCCATCCCGGCGACGTTCCACAACGGCCGGCCGGTAAAGGCGGAAAAGAGCGGCTCGCCGGTCTTGAGCGCAGCGGCGTGCAACATGTGGTCCCAGCCCAGAACAAGTGCCATCTCCTCTCCGCCCGAGTCCACCAGCGCGGGCGACGAATACAGGCCGCCTCGGGCGGCGAAGCGCCAGATCGGCGCGCCGTCCGAGGCGTCGAGCGCGTGCAAGGACCGATCGTAGGAACCCACGAAGGCGCGCGCCCCGCCCCGCTCGACCAAGATGGCGGGTGAGCCGGTGATGCGATCGCCGGTCTTGTAGCTCCAGCGCTCGGCGCCGGTGGCTGCGTCGAGGCCACGGACCGTGCCGTACTTCGAGCCGGTGACTACGAGCGGGCCGGATGCTGAGACGAAGAACGCAGGTGGGCTGCGAACCGCGTCGAGCTCGGTCTTCTTCCACTCCACGGCGCCGGTCGCGGCATCGAGGGCGTACACGTTGCCGTTGGCCGAGCCAAGAAACAGTCGCCCATGCCCGGCCGTGCGCACGAAGATGGGTGCGCTCAATTCGTTGTCTCCCAGTTCCTGACGCCACAGCGGCTTGCCGTCGGCCAGCGTGAAGGCCAGCACGCCGCTCTTCTGCAGGCTGTTGGCCAGGGAGCGATCCCATACCCAGTAGGCGACGAAAACCGCGTTGTCGGTGTCCCCGGTTCCGCCCACGCAGGGTGCGGCCAGCCGGGCGCCGCCCAGGGTGGGCCGGTAGTCCTCGACCGAATGGACCCAAACCTGCCGGCCGGTGGCCGCATCGATCGCGTATACCAGGCGATCGGTCGAGGCGGCAAGAACCATCATGCGGTTGCCGTCGCGGAAGAATACCGGCGCCGCGTAGACCGGCCCGCCGGTGGTGAACTTCCACAGCGGCTCTCCAGTGGCCGCGTCGAGTGCGTACAGGGTGTGGTCGTAGTTGCCCACGGCCAGCAGGGCCCGCCCCTCGACCGAGGCCAACGCCGGCGACGACCACACGGTCATGCCGGGCTCGTAGCCCCACACACGGCCGCTGCCGTCGAAACTCCAGGCTCGGGGTGGCGCGCTCGCTGGCGCCTCGATCTCGATGGCAGCTGTGTTCTGGGCGTCACAACGACTCTGCGACCACAACATGCAGGCCTGGACCTGGCCCGATCCAGGGGACAAACACACGACCGCAAAAAATGCGGCCGCACCCAGAGTGAAAAGTGAGGGCCGCCCCCTTCGGGGACTTCGGGACGGCCCGCCACCCTGCCCGCCCCGCGCGCTTCGCGCGCGCCCTCGCCGGCGGCAACCGGCGCTCCTCACGCGGGATCCTCCGCCTTCTTTGCTGGAAGGGCGGGCTTCTCGCCCTGCTGGCTCCACATGTCGACCACGCGCAACCCGCCGTTGGGGCAACGATCCACACACGAGTAGCAGAACTGGCAGTGCTCCAGACGAACCACGCCGTTCTTGATGGCCGCCACATCGCAGGTCGTACTGCACACGCCGCATTCCGTGCACTGACCAGGCGCCTGCTGGATGCGCAGGCGCGAAAAGCGGTGAAGAAAACCCATCAGATAGCCCCAGGGACACAGATACCGGCACCAGGGACGCAGGACGAAGAGCGACGACACCAAGATCACCAGCGTGGTGAGCGCGGACGCCTTGTCGTCGCGCGTGGTGAAGGCGAAGTGCATCGGCGAGGTCACCACCAGGTGCGACACAGCGGTGAGGAAGATGGCGGCCAAGCTGACGACGCGAAGCTTGCGCGAGGGAATATCGTCAATCACGCCGGCCAGTACCAGGTAGCAGAGCAGGATCAGCATGGCTGCCCAATGCACGCTGGAGTCCTCGAGCAAGAGCTGCCGCTTTGCTCCCATCCAGGCCAGCAGCACCAGAAACCCCGCGACGAACGCGGCTAGCCCGATGAGCTTGCCGCGTGTCAGCCGCTCTTTGCGAAGCGGGAACCGCTTGCGCAGCCAGCCGGCCAGATCCTGCACGGTTCCCGTGGGGCATATCCAGCCGCAAAAGACCGTTCCGTGCAGCAGCGTGACCGAGATGATCACGACAGGAAGCGCCAGCCAGTAGAACGATTCGGAATACGCCGAGCCGAGCAGGGTCATCCCGTACAGCCCATTGCGGATCATGCCGAATACACCCAGGCACGAGTACACGACGAAGTAGAAGACCAGGAACGACCCTGCTTGCACGAAACGGCGCACCAGTTGGCGCCGCCGTTTGACTGCACTGATGGCGATCACGACGAGGAAGAGGAAGATGAGCGATGCCATCTCCACGCTGGTCCCGTCGAGCGACAAGAAGGGGACAGTGAAAACCTTGGCAAGGGGGAGACGTTCAGGTTGCATGGTACTGCGAACGGGGAAGCGTCACGAACCGAAGAATTGAAACGTAGTCTGACACGCCCGCGCCGCCTCCGTGGCCCCGGATAGCATCAGCCCTCCCCTTTTTCGTCGACTGTCTCGCACGGACAGCACCCTGGCTGGTCAAGGCAGGTCGCGGCGCAGGGCGGCCGTAGAATAGTCGCCGACAGGTCCAGCCCCAGAAAACGTGCCACGAAGGGACAGCGCGGCTTCTCGCGCAATTGAGCGAGCGTGCCAGACTGGACAACGTGGCCGCCTAGCATCACGGCCAGAAAATCTCCCAGCGCCGCCGCCTCGTCGCGGCTGTGGGTCACATGCAGCGTGGTCAGGTCAAGCTCCTTGTGCAGACGCGCCAACTCGGCCTGCAACTCCAACCTCGCGTTGTGGTCGAGAGCGCTGAGCGGCTCATCCAGCAGCAGAAGCACCGGCCGCACCGCCAGCGCGCGCGCGATTGCCACCCGCTGCGCTTCGCCGCCGCTCAATGTGGCGACAGGCCGGGGCAAGACTGCAGCCAGGCCCAGGCGGTCAATCAACTCGTCGACGGTGCGACGCGCTTCCGCCTCGGGCACGCGCCGGGCGCGCAGGCCATATTCGATGTTGCCGCGCACAGAAAGGTGCGGGAACAGCGCGGCCTGCTGGAAGACCAGGCCGATGTTCCGCTGCTCGGGCGACAGGGCGGTGATGTCGCGGGCGTCCACCAGGATCCGGCCGGTAGCGGGCGGAAAGAACCCGGCAATGGTCTGCAGCAGGACCGATTTGCCGCAGCCGCTGGGGCCGAGCAGCACCCAGTACTCGCCCTTGCCGATGCGCAAGGACACATCGTCGAGGGCAAAATCGCCGAACCGGCAGCCGAGGTGCTGGACTTCGATCATGAACGACGCTCCCCGCGCGGCCGGCGCAAGGCAAAGGGCATCAGGGTCTGCCCGAACTGCAGCATGACGAATACCCACAGACAGATCACGAGCAGCAGCACTGCGATGGGCCGGCTCTCCGAAACGCCCGCGCGCAGAAACTCGGTATGCACCAGCACCGGCGCAGTGACCGGCGAGCTGGCGAACAGCACGATGCACCCGAACTCGCTGATGGCGCGCGCCCAGGCCAGAGTGGCGCCGACCAGAATCCCGCGCGAGGCCAGGGGCAGCGAGATACGCCAGAAGGTCGCCGCCGGTGAGGCGCCCAGACTGCGCGAGGCCAGTTCCAGCCGCAGCGGCACTGCTTCAAAGGCGGTCATGGTGGTCTTGATCAGGAAAGGCGAGGCCACGAAGACCTGGGCGATGACCACGCCAATCAGCGATCCCGAGATGGGCAGGTGCAGGGATTCCAGGGCCCCGCCCAAGATGCTGCCAGGGCCGAGCAGCACGATGAGCGCCACACCCGCCACCGATTGCGGCACCAGGATGGGCACGTCCACCAGTGACTCGACCCAGCGCTTGCCCGGGAAATCGACGCGGGCCAGGGCATAGGCGAGCGGGATGCCCCACAGCCCCACTACCAGAGTGGCCAGCGTGGAAGAGAGCAGGCTCATCCACAGGGCCTCGCGCACCTCGGGCCGGATGAAAGTACGCCACAGGGTCTGCACCGAATCCTCGGTCGCCAGGTGAATGAGCGGGAACAGAACGATGCCGAACGCCACCAGGCCCCCGCCCAGGCAGAGACGGACGAAGCGCGAGGTCACCCGTCGCACGCGCCACAGGGTGCTGTAGATGAGGGCCAGCGGAATGAAGGTCTCGAAGGCATAGGGCTGCAGGAGCACAAACGACAGCACGAAAATGGCAAAGAACCCGAGCAGGACCGGCGAGGCGAACAGGCTGGCGTAGGCCACCACCAGCAGGATGAAGAGCGGCGTCTTGCCGAGGAGCACCAGCACCAGCAAGAAGAGAACGAAGTAGCCGACCAGGAAGAGCCCCACCGTGTGCGCCGGCCGCTTCGCCAAAGTCGCGGCCGCCGCGTGGAACACGAACAGGTTGGTGAAGAACAGCACCAGGTTCATTGCGATCGTGAAGGGCGGCTCGGGCAGCAGGCCCAGCCCGACGTGGATCGCTGCCAGCGCCAGGATGGCGATCCCGATCTGCTTTGTTGCCAACTTCACGGTCTTGCTACCAGAAGAGAGCCTAGCTCCTCGGGAAGCATTGCGCACGGACTNNCGCGCGTCGGCGGCATGGGGCGCACTCGCGGGGATGGTAAGGCCATAGGTGATCGGCCCACCCGTGATGCGCGCCTTTCCTTCGCCCTGCTTCATGCGAACCTCAACGCTCGCGCTGGCATACTGCCCGGCCAGCGCGGGCTGCGAGAGATTCTGGTCGGCCGGGAGCGNNTCGAGAAGAGTCAGCAGCTCGGCCTCGTCGTGGGTCACATGTTCCTTGGCACATTGGCCGGAAAGGCGCGTGGCCAAGTTCACGCCTGCGTCGCCGTAGCTCCCCGACTTCTCGGCAAGCTGCCAGGCCAGCAGCGTGTGGTAGCCGAGCGGCGCGGTGTCGGGATCAGCGCGGCCCAGGCGCACCCCGGGCCGGCCCAGCAGGTTCGGCCAATTCTGGGTCGTGATCTCGTCGGTGAACCGGCTGTGGTCCTTGTGGGCCAGCACGATCTCGTTGGTCGCAAACACCGCGTTCCAGCTAGCATGCCGTGGGATCATTATTCTGCCGATGATCTCGGCGTCAGCCACGGCCACGATATCCGCGCGCATGCCCAATTCGGCCACCTTGCGCGCGGCAACCTGGGAACCACTCGGCTCCAGGCGCATGCGGATCCCCGGGTTGTCGCGCTGGAATCTCTCCGCCGCATCGCCCAGCACGGCGGTCAAGCTGGTGGCGTGAAAGACAACTATTTCGGCCGGCGACCTCCGACAGCTCGTGACAACAACGAGGCATAGCAAGCCGAAGCGCAGGCCGCGGCGCCATCTGGCCATGAGGGTGGGCATGGCCGCAGCATACAACGCCACAGTCGTTGGCGACGGTCCAGCGCATGGTGTGCTGCTCCGTCTTCGGTTCGCTGGCGATGGCAATCTCCCTGGCGCGACCAGCATCACTGTGTCTCAGCAGCGGCCGCGCGCATTAGTTCGAGGATCTTGCGTGCCATCGGCAGATCGGGATCGTCAGCCGCGGCCTGTTCGACGAACTTCTCGTACGCAACGGCGATGCGTGGGTCGTGCCTGCCGTCGATGCGAGCTAGAATCTCGTAGGCCATGCTGAGATCCTTCCAGAGCCCGGGGCCTAGCTCGAGCCTGCGCATTCCCGGCGCCCCTGCGATCCCAAGCTTTTCATTACCGCCGGCCTTGGCGATGACATCTTCTAGAAGACGAAGCGCGTTTTGCGCGGGCTCCGCAGCCCCGCCGCGCTCACTGCTGTAGACAAGACAGAGGTGCGCGCGCCCAACTTGGGTACCCAGGACACGCTGAGCGAGAGCGTTTTCCCAGGATTCATCCGGCGCGTGCAGAGCCGGCGTGACATTGTAGCTGTCGATCGCCCTGCGATCCCGTTCTGCCCATTCTTCGTAGCTCGGAAACTCGCTCGCGCGAACCAAGGAATGAACCAGGCCGTAGGCTATCAGCCTATATCCGTCGTTCCAGCTTTGATCCCAATCGTCCAGATGACCGATGACGACCAGCGGCCGGTTGGGATTGCCATCGAGCAACTGCTTGATGTTCCAGCCATGTTCTCCGTAGCCACCCTGAGGCAGGTACACGTCGCGATGCAGACGCCGCTCGCGTGCCGTGTACCAGGGCGCGGCCAAGTAGGTGCGACCCAGGTGAATGACGTCGGGCCGAAGCTTCTCCACTTCGTGGAGATAGAAGGCGGGGTTGGTGACCTCATCCCCCACCGTGGCAACGATGGCATTGGGTGGGACGGACGCGAACGCGGTTGTCACAAAATCTCGAATCACGGTGTTGTTCTGTCTGGTCCCCTCCCCTGCATGAACAGAGACGCCGATGGCGAACACCGCCCCTGCACTCAAGGGAACCAAGCGCAGCCAGCGACGAAGCGCGGGCCCGCGCGTACCCAGCCTTTGCAAGAGAGCGGCAAGACCGAACCCGGAGGCAATCGCCACCAGCAAATCCGACTCGATGCAGAACCGGCCGAGGATGGACAGGTAGAGAGGCCTAGAGGTCGACAGGTTGGACAGAGTGCTGAAAGTCAGAACGTAGAAGCAGAGAACGAAGAGAACAACCGAGGTCGCCTTGCGTGTATGCCGGCTCTTCATACCGAAAAACACACCCGCCAGGGCAAGCAGAGGACCGAGCCAAAGAAGACGGGGAAATGCGTGACCTCCCATCTGCCAAAGCGTCGGGAAGAACGTGCCCCCGGTCACGAAGACTTGTTCCGCGGTTGACCGGCCCATGCTGAAGGTCCCGTAGTCACGACGCAAAGCCAGGGCCACCAGACCGTTGATGTTGGTCGCATCGCCCCACGACACGGCCGCTGCTGACGCGGAAGCCGCCATGAGGTACAGATACGGGACCAAGCCAAGCAGCCCGAAGGCCGGTGCCAGGGCCACTCCCTTTGGACCGAGATTGCGTCGTGCGACCCAGAGCGAGCGCAAGAGCAAAGGCGCGCCCACGAACACAAAGGCGTGGTGGTTGCACATGGCAAGCCCGCTGACAAGAAAAAGCGCAAACACGTCACGACGGGAAAGCGTCCGCTCGACCCGCGACCACAATGCGAACCCCAGGGCCACGAACATGGCGTTGAGTCCAAACACCTCCGCGCTCGTCGCATTCGACCAAACCACGGGGCTCGTGCCAAAGAGTGCCGCGGCCACAAGCCCGGCCGCAGCGTTGCGGGTCCACGAATGCACCACAGCGCAGGCCAGGCCGCCCGCCGCTGCCATCGACACGGCCGAGAGCAGATTCACGCGCCAAACCGGCGAGTGCCCGAGCGGAAGCGCGGCGAAGAATCGCGCCAGGAGCGCGAAGAGTGGATAGCCCGACGGATGGGGCACCCCACCGGTGAGAGCAGCCGCCGCGAGTTCGCCGCTATCACCTCCCGCCACCGATGGATTCAGCGTCGCGATGTAGAGCGCCGCCAGGAACAGAAATGCCACGACAGGAGCGAGCCGGGCCCAGGCAGCCGGCTCTTCCGAGGAAGGGGGAGCCCAAGCGCTACCGGTCGCGCTGTCAGCGCCGGTTTGTTTGCGCGTCCTCGGTGCACGCCTGCCTTTTCCCATGGTCCAATCTGCGTAGGATACCCCACCTGCCAAGAGATCTCGCCATGGGGCGGTCGCTACAACGGAGCACGACAACCGCCACCTTCAGCCCGATCTCTCCAGCGAAGAGGCTCACGGGGCGGTGACCGTGGATCTTTCCAAACTGAGGGGTAACCTGGTATCCCTCTGTTGAAATCGTCTGCGCCCGTAGCTCAAGTGGATAGAGCATCGGCCTTCTAAGCCGAGGGCTGGGGGTTCAATTCCCTCCGGGCGCGCAGGTCATTTTCAGGGGAACCCTCAGAGGGCCCATGGAAAACCGGCTGCCACCCTGGCCGAGACGCCAGGCGCAACAGCCGGTTTCAGGCTCGAACGAACTACTTGACGTGGATGCTAGGTACGGGGGGATCCGCCATGCCGGTACCAATGTGGAATCCCACGTGCGGCGGCTGGTTGTAGGTTGACTGCTCGAAGTTCACTTGCGCCCGGTAGGTCGGATCGTGCATCAGGGTGTAGATGCGGCGCTTGCTCACGTTCGTCGTCGTGTACACACGCAGGGCCGCGTTGCTCGTCTCGCGGAGAACCGCTTCCTCGCGCCAATCGCC
>PMZX01000414.1:0-549 GCA_003170035.1 Myxococcales bacterium | reverse complement strand
CCAGTAGATGAGGAAGTTGCTTCCAGCATTGCCGCTGGAGGCGCTACCGTCACCGCAATTAAGGTTACCCACTCCACTCGAACAGGTTGCGGCCGTGAGGTCGCTCGTGGAGACATACTCGGCGACACCACGACCGGTATCGGTTCCCGCGGCTAGTTTGCTGAAGTACGACTTGCAGGTCGCGCCGTCGTGGCAGTCCATACCCCCCAGGCTCTCGTGAACCGAGAACACCGAGATCCCCTTGCCAACGACTAGCTCGCTTACGTGCATGGCATCGCCATGGCCCATTCCCGCGTCACACATGAAGGTTCCGTCGCTGGCGATGGTCCTTGTGCCGGGGATGATCTCCTGTCCACCGTCGCCGTCCGTGTCCGCCGCCATGCACGAGTGGTCGCCACCGCCATTGGGGATCGAGGTCACGCTGTCGTAGACCCAGTTCTTTGCCAACACGCCGTTGCGGAAGGTCATCGCAGAAATTGTCAGCACGGTATAGTACCCGCGGCCCGAGATGGCGCTCGGCAGACCATTGGCAACGCCGCCATCCTTCAC
>PMZX01000320.1 GCA_003170035.1 Myxococcales bacterium | reverse complement strand
GGATGTTGATGATCTTGGGCTCGATGTCCTTGCGGATGCGCTCGACGATGGCGTCCAAGTCGCCGCGCAGGAACTGATCGCCGCCCGAGATGGTGACCCAGATGGGAACCTTCTCGAAGGAGGGGAATATGCGCGCGTACTCATCCAGCGAGAGATCGCGCGCGCGTTTTTGCCAGATGCCGCAGGTCAGGCAGCGCGACGGGCAGGCATAGGTGACCGAGATGGTAAGGTTGACCGGCAGACCAGGCCGGCGCCCTATGAGGTGGCTGAGCTTGTAGCCGGCCAGGTGCGCGGGCAGGGGCAGTTTGCGCGAGCTTGCAAGGCGAGCCATGTGAGCCTCAATCCTATCGCCGGAATGGCTACAAGGCGAGGGCGCGCGCCGTCAACGCGCGGCGACCGCTTGCGACCTGCGCCAGAACAAGATCCAATCATCGCAAGCCTCCCAGGCCAGCTTCGACAAGTGCTTGCCAAAGAGCGGCTTCAACATCCTGGGATCGCCGCGAAAGAGAAAGTAGTCAAAGTGATAGCCAAAGTCATCGAAGCGAAAGTGCCACGGAGCCCAACCGGGCACAGTCGTGTGCAAGTCATCGAAGGCCAGCCCTGGCCGCAATTGCACCAGCGAGATGTGCAATTCGGAGAAGGAAAAATTGATACGCCCGCCCTTCTCGACCAGATAGTGGGCGCCGAAATACAGGGGAAGTGGATGCTGCACAACCGAGCTATTGAGCACGAGGCCGAGCGACATCAGATTCTTTCCCGGCTGGGTCTTGGCGATCAACTGGTGACCGCCGCGTGTTTCTTGATCAAAGGCATAGGCCGCCTCGGCGGTGAGCACCAGATGTGTGGCAATGGTGATTCCGACCACGAGTTTGGCTAGCCTGAGCCGACCGGCCTCCGGGACGGGCAAAACCGCTGGAATTACCAGGCAGGCCACGGCAATCAGGCGCTGATACACGAATACCCCGACGAAGACGGATGGCATCAGCAGATAGGAGCAGAGAAACCAGGCCGCCAGCGTGTAGAAGCGCGCACCGGCCAACCAGGCACGCGCGCGGAGCCAGGTCAGGCCGCTCGCCTGCGAATCGGAAATCGTCGTCGCAAGCATAGGCTGTGACCGCGCGCGAACCTGGCACAAACGCAGCACAGCGAGTGCGGCCAGAAGGAATAGCAACCAGTGCTTCCCTTGGTCGCGGGCGCCAAACAAGAGTGTCGGAATCTCGCCCAACTTGTCGAAGACAAGCCGATCCTCGTGGACGGTCGTGAGAATCTGCTTCTCGTAGTAGTTGAAGCTTTCCTCGTGGCGAAAGACATAGTCAGCGAGCGTCATGGTGATCCCAAACAGAAACGCGGAGAACATCCACAGCGAGTGCCGCCAGCCCGGGAAGTGGGTCAACGTCAGCCATCCGACCGCGCCGACGAACAGAAAGAGGAACTGGATGTGCACGAAGTAGAATGCGCATTCGTACAGCGCGATGGTCAGCCACGAGCGCCAGCCCATCGGACGATCGAGCAAGCGATCGGCGAGAACGACGCCGTAAAGGAGCAAAGGGGTCGCGATGACGTTGTTCACGAAACCGAAGAAGAAAGCGAAGTCGTAGGACGAAATCAGGGCGAAAAGCCCAAACCAGCCGGGCCGGCCCGCGCGTCGGGCCAAGGCCAGCCCGGCTGTCCCGGTCGCCGCGACCGAGATCGCCATCAGCAGCTTGCCCGCGAGCCCGATGGGCATGGCATATGACAGTGCCGCCACCAGGTAGACAAACGCAGTGTTGGGACGCGCGTACGCGAAGCTGTAATTCTCAACCAGGTGGCGCGCCGGATCGTGGTACCAGCGCAGAATGGACGCCATGGACAGGTGCTGCGGGTAATCGGCCATGGGCGGGTCGGTGCCCAGCCAAATCGGCAGGGTGAAGAGCACCGAAACCAGCAAGACGACCGCAGTTTCGAGATCGAGGTGCCACTTTCGCGATTCGCTTCCCGGAGTGGTGGGGTTATCCGCCATCCTTGCTTGCCCCTGGCCGCGGCCTCTCATCGTCGGGCGTCACGTCCCGGGTGGAGGATGCGACCTTCCAGACGGCGTGATTGTATTCACGCTTGAAATCGAAGTAGCCCAGCGTTCGGGCGGCCCCTTCGATCAGGGCGGCGGCGACGTAGGACGCGTCGGTCAGCGGCTCGGCGAACGTGAAGTAGCGCACGGCGTGCTTGACGATTCGATTCACGTCCAGGGTCGGCACGGAATAGCCGGTGCGGCGACGCAGCCAGAAATGGCCCGCGGCAATTCGGCGGCGCTGGTCGAAGTACTCGCGAACATTGTCAGGACCGCGATTGGCCACCACCGCCTCGGACACGTAGCACAGCGCGCACCCTTGCGCGACCACACTGGCTTCGAAGGTGGCCTCGTCGACCGGGGAATCCTCGGGGATAGGGTGAACCAGGGACGAGCGCAGGACGACGACCTCACCCAGCTTGGGCGACTCGCTCGCGATGTCGTGATGAAGCTGCCAGAGAAAACCGACGATGTTGCCCATCAGGTGACCGCGCGGGTTGGTCGGCACCGGGCGGGCACCCACCATGCCCACGTGGGGGGAAGCGGCCAACCGTTCCAGGAGAAGCAGGAGGCAGCCGGGTTGCAGAATGAGATCGGCGCTGACCACCGCGACCGCATCTGCGGTTCGATCCCGTTCGCGGCCGTAGGCGTTGATGGCGGAGGACTTGCCGAGGCGGGCGTCCTGAACGATGAGTCGCAGCCGCGGATCATCCTTGGCCAGTTCCCGCACCTCCTCCATCGTGCCGTCGGTGCAGCCGCTGGCCACCACCACCACCTCGCACAGCGCGTGGGGTTCGATCTTCTGGCCTAGCAGGGAACGCAGGAGCTTCCGGATATTCCGTTCTTCGTTGTGCGCGGTCACGCACGCGCTCACGCGCAGGCCAGTAGAGGCAGTCATAAAGGAAACAATCAGTTTATCACGGCCTGCGACCAAACAGCGAGCCCCGGCACGAGGTGGTTCCACCTGTGCGCCCCGGCGCGCGCGTCACCGGGGTTTCTTCTTGCCTATTGGGATTCGGGTTGCTTCTCCGGTTGCTGGCTCGGGCTGCCCTCCGGCGGCCGGGGGCGCGCCCAGACGTAGATCGGAATGCGGTACCCGGGCGCCAAGAACCTGCCGACCTCCGTGTACTTGTCTCGCCTGACGACCTCCAGGATGGCGCGGAAAAGGTCGCGCTGGCCGCTCAAGGC
Organism: Myxococcales bacterium; assembly: GCA_003170035.1. Taxonomy (GTDB): domain Bacteria; phylum Myxococcota_A; class Polyangia; order Fen-1088; family Fen-1088; genus Fen-1137. The sequence goes on along the minus strand of PMZX01000320.1, from coordinate 4,288 downwards.
GCCGTTGCGAAAGAAGAACTCTTGCTCGGCGAAGAGCGGTTCCGGGAGGGCCATCGCGACAATCACGGCGGGCGGCTTCTCGAGGATTGCGCGAGCGTCGGCGCGGGCGAGGTCGTCAGGGCAAGTGTCGAACCAGTGCACGGGGACGAAACCCGCGATACGGCGATCCGCCAGACCCGCCAGGACCGCGAGGTGCGGGAAAGCGAGGATGGTGTCATCCGGATCGGAGTTCTTGCGGATCAGATCCGTCGCACCGTCGATGAAGTGCGCGGCCTCCTCCGACATCGTGAAGCCTGCAAGCGCGGGCTGAGTGGAGCGCGCCACGGTCCGCCCAATCGGCGGCTCGATCCAGTACGCCCAGCGGTAAGGGAACTGATGCCTGCGGAAGCTCGAGAGGGTGACCGCGAAGATGAGCACAACGATGGCCGCAGTCTGCACGTAGCGCCGGATGGGTCGGTTCGCAATCTCGTGCTCCGCCTCCGANNGCGAAACCCACGCACGACACGAACGCGCCGTGGAGCGAATCGGCGTCGCTCGGATCGCGCCAGAACCGGAGAGTCCGGTGCAGGCCAAAGACAACCGATCCGCCGAAGGCAAGGTAAACCAGCGCGATGAGCGGCTTCTTGAACGGGTCGGCCGATTGCGTCGCGCCGAGACGCCCGATAAGGAACGCGGCGGCAAGCAGGAGCACGATACCTGCGCAGGTCGAGGCTTGGGCAAAGTGTTTCGGTCGCCAACCCGCCCAGGCGATCGCAACAAGAGCGCCGATGACCGTCAGGAGGGCGAGGGCGATCGAGTCCTGAAATATTTGGTTGCCCGCAATGGCGGTGAGCGGACGCAGCAGCGAGACGAGAATCCCGCCCTTCGCGGAGGGTGCGACCCCGTACACGAGGTGCACGTACCTCCCGAGCAATCCATTTGCCGACAGCCACAGCACGGCAGGCCCAACAACCGTGGCGACCCCCACCCCCGTCCAGGCCACGAATCCGAGCGCCGCGCGCGGGCGGCTCTGTCGAACGAGAGCGGCCACGCAGAACGCGCCTACCAATACGACGCCGACCGTGCCCGTGCTCTGCTTGATCAGGAACGTGGCCCCGAAGCCGACGCCGGCCAGCGCCGCGCGCCAGGCAAAGCGCCTTGGCGCGGGGTTGGGTTCGACCACGCATGCGTACGCGGCAGCGGCCCCGAAGAGCAGGAAAGCGATGCTGAGGTGGCTGTAGTGGCCGACGAACTCGGAATCGTCCGTGCATGAGGCGATCGCAGCGACGAGGGAAACGACGGCAGCGACGACCGGCGACCGGCGCGCCGCGATCATCGAGTACAGCACCCAGACGGACAGGGTACGGAGCACGAGGCCGAAAACCAGATAGGGCAGGAGGCGGAGGCCGAAGACGCGCGCGATCGCGAATACGATGAAGAACAGGCCCGGTGGATTGTGCGTGTAATAGTCCCGGTACGGCAGACGGCCATGGAGGTACTCGTTCATGACGAAGGCGTCGCCCCCGTTGTTCGGGGCGTAGTAGGCGTTCCACCAGAGGAGCATGTACGCCAGAAACGCGACCGCCGCGATCATGCCGATCAGCCGCCGCTCCCTCGGGCTCATCACGTCCATCGCGCCCTCACATCCCCACGCTGCCGCCGCTTCCGGCTGCTGATAACTCAGTGTTGACCACAGATTTCAGTCTAGCTCATCACGGCCTGCGGTTGGGCGAGAAACCCGGTACGAAGTACAATCGCGCGCATGCATATTCTCCTGACGGGTGCGAGCGGCTTTATCGGCCTCCATCTCCTGCGCCGACTTGTGGGCGACGGACAAACGGTTACCGCTCTGGTGCGCGAGCGGGGACGCGCCTCGGTGGCCGCGGTTGGGGGACGCGTCTGGTGCGCCGATCTGCTCGATCCCGCCACGCTCGCCGGTCTGCCCGCAGATGTGGACGCCGTCTTCCACTTGGCCGGTGGCGGCCGGGTCTCCACCGTGACCGAGTCAGGGCTGGCCGAACTGCGCCGTTTGAACGTCGAGACAACCCGCAACCTGCTCGCGGCCCTGCCTCGGCCACCGGGCAAACTTCTTGTCTTCAGCAGCGTCTCTGCGCAGGGGATTCGGGACGGCGTGGTGGTGCGCGAGGACACACCCTGCGAGCCCCGCAGCCCCCATGAAATTGCCAAACACGAAAGCGAACGCGAGGCCGAAGCGTGGTGCGCCACGCACGGCGTCCCGCTGGCCATCCTGCGACCGGCTCAAGTCTATGGCCCCGGGGACGTCGCTTCCGAGATCCCCGCCATGTTGCGCTTGGTGCGCCTGGGTGTGTTCCCCATCTTCGGCACGGGCGAGAACCTGATGGTGCCGCTTGTCCATGTGTCCGACGTGGTCGAGCTGGCGGTGCGGGCCTTGCATCTCCCCTTTGAGGGCACCCGGCGATTCGGCCTGACCGGGCGCCAATACAGTGTGGCCGAAACCGTGAGCATCTTCGCAGCGGCCGTCGGTCGTCGTTCAGGGTCGTTGCGCATCCCCAAGCCCCTGGCATGCACCGCCACCGCGGGGTTGGAATCCCTGTTCGGGTTGGCTGGCGCCCAGCCGCCCCTGTCCCGCGTGCGGATCGACAACATGACCGCCCAACGGGTGTACGACAGTTCGGCCACCCAGCGCGAATTGGGGTTCGTTCCGGCGCGTGATCTGGCGGAAGGAATCCGCGAGACCTATGCCTGGTATCAGGCCACCGGCACGCGTGGCTTGGGCCGGCGGCTGGCCGAGTACTACCCGATTGCCCTGGCCGAGGGTGAAGGCGTCGGCACCGCCTACGAGTATCTCGCCAAATGGCGTGTGCTTCACAAGTTCCTGCCCGGCGTCCATCGCATGCTGATCGCAGGCTTGCCGGAGAAGTACGGTTCCAGCCTGGATTTCGCCGCTCTCGCCTGTGCGCTGGACGCCGATCTGGTCGTCGCCGACGAACGCGAGGAGGCGCTGCTGCAGTTCCAGCAGGCATCGGCGCGTGCGCGCCTGTCACCGCGGCTGGTCTTGCGGCAGGTGGCTCTCGACGAAATCGCCGCTCTCCCTGGCCCGTCCTTCGATCTGGCGCTGTCCTGCGAGGTCGTGCAGCGGCTCGATCGAGCCACCCGCGAGCGTTTCGTGTGTGGCTTGGCGCGCGTGGCACGCCGGATTGCCCTGTTCGCACCCAACGCAGGCAACCGAGCCCACGCCACGCGCTCGCACTTGGATTCGCTCTCTCTCGAAGACATCTTCGCTCTCATGGCGCTGGCCGGTCTCGCACTGGAAGGCATGGGGTTTGTCGACATGCCACCCTTTCCACCCGGGTTGACCCTTTCGCAGGCCAAGCGCGAGCATGTCAAGCAAGCCCGGTGGCAGGGACCGGCTCTCGCAACCCTGCATTGGTTCTGTCGGGCCGAAGGCTCCCTCCCCCAAACCGCGAAGCGGCCATTTGCCCATATCGTCTATGCTGTGGGGCGCGTTGATCGCACTTGAGTCGCGAGTGCCGTGTATGATCGGCTTCATGCGGAACCTGTCCCCGCTCTTCCTGGCTCTGGCTGTCTTGGCCTGCAGCCCGCCTTCCCAAGGCGATGATCCCGTCCTGGCCCAGATCGGTCCGGTCGCGATCAGGGCGCGCGAGTTGCAAGCTCGGGCGCCTGGTCTGGCCCAGTTGTTCCGCGCCCAACTCGCCGCACAGCACTCGGATGCCGACAAACGACTATTCCTGCTGAACCTTCTGCTCAAAGATGAGGCCGTGGTGCAAGAAGCCGGGCGGCGCGGCTACCAGCGAGACCTGGCGGTGAGAAGTGCAATGATCGATCGCGTACTGCAGGACGAGGTCGAAGCCACGAACAAGCCGGTGGACCTTCCCGACGCCGACATCGAGAGGTACTACGGCGATCACAGCGAGGAACTCACTTTGCCCGAACAGGTCCGTGTTTTGCGGGTGGTCAGCCGCGACCGGACGGTTGCAGAAAAGGTCGCTGCCCAGGCCCAGGCTTTCGAAAGAGCCGACCTCGACGCGTTCCAGGGCTTGGTGGTCAAGTACAGCGACGATTGGCACTTGCGGGCGCGTGCCGGCGATATGGGGTTCATCGACCAGAAGAACTCTCGCTATCCGGTGGCAGTGGTCAGGGCGGCCTTTGCCCTGCGCAGGCTGTACGACGTCTCAGATCCGATCGAGAGCGAGCGCGGCTTTCATGTGCTCAAGCTCGTGCAAAGGCTGCCGTCCTTCACCCCCACGCTGGCGGAGGCTGCGCCCGAAATTCGGGCCAAGCTGAGGCGGCTGCTGGTGGAGCGAAA
>PMZX01000348.1:38645-43895 GCA_003170035.1 Myxococcales bacterium | reverse complement strand
GTCATTTACCATGCATTTGACCCGCGTGCAAGACAGAAGGGGACAGGCCTTTTGCAAGGGCGATATCCGCACGCAAGCGCCTGGCTGCCATTCGACGCTACACGCGGACGGCAACTTTGTCAGCGACGTCCGCCGCCGTGACCGCCGCCGTGGAATCCACCACCACCGCCGCCGTGGAATCCACCGCCGCCGCCGTGGAATCCACCGCCGCCGCCGCGGAATCCGCCGCCGCTGCTGCCGCGGAATCCGCTACTATAGGAGTGATAGCCGCTGCCAGCAGCACCGCGATAGCCGCCACCGAAGCCGCTCCGATAGCCGGCCGCGCCGCCGCCGCGGAATCCAGCGTGATAGCCACCTACACCGCGATAGCCAGCGCCCCAACCAGCTCCGCCGCGATAACCACCACGGAAGCCGCCGCCGTATCCGCCGCGGTATCCGCCCCAACCATAGCCAGCCCGGTACAGGCCGCGATACCAGCCAAAGCCTCTGGGACCGAGAGCGCCAAAGTAGGGATAGGCGCCCCAGCCCCAAATCCAGGGCGCTGCCAGCCACATCCATCCGTAGCTGGGGTAGTACACATAAGAATAGGGATAGGCGTCGGTTGCAGAGCCTTCGTAGACGTACTGGTTTCCGTAGGGCATCCAGATCCAGCCATAGTCATTCGTGTACACCCACTGGCCCCCAGCTGCCGGCTGACCGGCCGCCACGGGCTGCTGGACCTCGGGCTGCGCCTGGCCCTGAGCCTCAACCGGTGGTGCTGGCGGCTGTTGCGGCGGCGCCGGTGGCTGCAAATCGGGCGCCGGCGTTGGCGGCTGCGCCACTTGTGGTGCAGAGCCAGCGGACGACACCTGGCTGGTCGAATTGCCTGTGACGCCTACATTCTGGGCCCGAGCGACGCCGAAGCCCAAAAGCAGGAAACAGAGCGAGGCAGTCAGCTTGGTTTTCATGGCACNNGCCCCTATTCTACGACATATCCTACGTTGGTTCAGGTTTGGCTCATGCCACTTTGACGCACGCGAAACTCCCGAACCTTTCTCGGCGGTTGGAGTAGACTGGTGGACGTAATCGCGCCGGAGCCTGAACTCGAAAGGGCAAGCGATGCATAGGTTGCCGCTGTCGATGGTCCTGGCGTCTTCTCTGGTGGGTCTCGTTGCATCCTGCGGGGGAGGAAAGGCGAACCAGCCTGCGGGCACGGGCGGGCAGCTATCCACGCCAAGTGATACCAACGGATCGGGCGGATCACAGACTNNAACCTGCGCGGAATCCAACTGCGGGTCGCACAAATGGGCTTGCTGGAAGATGCCCACTCCGGTCAGCAGCCCGGCGACTGTGCCCAACCACCAGAGCTACACCGATCTGGGCAACGGAGCCGTGCTTGACAACATTACCTGCCTGGTGTGGGAGAAAGCCAATCCTGCGACTCAGGGCAACTGGCAAGCCAGCGTCGATCGTTGCGCGGCTTTGGGCACCAGCAACTGGGCCGGATACAGTGATTGGCGCTTGCCCACGCGGGTGGAGATGGCCTCGATTGTCGACGTCACCCGCGGCAACAAGGGCTTCGCGACAATCTTCACCGTGGCGGGTGGCAGCTATGCCACCGGTTCGTGGTGGTACGAAACCATCACCGGGCAGAGTACGGCCGGCTTCCACTGGAACTACGGGGGCAATGGCCTCACCAGCAATGCGAAGGCCATGAGCGACACCAACCTGGTCGCGCGCTGTGTGCGGGGCGATGGCACGGGCGAGGCACCCAACGAGCTGGCCAAGGAGCCCCCCAATCACTACGCCGTGACCGGAACCGCGCCCGACGGCGAGGTGCTGGACAACTACACCGGGCTCACCTGGCAGCAAGGGTTTTCGTCCTCGCTGGTGGCCTGGGTCGACGCCCCCGCGTACTGCGCAGGGTTGAGCCTGAACGGGCACACCGGCTGGCGCGTGCCGGCGCTGAACGAGCTGGCCTCCACCGTCAACGAAGGCCTGGTGGGCGGCGCGATCAACCGCACTGCGTTCCCCGGCAATCCCAATGGCTGCAAAGATCCGAAATACTGGTTCTGGGCGGCGGAAGCATCGTTGGTGGGGGGTGAGGCATGGGGCCTTTCCTACTGCGATGGATTCACCGGGCCCAATTACGGTGTTGCGGGTGCCTGGAACTACTTCCCCACCGCCAACGTGAGATGCGTGCGCTAGGAGCCACTGTGGAAAAGCGTTGCCGCCCTCTGTGTTTGGCACTTGTGATCGCGGCGTGTTCAACAAGCCAAAGCCCGAAGGGTTCAACCGGGGGCACGGGCGGGGCGCAATCCGGTGGACAGTCGAGCGTAGCAGGAGAGACCAGCAGCGGGGGTGCCGCCGGCAGCAGCGCAGGCGGCGTCCCTGATACCGGCGATGCTGGAAGTCCCGGCGGTGTGACTAGCTCTGGCGGCACGCCAACCGCTGGTGGCGGTACGATGACCAGCGGTACCAGCAGCGGCGCAGGCGGCAGTACGATCACCGGCGGTACCAGCGGCAGCGCGGGCGGCACCAGCGCGGGCATGCTGTTTCCGGATCGGATGACCGACTGGACCCACGCCGGGGTGGTGCAGCCCGACGGGACGCGCGGCATTCCGAGCCGCACCACGGTGTGCGCCACCGTGGACGCCGCGAAGTACGGCGACGGCAAGACCGACGCGACCGCGGCCATCCAGAGTGCCATCGACACATGCCCTGACAATCAGGTGGTGATGCTCCCGGCCGGGACATACCTGCTCAAGAGCGCCATCGGGATCAAGCACCCCATCGTCCTGCGTGGCGCGGGCGCCCCCGCCACCAAAATCGTCGAGAGCGCGAGCATCAACGTTTCGGCCACGCCCGGGACATGGCCCGGGCAGAATACCCTGCACGCCGTGGACTGGATCGCCGGCTACGACCAGGGGACCACCACCATCACCGTCTCCGACGCGAGTGGGTTGCATGTCGGGCAGCCCGTGGTTCTCGATCAGCTCAACGACACGGCTGTCACGACCGCTGGGTACGTGCCTCTGGTGAGCACGGCCGGCAATGAAGGGAACGTCGGCGTGGGCGTGAACGACTGCGCGAGCCGTGACGGCCTGAACTTCTGCACCGACGGCACCCACCCGGTGCCACGCGCGCTGATGCAGATCGCACAGGTGAAAGCGGTGAGCGGCAAGCAGGTGACCCTCGATGCTCCGGTCTACGCCACGCATCTGGCTAGCCTTGCGCCCCAGGTGTTCTATTGGGACGGCGGCAATCTGGCCTATGCCGGGGTGGAGAACCTGGCCATCGACGCGCAGTACAAGGATGGGGCGATCTCGATGACCTTCTGCACCGACTGCTGGGTGAAGGGAGTACAAATTGAACACATCGCCCGCGGCGCCGTGAGCCTCTTCTATGACCTGCACGTCGAGATCCGCGACAGCTACTTCCACATGAACCAGGCTTCCGCCCCGGAGAACTACGGCATCGAGGTCGACGACACCTCGCAGAGCCTGTTCGAGAACAACATCCTCGACGCGCTGGCCGCCGGGATCATCGTGTCCTGGTCGTCGAGCGGGAACGTGATCTCCTACAACTACTCCATCAACGATAGTCCCGGTTCACAGGTGCTTAGCCAGACGCTGTCGAACCATTCGGTGCACGCATTCATGAATCTTTGGGAAGGCAACACCGTTCCCAAGTTCGTGTCCGACGTCATCTGGGGATCGGCCAGCCACCAGACGCTCTTTCGCAACCGCATCTCCGGCTATATGAAGCCCAGCGCCGCCTCCGGCAGCACACTCTGGTCGAACGGCAATTGGCCCATCGGGCTGGAGGCGTGGCACCGCGACTTCAACATCATCGGCAACGTGCTCGGCCAGGCGGGCGTGCAGAACGGCTACCAGGCTGCCGCTGTCGCGGACGCGGCGCTGGTAGGCGCCACCCACTACAACGACACCTGCGCGTGCTGCACGTGTGGCATGGGCGTCGCCCCCATCTACGTGCTCGGCTACTGGAATAGCTGGTCGGCGGGGGCCAACCCTGACAAGTTCGACCCGTTGGTGGCGGGTACGCTCTTGCGCTGGGGGAACTTCGACTATTTCTCGGCCAAGACGCACTGGGATCTGCAGGAGCTTCCAGCCGGCGAAACCGCCCCCGCCGATCAGAAGCTGCCGTCCTCGCTGTACCTGGCGGGCAAGCCGAGCTGGTTCGGCAGTGGGACGTGGCCGCCCATCGGTCCGGATGTCAGCAGCATGGCCAACAAGCTCCCGGCCCAGCTCTGCTACGAGACCAACAACCTGGGCAGCGGCAGCGCGTTCGATCCGTCGAAGTGCTACTGAGCGTCACTGAGAGGGAACGCGAGCCTTTCGTATCGAAATCGTGGAGCGTCTAGCGCACCGGCCCTATCTGCGACCGCGACAGCTTGTCGAGAGCGGACAATGCTGGTAAGAGTGCACCCAGTCAGGCTTGAGCAAACACGATCTTCCACAGGGGGCTAGGAACATGCAGAAGACAGCAACGACTTACCCGACGATTGCGGCATGGATTGGTTGTTTGGCCTTTACGGCAGCAATCGCGAATTGCAATAGCGCGAAGTCCAATAACCAAAACACCGGCGGGCACCCTGCCACGGGCGGTTCGTCCAGCACAGGCGGAGCCTCGAGCAGTTCCTCCAGTTCTTCGGTGACGGGGGGATCCACGAGCAGTTCATCGAGCAGTTCCTCGGCGACCGGCGGAAACACAAGTTCGGGAGGCTCGTCCGACACAGGCGGGAACACAGGCTCGGGCGGAAACACAAGTTCGGGAGGCTCGTCCGACACCGGCGGGAACACAGGCTCGGGCGGAAACACAAGTTCGGGAGGCTCGTCCGACACCGGCGGGAATACAAACTCGGGCGGGACCACGGCTGCGCCCACGTGCACGCCAGGCGTTTCACCCACCACGCCGCTGATTACGGATTTCTCGACGACGGGAACAGCCGGATGGCACCCGACCGTTGGAGGTGGCAAGTGGGGAACGGTTGGCGCCCTGACGGGCAGCATTTTCAGCTATGGCGGGGGCCAGGCCACCAGCACGATGACTGCCGCCGTCGATACGACCAACCAGAACCTGGCGCTGTCCGGCAGCGTGGCAGCCGGTGACTACTCCGGCGGCGGCATGTCGTTCGACGTATGCGTAAACACGTCAACCTATACAGGGGTGCAGTTTACGTTGGGCGGAAGCGTCGCAGGTTGCGATCTCTACTTCGATGTCCAGACCTTCGAGGAGAAACCCGCGGGA
>PMZX01000348.1:34541-38499 GCA_003170035.1 Myxococcales bacterium | reverse complement strand
GCCTCCAGATCGAACTCCTTCAGGTCGAACCAGAACCCCATGCTTTTGACGTTGTCGATCTCGGCCTGCACGATGGCGGCATGCCCGTCCTCGATCTCCAGAAAGCGGGAGAACAGGCTCTGGCCTTCCGCGGGCAGCTCGCGAACCATCTTCAGGTAGAAAGCCGAGGTCTCGCCCTCGGCGGCCAGGGCTCGATAGAGCGACGCCAACTCGGCGTCGTGGCCGCCGAGTTGCTTGTTGGCCCCTGCGCGCAGACGTCCAACCCCGGCCCGGATGCGCGCGGCGGAAGGCAGCACGGTGTGCAGCTTCTCGGGCGACAGCCGGCCATTCTTCTGCCATTCGGCCAGACGGCTTTCCAGGTACGCCACGTGGCCCTGCTCTTCTTGTGCCAGAGTCGCGAATATCTTCTTCGCGGTGGCGTCACTGGCGTTGTTCGCCTCGGCCTCGTACTGGGCATGCACCTTCTTCTCGAACTCGAGTGCGGTCTTGATCGCCTCTTCGATGGTCATGGTTCCTCCTCCGACAGCTTGATCCAGGACCGCAGCGCGCGGCCGCCCTGGCCCGATAGAATACCTTAGCACTCCCCTTTCTGGGGGCGACCACGGCGTGAGGTGCGCGACAACTATTCACGTCCCGCGCGGGGCGCCAATGACGCCAAGTCGGGCCTTGCTCATGCGGGACCACCGCTCGCGGGGTGGGACCGGTCGGTCCCTTCCGCGGACTTGGGATCCGGTTTCTTCTCTCCTGTCAGGTGCGTGAGTTTCTTGAGAGCGGCTTCCAGGTCGTTCCAAGCGTGATAGAAGCCCGCCTTCAGGCTTTCCCATTTCTCGCCCTTCGTCGTCTTCAACTCGTCGAGCTTCACTCTCACGGCCTCGCGCTTGGCCTTGAGATCGTCAATGCGTTTCCGGTAGTCGGTCTTGACCTGCGCCTCGACCCCCTCGACGTGGGTCACCAGCTTGTCGAGTTTCGCTCCCAGCGCTTTGAACTGCGCCTCCATCCTCCCCACATTCGGTCTCGGAGTCTCATTGGTTTCCATGAGCTCCTCCTTTCACGTTCGCTTTTGGACTTCGCCTTCGCGTACCTATCAAGTCTGCAGCACCCCGCGGGGATCGCCACATGCGAAGCAGCACACAGGAAAGTGTCGCGTCTCTAGACCAGGCGCCCTGCCAGCCAGGCCAGGTTGTCGGCGAAGCGCTCGATGGTGGCCAGGGCCTCGCTGTCGTTGGCCACCTCTCCCGCCTCGCGCGCCAGGGCCACGTTCCAGTACGACGAACCCGGCACCACCATGTCGTTGATCATGAACCACATGAGGAGCTGCGCAAAGGTGAAATTGTGCCCCGCGCGCCGGGCGATCGCCACCGGGCCGCCAATCTTGCGCGAAAACAGACTGCCGTTGGCGCGCGACACGTATCCCGCCCGGTCGAGCAACGCCACCATCTCGGGCGTGGCCGAGCCGAAATAGACCGGCGATCCAACCACGATGATGTCCGCACGCTGCATCTTCTCGAACACGGGATGGAAGTCGTCGTCCTTCTGGTTGCAGGTCTTGTCGCGTAGGCGATTGCAGATGGCGCATGCGCGGCAGCCCTTGACGGTCTTGTCCCGCAGGGGCACCAGTTCGCCTTGCACACCACGATCGTCCAGCCGATCGAGACAACGCTGCAGCAGCGTCTCGGTGTTGCCGTTCTTGCGCGGGCTGCCTGAGATGGCGATGGCGTGCATGATGCAGCGGAGTCTAGCGCGGTAATCGTGTCCGTGAAACTGGTCGGGCTTCCCCGCATCCAAGATATAGGAACATGAGCAAGACAAACCTCAGTGTGGGGCGCAAGGCACCGAGGTTCGAGTTGCCCGACCAGGACGGGCGGCCGGTGGCGCTGTGCGATTTGGTGGGACGGTGGGTGGTGCTTTACTTCTATCCTCACGACGACACACCCGGCTGTACCGTCGAGGCCTGCGATTTCACCGCAGGGCTGGCTGCCTTCGAGAGGCTGGAAGCTGTGGTGCTCGGCTGCAGCCCGGATTCACCCGGGAGCCACCGCGAGTTCATAGCCAAGCACAAACTCAAGCTGACCCTGCTGAGCGATCCGGAACACAAGGTCCTGCAGGCCTACGGCGCGTGGGGCGAGAAGACCCTGTACGGCAAGACCAGCGAGGGCGTGATCCGGTCCACCGTGATCATCGATCCCGCGGGTCGCATTGCGCACCACTTCCCCAAGGTGACCGCCCAAGGCCACGCCGACGAGGTGCGAGCCAAGCTGGCCGAACTGCGCAGGTAGTCCCACCACGGGTAGGGCGCGTAGGTCCGGAGCATCTCATCGGCCAACGCGTTCACTGTCTCCCGCAGAATTCCGGGGCGGTGCGATCTGCGGCAGGTTGACCGTCGCTTCTGCTCTCAACCGGGCTGCGGCGCGAGGTGCCTCGGCCGGCAGGTACTTGGTCAGCGTGTAGGGCGCCAGCACCACCAGGGCAGCAAGCGCGACCGCGCTGAGCACGCCTGTGGTTCCCATGGCCAAATCCAACCCCGAGGCGCGCGAGCGTCTTAGCCACGCCGGCTTGACCAACAAGCCGGGCAGGGCACCAGCCAGAAACCCACCACAGTGGGCCCAATTGTCGCCGCGAACGAAGACCCCGAACAGCACGGTGTAGATCGCCCAGCGCACCATGTGATTGCGAGAGTTCCGCCCGACGCTGGTGCCGTCGCGCTGGCCCCAACCCGCCACCACACCACAAAGACCCATGATGGCGCCCGACGCTCCGGCCGATACGGAGTAGTTCCCATAGCGCGACGAGAGCCAGTTGCCGACCAGTCCGGTGCCAAGGTACAGGACCAGCATCCGTCCCGAGCCGAGCAATTCCTCGACCATGGGGCCCACCTGGGCGAGGGCAGCCAGGTTGAAGAGCAGGTGGATGATACCGATGTGCAGGAACATGGCGGTGCCCAGCCGCCAGTACTCCGGTGCCTGCCCGGCGCCAAGCTGTGTCGCGAGCCCTGGGTGCAGACCCTGCACCAGCACCTGCCAGGTCATATTGCCGCCCATGCGTATCAGGCAATAACCCGACGGCGAGACCAGCGCCGAGATCCCGCAGGTGCTCATCTCGCGGGCAAAGCAGAGCAAAATGAGCGCAGCCAGCAGCACAGTGGCGCGGCCGGGAGTTTTCGGCAGTACACCCAGACGCGCGAGCGCATCCACCCAGCGCGCGCCCAGGCGGGCGCCACACTGCACGCACTTGCGCTCACTCCGGTCATTGACCGCGCCGCAAGCGCCGCACACCTTGTGCTGCCAGCGGGAATGCTGGACCCGTCGCTGCGCCCGTTCGCGCAGTTTGGTCAGGCGATCCTGCATGCGCAGCAGGCGCCAGCGCACGCGTACAGGATTGAACCCCAGCCCGGCGGCCAGTTGCACGATTGACTCGACCCAGTCCGGCCCGTCTGTTTTGGGAGGCTGCGGGACCATGCTTGTTGAATAGGGATTGTACTCCCGGAACGGCCACTCATAGATGACGTCGTGCGGCCTGAACTCACGCCGCATTGTAGCTGTGGTCTGACGCCAGTCACGCGATACCCGAGATACCTGCGGCCGGTAGAATGCCGCCGAAAGTGGGGTAGGGAAGGACTGTGACCTCGGTCACTAGATTTCCTCGGAACCAGCCGGACCAGGTAGTCATGCATCACCCTAAGGCATATAGTTTGACCAGTTTCTCGCCAATCGGGAGGTCATCATGAAGCGTCTTAGCTTGCTGGGCTGCGTGGCTCTGTTGGCCTGTGCCAAGAGCCCAACGACCAATGAGCCTGGTCCCGTAGTTGGCGGTGGCACGGCCGGAACGTCCGGTGTCGTGTCCAGCGCTGGCACGGTAGCCACAGGCGGTGCGGCCGGCACTGTCACAGCCTCGGGCGGAGGCGCAGGTGGTGGTGCAATCTCCACTTTCACCTATCCCGCACTCACCGGGCCTTGGAATA
>PMZX01000348.1:21289-34480 GCA_003170035.1 Myxococcales bacterium | reverse complement strand
GAACGGCTTCGTCATCTCCCAGCGGCAGAGCTATGCAAACTTCTTTTCCGGCTACGCGACAATCTATGCGTCGGATCTGCCGCTCTACGTGTCGGCTGATTCAATCCTCTATGCGCTACACCGCTCGTACGACAAGATTCTGATGAATGTCGAAGGCAGCTATCTTTCCCCCACCTTGAAGCAGTTGCTGGTTGGGCTCCGGACGGGTATCGCCACTGCGGCCATCAGTGACAATTCCAAACACGATCTCGGCCTACTGCTCGGGGTGGCGGCCGGGCTTCTTGACCCCACGGCGACCGGCATCGACACCGAGATGCAGACCCTCATCACCAAGGCAACCGCGGCCACAGGCACGGAAACCGTGACCCTCTTCGGCACGGCTCGCGAGATCGACTTCTCTCAGTTCACACCCCGCGGTCACTACAACGATGGCTGGACCATGGCCCAGTACTTCCGCGCCATGATGTGGCTCGGTCGCACGGAATTGCGCCTGGTCGAGGTCCAGGTAGATGGCACGCGCGTGCTCATTCGTCGCGAAGTCGAAGACGTGCTGGCCCTGGGTCAGCTGCTCACACCTGATCTTCGTGCCCAGTGGAGCTCCATCGAGCAGATCGTCGCACTCTTCGTGGGCGAAGCCGACTACATGACGCTGCCCCAGGTGCAGGAGCTGCAAGACGCCCTTGGCATCGCGGCCTCGACCGACCTGGCCACCGTCACTGACCAGAGGCTGCTCGATACCATTGACGCCGGCAACTATGGTGTGCAACGCATTTGCAGCCAATTGATGGAAGTCGACGACGGCGTCACGGCACTGCCGAACAGTTTTGCATTCCTGGGGCAACGCTACACCGTCGACAGTCACGTGTTCTCAAAGGTGGTGTATCCCAATACCCCGATGCGGATGATGCCCAATCCGCTGGACGTGGCCTTTGCGGCATTCGGCAACGACCAGGCGGCGCCGTTGCTGCGCAGCGAGCTCGACACCTATGCCTATGCGCCGAGCCTTGGCAAGGCACGCCAGTTGGTCGAGTGGCACGATGCGGGCTACTGGGATTCGAGCATCTACACCCTTTGGGTGAGTGCCCTGCGCCAGCTTTCAGGCGGCAGCTTCGACTCTACCACCCTGCCCGCGATAGCTCGTACCGAGGCATGGGGCCGCCGTCTCTTGAACGCGCAGCTGGGCTCTTGGGCTGAACTGCGCCACGACACCCTGCTCTACGCCAAACAATCCTATACCGGGATTCCGATGTGCGAATACCCCGACGGCTATGTCGACCCCTACCCGGGCTTGTTTGGCCGACTCCGGCAACTGGGAACCATGGCGGCCGACAAGCTCGCAGCTGTGCTTCCCGCGACCTATGGCGCCGACTCCGCTCCTGTCGGCTATTTCCGAACCTTCGCGGACGTGGCCTCTCGCCTCGAGATCATGGCCAATGAAGAACTGGCGGGCGCCACACGCACGCAGGCCGATCTCGACTTTCTCAACGACACGGTCGTCGTCAAGAGGCAATCCGCGGGCTGCACATCCATCAACGTGCCCAGCGGTTGGTACGCCAGACTGTTCTACCAGGGTGACGATGCTCTCGACGCCAATCCCATCATCGCCGATGTCCACACCCAACCGGCCGATGCTGCGGGCAATCCCGTCGGTCGCGTTCTTCACGTCGCCACCGGCAACCCAAGGCTGATGGTCCTCAGTGTAGATAGCTGTCAGGGGCCGCGCGCCTACGCCGGGGTGGTTTCGGCCTATTTCGAGCAGATCACGGACAACTTCAAGCGCATGACCGATCAGGAATGGGCAACCCAACTCAGCGCTGCCGTGCCCGCCGACGTGCCCTGGATGCAGGATCTCGTCGTACGCTGAATCCTATCAGGGCTTGCCCGGCAGGGATCCCGCTGCCTCGTTCCCCAGCGGGTCTTCACCCGGACGGGTCAAGCCCAGCAAGCGGGCGCGTAGGACCACGTCGAATTTCCGCGTCTCGGGATTGCTCACCTGATACTCGAGCGCGATCGGTCCGACGCCCGCGGCATAGGTGGTTCGCAGGACACGATCGGGATTCGTGCGAACTTCCTCGACGACTGCGCAGTCGGCGTAGGTCCCTGCCGGGACGGTCACATCTTGGCCCACTGAAACCACCGCGGCCCTGCCCCCAGCCAGCGGCCAGGTTGCACCCGCGCGGATCGGCGTCTTGAGAATGAAATCGCCTGGATTCAGACTCTCTCGCCGAGCGATTCCCTCAGGCATGATTGTGTAGCCGTTGCGCTCTTCGCCGGCCTGGATGATCGCGGTGTCGCCGATCTGCTGGAGAACCGCATAGGTGGCCAGGATCTTCTCGCCGCCTTTCTCGATCTCGTAGGCCCACTTCCATCCGGGCGCCAGCGGGAAGTAGGCCGCGGCTTGCTCGGGTGGTGGGGTGCGCGTGGGTGCCTTCTGCGTGGCCGCGCAGGCGAGGCCCGACAGGCCGCCGGCCAGAAGAAACGCGAGCCGGAGGTTCAGGAAGGGCTTTGGCATTTCTCTAGTACACGCCAGAGTCGAGGTCTTGGGTAGCCACGAGGTGTGACCTTTCGCATCTAACAATCCTTGGCCTTGGTTTGACTTGCCCCCGTCAGTCTCAGAAAACTGAGGGGCCTCTGCGGAAAATCACTGTTTTTGTGGTGTGAGGCGCTGGCGCGTAGATTGCTACCAGGGATGTGTAGATGCGTAGGCTCGGTACGACGCTCGGTGTCTTGTTCTTCAGCGGGATTCTCCTGCTGGCGCCGTCGTCTGTCCTTGCGCAGGGGTCCGAGCCAGGGTCAACCCAGCGTCTCGCGGCCGAATACCAGCGCCTGCGTGCCGATCTGGATCGACTCAACGCCGAGGTCGCGGCGCTCAAGCGTGGTGGGCGCAGCGTGCGCACTGACTACCTGTTGCGTGACAAGATGGCAGAGGCCGAGTCTCTCGCGCGCAAGGTGACTGCTGCGGAAGCTCGCCTGCGCGACGTTCGTGGGCGCTTGCCGGCCGAGACTCCGGCTGGCACGCTCCAGACGCCGGCGGCCACGCCCCAGGATGGCGCGGTCGAATTGGAGGCCAAGGCTGACCTCCTGTCTGATCAGGCGCGCCGTTTTCGCGTCGAAGCCGACACCCTGGCGCGTACGGCGGAACAGATCCGAGCCCGCCAGGCCTTGCGCCGACGGGCCGGTGCGTGGGACCGCGACCCGCTCGCCGGGTTCGAGGCATCCAAGCGCATCGCAGTCATTCCGGCCCAGAGTTCCCGCACGACCCTTGGGGGCAGCGGCGAGGCCAACGGGGCCACAGCATCTCGCGGATCTCCAACCCAGGGCACTGACTCGGCATCGAAGTCGCCCGGCGTTGGGGCCGCCGCGGCGCCGTCGGGCACCCTGGACCTTGGCGGGCCGGTCGCAACGGTCGCGGTCCCGACCGCGGCGCCTCTCGCGCCCGTACCCAACCCGCCATCGTCCCTTGCGCCGCCGACCTCCGCGGCTGCGCCCTTGGCGAGCCATCCGCTGACCGCACCGGCGCCGCTCTCGACCGATTCGGCGTCCAAGCTGGCTGGGCAGCAGCGGACGCTGCTCGATCCCGCCACCCTCGCGGGCATTCGCAGCAGCCTCGGCCAGGCAGGATCCCTCTCAGACCCCGACGCGGTGGAGGCCGCGGCCACGGCGCTTCGCAAACACGCCCAGGCCCTGGACGAGCAGGCGCGCCGGCTGCGTGCCCGGGCGGGCCAGTAGCGATCGAGATCGCACGCTCTTCATTGAAGCGCTTCACCTGGCGCGAGTTCGGGCTACTATGAGCCCGAATGCGGCTGACCTTCAGTCTGGTTGCGCTGACCTTGCTCTGCCCACACTTCTGGGTACACGCTGACCCGGCTCGCTACGATCTTCGGGTGGAACTGGGCACCGAATACGACAGCAATCCTGACCGGAGCGAGCAGATCGCGAACTACGCGCCACCTATACCGCAGACCGGTCCCTCCCCCCTGGCGCGCCTGGTGGCCGCGGGGAACTGGGCCTCGGCGCTGGGACAGAGTGGTGGCCTCTCTCTGTCAGGGGCTGTGGCGGGCAAGCGTTTCTTCGACCAAACCGCGCGCGGTGACGATGTCTTGATCGCCCAGGCGGGCGCCAACGGCACCCTCCGCGTCGCACGCAGGACGACTCTCGGCCTGGCGGGCAGTTACTACGATGCCTTTCAACGCGGGCCGGTTGACCCGCGTGATTTTCGTTCTCTCACGCCGGCTCTGCGCATCGAGCAGGGATTCGCCCAGGCCGCACAGTTCACGCTGGGCGGAGGCTATCGCTGGTTCACCTTCAAGTCCGACGACAACTTCAGCTTTGCCGGACCCACGGCTTTCGTGACCGCACGTCAGATGTTTCCCGGCAACCTTGAGCGAGGCGGTGCGGACTGGGAATGGACCGCAGGCGCCAGCTTGGAATGGCGTGGCTTCGAGGGGCTGGCATGCATCAATGAAACCTGCACGGCTGAGACTTCGGCTCCGCCGCGTCGGCTGGACCGATTTTGGGTGAGTCACGTCGAACTGGCGCGCACGACGACGTTCCTGCTGGGGGCCGGGGCTGCGCTTCACATCAACCAGTCGAACAGCCGCGGCGAAGGCCTGTTGCGAGGCGTGTTTCACCTGCGCGCGGTGGTGCCCTTGCCGTGGGCGCTGTCGCTGTCCTCACGCGCTGATCTGGCAGCGACCCACTACTGGACTTCCTTGCCTCTGGCGCAGGTGGCGCAGGACCCGAACGCCGGCGCGCCTCTGGTCAGCATCGAAGACGAAAACCGAAGTACCCTGCGCATCGAGTTGGCGCGCCCTCTCGCGCAAGGCTTCGAGATCGGAGCGCGCTACGTGATCTACTCCAGCTTCCCGAGCAGGGGTTCGGTCGACTACCGGCGGCAGACTGCCCTTCTGTACCTCGCCGTCTTCGAGGAGCGCTAGTGCCGCCTTTCGAGAATTCGTAGCTGGTTGGACGGCCGGATTGACGGCTCCCCCTTCGGGGACTTCGGGACGGACAGCCCACCCTGCCCAGCCCGCGCGCTGCGCGCGCGCCCTCGCCGCCGCGATCCAGCCGGTAACTCAACCAGCTACGAGTTTTCGAGAGGCGGCACCAGCAGCACCTTTTTTCGTCCACAGCTACGATCGTCATTGACTTCAAGTGTGGCGAGGACCAAGAATGACCTCCCGAGTTGAGGAACGATTCGTCACGTGAAACTCGGGGCCCGCGTCGGCGGTACGCTGGCGGCAGGCTTCCGGAAGGAGGTCGGTCTTGATGGCCACCGGAAGCAAAACCTCTCCCAAACGGACGAAGTTCATCTTTGTCTCAGGCGGCGTGGTTTCGTCGCTGGGCAAAGGGCTGGCCTCCGCGTCGATCGGCTCGCTGCTCGAGGCGCGCGGTCTCAAGGTCACGATCCAGAAGCTGGACCCGTATCTGAACGTCGACCCGGGAACCATGAACCCTCTGCAGCACGGGGAGGTCTTCGTCACCGACGATGGGGCGGAGACTGACCTCGACCTGGGCCACTACGAACGGTTTCTCTCGCGACGCATGTCGCGGCTGAACAACGCAACCTCGGGACAGATCTATCAGACCGTCATCCAGAAGGAACGACGCGGGGAATACCTGGGCGGCACCGTTCAGGTGATCCCGCATGTGACCGACGCCATCAAGGCGCGTGTGCTGGAATGCGCCGAGGGCATGGACGTGCTCATCGTCGAGATTGGCGGAACCGTGGGCGACATCGAGTCGTTGCCTTTTCTCGAAGCCGTGCGCCAACTGCGCTTCGAGCAGGGCCATCAGAACGCGATCTCCGTGCATGTGACATTGGTGCCCTATATCGCCGCTGCGGGTGAGCTCAAGACCAAGCCCACGCAGCACTCGGTGATGAAGCTGCGTGAGATCGGCATCCAGCCCGACATCTTGCTGTGCCGGTCGTCCAAGCCCATCGGCACGAACCTGAAGCAGAAGATCGCGCTCTTCACCAACGTGGCGCCGGATGCGGTGTTCTCTGCCGAGGATGTTCCGTGCATCTATGAAGTGCCGATCAGATTTCTCAAGCAGGGCGTCGACGAGAAGATCGCGGAACTGCTCAACATCTGGTCGCGCGCTCCTGAGGTGACCGGCTGGGAACGGGTGGTCGAGTCGATGCGCAGCCCACTGTCGGAGGTCGAGATCGCTCTGGTAGGCAAGTACGTTGACCTGGGCGAGTCGTACAAGAGCCTCAACGAGGCCATCATGCACGGTGGGATCGCGAACGGCTGCCGGGTGAACCTGCGCCACGTCGACTCCGAGGAGATCGAGCGCAAGGGCGCCTCATGTCTCGACACCGCCGACGGCATCCTGGTCGCCCCTGGCTTTGGCACGCGCGGCACCGAGGGCAAGATCATAGCCGCCCGCTACGCACGTGAGCGGGCGGTGCCCTATTTCGGCATCTGCCTGGGTCTGCAGATCGCGGTCATCGAATTCGCGCGCAACGTGGCTGGCCTGCGCGGGGCCAACTCGACCGAGTTCGAGCCCACGCCCGCGCACCCGGTCATCGACCTTCTGCCCGAGCAGCGGGGCGTGGTGGACAAGGGAGCGACCATGCGGCTGGGCGCGTGGCCCTGCATTCTGCGACCGGGCACACGCGCCGAGGCGGCGTACGGGGTCAACGAGATCTCGGAGCGGCATCGCCACCGCTACGAGGTCAACAACGATTATCGAGAGAGGCTGATGGCGGCTGGGTTGGTTATCTCCGGGAGTTCGCCCGACGAGCAGCTGGTCGAGATGATCGAGTTGCGCAACCACCCGTATTTCGTGGGCTGTCAGTTTCATCCCGAGTTCAAGTCGCGGCCACAGCAGCCGCACCCGCTCTTCCGGTCGTTCATCGGCGCTGCCCTGCAGGCCCACGCAGACAAGCGGCGGCATGCGGCGCAGACTGCGTCCGACGCCGGTCCGCCTGCGCTTGCGTAGTCAACGTTCTGGCGCCGCTAGCCCCTCGTGAGCGAGAAGCCAGCGCTTGCGGCGTAGGCCCGAAGAGTAGCCGCCGAGCTTGCCGCCTGCTGCGAGCACGCGATGGCACGGAATCAGGATGGGAAGCGGATTGGCGCCGACAGCCTGACCGACTGCCCGGCTGGCCCCTGGCATGCCTAGCCGGCGCGCGATCTCGCCGTAGGTGGTCGTCGCGCCCGGCGGGATGGTGAGGAGCTGGCGCCATACCGCTTTCTGGAACGCGGTCCCGGCGGGCATGAGCGGCGGCAGGGGCGGTGGAAAGGAGTGGCTGGAGAAATAGGCGCGCAGCCAAGCAGCGCCCTGGCGCAGATGCCGATAGGCCCGATCGATCTCCGGCGACGCGCCACGGACCGGCAAGGTATTTGCAAGCGGCCGCGTCCAGCTCAGAGCCACCAGTCCATCGGCGGAAGCCTCGATGCGCAGCGGGCCGACTGGCGACTCAACGACGAGACGACTTGGAACATCGGGGAGGGAACTTGTCAAGGGCATGCAAGCAATAGATGTACCATATGAGGCTTTTACCTTCCTTGGCGCATTGCTCAATGCTATCAAGGAAAAGCCTAGGCGACGATCCTTGCGCCAAAGAGCACGCGACCAGACAGCAGGGGAATGACGCGATGTCCATGGAGATCAAGCAACAGCTGAAGCTGTCGCAGCAGCTCGTGATGACGCCGCAGCTACAGCAGGCCATCAAACTGCTGCAACTCTCCCGGGTCGAACTGGTCGACGTGGTTCGCGAGGAGCTGCTCGAGAATCCGGTCTTGGAGGACTCGGTCGAGATTGCTGCGGAACAACAGAAGCCTCCGACGGCGACCAGCGAGTCACCGTCCACAGCCGCGGCGTCGGAGGCAGAAGCCGAACGCGTCGGCGAGACCGAGATTTTGGTGGCGAGGGCTTCCGATGACCGGGTCGACACCACCGAGATCAAGCCCGACTCACGGTCCGGGGAAGCGGTTGCGGACTTCGATTGGGACACCTACCTCGAGTCCCAGTCGAATGCGCCACCCATGCCCACCTACCGACCCAACACCGAGGATCTTCCCTCCCTGGAGGCCACGCTTACCCGGGGCACCTCGCTCTTCGGCCATCTCGAGTGGCAGCTCAAGCTGTCGCGCAATTTTTCTGCGGCAGAGGAAGGGGTGGCGCTGCTTATCATCGGGAACCTGACGCCGGACGGATACCTGGACGCGTCGCTTGATGAGATCGCGGAAGAGGCGGGCGTCGAGTTGAAGGACGCGGAGGAAGTCCTGCGGCGGGTTCAAGAATTCGATCCCCCGGGCGTGGCCGCGCGCAACCTGCAAGAATGCCTGCTCATCCAGGCCCGCTACATCGGCGCCGACGATGATGTGGTGGTGGGAATCATCACCAAGCACCTGGCCAATCTAGAAAAGAAGAACTACGCGCCCATCGCCAAGGATCTGGACCAGCCGCTCGACGAGATCTACGAGGCGGCCAAGGTGGTGATGGGCCTTGACCCCAAGCCGGGCAGCGCGTACACGGACGAGGAACCGACCTACATCACGCCCGACGTCTACATCCAGAAGGTGGGGGACAAGTATTTCGTGGTGGCAAACGACGACGGCCTTCCCAAGCTCAAGATTTCGGACTTCTACCGCACGGCGCTTTCCAAGGGCCCCAAGGCGCGCGAGTAC
Organism: Myxococcales bacterium; assembly: GCA_003170035.1. Classification (GTDB taxonomy): domain Bacteria; phylum Myxococcota_A; class Polyangia; order Fen-1088; family Fen-1088; genus Fen-1137. Next base: position 25,841 of record PMZX01000348.1, on the reverse strand, counting down.
ATCCAGGAACGCTTGCGCAGCGCCCAATGGCTGATCCGGTCCATCCAGCAGCGCCAGCGCACCATCGTGCGCGTCACCGAGTCCATCTTGCGCTTCCAGCGTGAGTTCTTCGAGAAGGGGGCAGCCTACCTGAAGCCGCTTATCTTGCGCGATGTGGCCGAAGAGATCGGCATGCATGAATCAACCGTTTCCCGGGTCACCACCAACAAGTACGTCCACACCCCGCAAGGCATTTTCGAACTGAAGTACTTTTTCAACTCGGGCATCTCCCGCAGCGACGGGGATGACCTGGCTTCCGAGGCGGTCAAGCTGAAGATCAAGCAGATCATAGGCAGCGAGGACGTCAAGCACCCGCATTCGGATCAGCGGATCGTTGAACTTCTTGGCAACCAGAACATCGAAATCGCACGCCGTACGGTCGCCAAGTACCGAGAGCAGTTAAGAATCCTTTCCAGCAGCAAGCGCCGGCAGGTCTTCTAGAGCTTGCACAAAACGGCCACAACCCCTTGGATGGAGACAAACCGCATGCAGATTTCGACGACGTTCCGCCACATGGAGGCTTCCCCGGCGGTGAGAGAGTACGCGGAAGAACGGTTGGACAAGATTCGCAAGTACTTCCAGCGTGAGCTCCTGGCGGCCCACGCGACCTTCTCTGTGGAACGGAACCACAACCATACCGCCGAGTTTTCTCTGACCCTGCCCAACGGCATCGTGTTGCAGGCGCGCGAGACGACCGAGGACATGTACTCGTCGGTGGACCTGGCGGCTGCGCGCATCGAGCGCCAGGTGCGCAAGTGGAAGGAGAAGATTCGCACGCACAAGCCCCACGGCGGCCCCAGCTTCTCGATCCGTCAAGCGGTCATTTCCCCCGAGGAGTTCGAGCCCCAGCCGGGTGGGGATGGCCACGCCGAAAAAGCCAAGGGCAGAGGGACGACGGGCAAGGTGCACGTGGTCCGCGAGCGGACCCTCGAGGTGCGAACCATGTCGGTCGAGGATGCCGCGATGCACCTCAACCTCATGGAAAAGGAATTCCTGGCGTTCACGGATGTAGACACCAACACCATTTCGGTCATATATCGCCGAAAGGATGGCAACTACGGTCTCATCGAGACAGGAGCCTCTGCTCCCGGAGCGTAGGACCGGAAATAGCCCCCGGATGGCCGGAACGCCGATGAAGGTTGTGGATTTTCTTCACTCGAACTGCGTCATCCCGACGTTGCAGGGGACCAGCAAGAGCGAAGTCCTCACCGAGATGGCGCAGCACCTGGCCAAGGTGCAGTCCGGTATCGATGCCGTGGCGCTTGGACGTGCGCTCGAGGAGCGCGAGCTGTTGGCCTCGACCGCGATCGGGGATGGCATCGCCATCCCGCANNGGGCTGGATTTCGATTCCATCGACGGCAAGCCCACCCATCTCGTGTTCATGCTGGTGGCGCCCACGGCCTCCGCCGGGGCTCACCTGAAGGCGCTGGCGCGCCTGTCGCGGCTGTTTCGCGACGCCGGCTTTCGCCAGCGGCTGATTGATGCGCCCGATGGGGATACGATGTTCAAGACCATCGAAGAAGAGGACGCCAAGTATTGAACGACCCCACGACCCTGGCATCCAGTCTGACGGTGCGCTCTCTGCTGAGCGAGAGTGCGGGGCTTAGACTGGTGCTACTGGCCGGCGAGGCAGGGCTGGGCCGCCGCATCGCCGTGAACCGGGTGCAGAAACCGGGGCTCGCGTTGGCGGGCTTCGTGCGACAGGTGCAGCCCGAGCGGGTGCAGATCCTGGGTGCCACCGAATTGTCGTACCTGGCCAGCTTGCCGCCCCAGGAGGCTCGACACGGCATCGAGACCTTCATGGCCATCGAGCCTGCCTGCATCGTCATCACCAAGGGGCTCGATGTTCCGCCTGAGCTGTTTGACTCCGCCAACCGTCTGGGTGTGCCCCTGCTGCGCACGCCCCTGCGCTCCTCCGCCGCAATCGAGGCCGTGCAGTCCTTCATCGAGCGCGAGTTGGCGCCCTCGGCGAGCATCCACGGCGTGCTCATGGATATTCTCGGTATCGGCGTGCTGCTGCTGGGCAAGAGTGGCGTGGGCAAGTCGGAAGCGGCGCTGGAATTGGTCATGCGCGGGCACCGACTGGTGGCGGACGATCTGGTCGAGGTCCGCCGCACGTCGCACAACATTCTGGTGGGCTGGGCAGCCGAGCTGATCAAGCACCACATGGAGGTGCGCGGCGTCGGCATCATCAACATCAAGGACATGTTCGGCGTGGCGGCGGTGCGCGACGAGAAGAAGATCGAGCTGGTGATCGAACTGGTGCGCTGGGAGGAGTGGGAGTCCGCCGACCGGATCGGACTCGACGACCAGACGCACCTGATTCTCGACGTGTCGGTGCCGCTTTTGCGCATCCCGGTGAGCCCGGGGCGAAACGTGAGTTCGCTGGTGGAGGTGGCGGCGCGCAATCGTTTGCTGCAGATGCGCGGCCACCATTCAGCGCGCGAGTTCCAGGAGAGACTGGACCAGGCCCTGGCAGATGCGCAGCAAAGGCGTTTCCGCGACGAGCCGGAGTGAGCGGTGAAGCTTGTCGTGATCACCGGCGTTTCGGGCGCGGGCAAGAGCACAGCCAAGAGCGCGCTGGAAGACCTGGGCTTCTACTGCGTCGACAATCTTCCCATGACCCTCATGCCGCGCTTCATAGAGCTGTTGGCCGGGCGGGAAGAGGTGACGCGTGCGGGGCTGGTGGTGGATGCGCGCAGCGGAGAGTTTCTCGCCGATTCCGCCCGCGTATTGTCCGACCTGCGAGCGGCGGGGCATTCCATCGAGGTGCTCTTTCTCGACGCGCCGGACGAAGTGTTGCTGCGTCGCTTTTCCGAGACCCGTCGACGCCATCCCCTGTCGGGAACCGACATCCGTGCCGGGATTCACGCCGAGCGCATGCGACTGGCGGCCCTCCGGCAAGAGGCCACGGCCGTCATCGACACGGCTGAACTCACGGTCCACGGGCTGCGCGCAATGGTGCTGGGCCGCTACGGCAGGGCCGAGGGCAACCTGTCGGTCACCGTGGAATCTTTCGGTTTCAAGTATGGGCTGCCCACCGAGGCCGACATCGTGCTCGACGTTCGCTTTCTGCCCAATCCCTTCTTCGTTGCCGCGCTTTCCCCGCTCTCAGGCGAGGAGGAAAGCGTGCGCCGGTTCGTGCTGGACAACCCGGAGACACAGATCTTTCTGGCAAAAGCCGAGGAGCTGCTCGCGCTTTGCATTGCCGCGTTCGAGCGCGAGGGCAAGACCTACGCCACCGTGGCCATCGGTTGCACGGGTGGACGCCATCGGTCGGTGGTCATCGCGGCTGAGCTGGCGCATCGCCTGCGGACCTTTCACGTCGACGTCCGGCACCGGGACATCGGGCGGGGTCGTCCCGCAACGCCGGAGGCGCGCAAGTAGTGCAACGGTCAAATGCATGCAGGCATAACATCGCGTTCGTACCCAAACCGGGTAGAATAGATGGGTAGCATGACACCGGAGCCGACCAGGACGCTGAACCCGATGGTGGGCGTGGTCGTGGTTTCCCACGAGCAGGTGGCCTTCTCTATGGTGGAGGCGGCCCGTCGGGTGGTTGGTACGATGCCCGGCGTTAACGTGGTCTGCGTGTCATCGGCGGAGGACAGTGCTGCGATCACCCAGCGGGTCTCGCACGCCTGCAGTGAGGTCGATGACGGCGCCGGGGTGCTCATCATGGTGGATGTCTACGGGTCGACGCCGTTCAATGTGGCCATGTCGATGCTGGATGGGACAGGGGCCGGCGAGGTGTTGTGCGGGGTGAACCTGCCCATGCTGCTCAAGCTGGCCACCCTCGATCGCTCGCGCCTGTCGCCCGCGGAGATTGCCCAGGAATTGTGTGAGTGCGGCCGTCGCTCGATCCGGATCGGATCGGAGTTGACCGGCAAGATCGTCGTGGGAGGGATACGCTGACGTGGGGGATGTCAGCCAGGCACAACGCTCGATCAAAATACGCAACCGCCTGGGCATGCACACGCGCGCTGCGGTCAGGTTCGTGCAACTCGCCAACCACTTTCAGGCCGATATCAACGTGATCAGGGACGGCGCCGAGGTCAACGGGAAGAGCATCATGGGCCTGCTGACCCTGGTGGCGGCCATAGGCGCCGAGGTGACGGTCGTAGCCAGCGGGGTCGACGCGGAACAGGCGGTGGATGCCCTGGCTGCGCTGGTCAGCGATGGCTTCGGCGAAGGGGTGGCGGATGCTTAGGCTGGCGGGAGTGGGCGCCTCGCCCGGCATTGCGATGGGCGTGGCCCATTTCCTGGGTGGCCGCGTGGAGGTGCAGGAGCGCCGCATCTTCACCGACGAGGTCATCAACGAACTACGCCGNNTGCCGAGCAGGAGGGTGACGGTCCGGAGTACCGCATCCTCGAGGCGCACCGGATGATGTTGGCCGACGTGCACCTGGTCGAGGAGACGCGGCGGATCATCAGCAGCGACCAGGTGTCGGCCGAATGGGCGTTGCGGCGGGCGTTGGACCAGATCCAGGCAGTGTTCGCGCGCATCGAGGA
>PMZX01000348.1:17314-21275 GCA_003170035.1 Myxococcales bacterium | reverse complement strand
CCCAAGGGTGCGGTGGTGTTTGCCCACGATCTCTCGCCCGCCGACGTCACACAGCTGGGACGCGCCGGTGTCAGCGGCTTTTTTACCGAGGGTGGCGGCAAGACCTCGCACGCGGCCTTGGTGGCGCGCGCGCTGGGCTTGCCCCTGGTGGCGGGCGTGCAGGGGTTCATCAAGCACATCCGCACCGGCATGACCGTGATCGTGGATGGCGGCCGGGGTGAGGTCATCCTGGAGCCCGACACCGAGATCCAGGGCCGTTTCGCTGACCGGGCCGCGCGCGATCTGGTACAGACCGAACGCCTGGCCCGGGCGCGTGAGGCGCCTGCCATCTCGCTCGATGGGGAGCGCGTGCACCTGGCCGCCAACGTGGAGTTGTTGGAAGAGATTCCCATCTCGGTCGAGCTGGGTGCGGACGGAATCGGGCTGTTTCGCACGGAATTTCTGTATCTGGAACGGAGCACCCTGCCCACCGAGGAGGAGCAGTACCAGCACGCGCTGTCCGCCCTGCGCGCCATGAACGGCCGTGACGTCTGTTTTCGCAGCCTGGACTTGGGCGGGGACAAGCTGCCGACTTCGGTGCGCATCCCGGCGGGGAACAACCCCGCGCTGGGCCTGCGCTCGATTCGCTACTCCTTGTGGCGGCGCGACGTATTCAAGTTGCAGCTGCGCGCCTTTTATCGGGCTGCCGCGGTGGGCCCGCTGCGCCTCATGTTTCCACTGATTTCCGGCGTGGCCGAGCTGCGCACGGTGCGCGAATTGTGCTCCAGCGTCTGTGCGGAGCTCCAGCGCGACGGGCTGGAACACAATCCCGAGGTCCCGCTGGGTGTGATGATCGAGACACCCAGCGCAGCGGTCATCGCCGACCTGTTGGTCGAGGAGTGCGATTTCCTCTCCATCGGCACCAACGACCTGATCCAGTACGCCTTGGCTGCTGACCGCCAGGACGAACACGTGGGCTACCTCTACCACCCGCTGCACCCGGCGATCTTGCGCCTGATCAAGCAAGTGACAGCGGCGGCCAAGCGCGCCGGCAAGCCGGTGTCGATGTGCGGGGACATGGCCGGCGACCCGCGCTTCTGCTGGGTCCTGCTCGGGCTCGGGCTGCGCGCGCTCTCGATGGCGCCGCGCCAGATACCCAGGGTCAAGTCCATCGTACGCGGCACGCGCATCGCATTTGCGGAGAAGCTGACCGAGGAGATTCTGGGCCTGCGCACGGAGGACGAGGTGGAGGAGGCGGTCAATCGCGTGATGAAGGAGCGCTTCCCGATCGAGTTCACCGAAGAAACGTCGTAGGGCTTTGCCGGTCGAGGGGTTGTGGTCATCAGGCTGGCGCTGTGACGTCGGTCACCTGGGATGACCTTGCCATCGCCGGCCAGCCGTTCTTCCGCTAGACTGCACTCTCATCGGCTGTCCCATGGTGTCCACACGTTGCACGTCGCTTCTCGCCCTCTTGGTCGCCTCCGGGTGCCTGCAGCCCGGGCCTTTGCCCGAGGGACACAAGCTGGCCCTCGGCCGTGATATCGGCTCGATCAGTTTCGTCTTGATCGACAGCGATACGGTGCCGGACCAGAAGGACCCCTGGGTTGCCTTCAATCGGCAGAAGGCCCTGGCCACACCGAGCAAGGGCGCGGTGTCCGACCTGTGGATTGCGTCCTGGGACGGGACGCAGCAGCAGCTGGTGATCGCGGGTCGTTCAGACCGATGGGGCTGGATCCCGGCGGGCGCATCGTTCTTCACCATGGTGGACGAGCGGGAGGTCACAAGCGGGGGCGCAGGGGGAGGGCTGGTGGAATCTGTCGGCACCCTGGTGCGCATCGACTCGCATTACCAGCCGAACGTGAGGTTCGAGAATGTGTCCACGTTCGCGCTCTCTGGATACGACAACCGATTGCTCTACCGCCAGGTCCCTGCGGATGATACCCCGGGTTTGTTTCTGTGGGACGGCCAGGACAGCCTCCGATTGGGGGATGTGGCGAACCTCAACCTTCTCGACATGCAGGTGGCCGGGAGCGGCGTGGCGTACTTCGTGCTGGGTACCGATCGGGTCCTGAGCCGGCTCGACAAACTGACCGACACAAAGCAGGACCTGCACGCCAACGTCAGCCGCTTTCAAGTGAGCCCCGATGAGAAATACGTCGCGCTTTCTCTCTCGACTGCGGGCACCAATACGACCGTGGTGCTCGACGTGCAGGCGGGCAAAGACATGCCACTGGCGCGTCCCAATCCCGGCTGGCTCGGGTTTACAGACCCCAGCGTCAACCAGTTCACCTACTCGCAAAGTGCCGGTGCCGGCGCGCCTGCCGAGTACCACACCCTGGATCTGGCGAGCGGCATCGACACCACCCTGGTCTTGCCGGCCCCGCTGATCGATCTGGCGCAAACCATGGCTCGGCCGCAGAGCGACGAAGTCCTGTATCTCGATACTCAGGGTCATGGCGTGTTCTTCGGCCCGGACCAGCAGGTGCGGCGAGCCGTGCTTCAGTTCGGCGGAAAAGAGCCGGTGAGCATGGTGAGCCCTCGGTTCTCGGGCGATGGCCGGTATCTCATCTACATCGACCCGCAGCTGCCCACGGAGCTCGATCCGGACCTGCATGGACCGCTGATGGTTCAAGATTCCGAACTTCTCCTGCCACCGCGCCAGCTCTCGACCCCCGGCATGTCGGTCAGGCCCGGCAACTTCTTCTTCATCGACGGTCCCACCACCGATGCGGGCATCAGCCACATATTGGTCTTCTGGGCCAGTATCGTACGCGGCTCGGCCGACCTATTCTTTGCCAATCACGAGACCGGCGAGCTGAAGGTGGTGGCCACCTCGATTGGAAGCGTGACGGTGGACTCGCAGCGGATCTTCGGGACCATCCACGTCTCGTCCCAGGATGCGGTGGGTGACCTGGTCGTGAGTGACGTGCAGGACAACGGCGGTCGCACCCTGGCGCATGCAGTGTCCGAGTACACGCAGTGGTCCGGCCTGGTCGCCTACGTGGTGCGGGGGCGCACGCCTTCCGACCATGACGGCCTGTGGGGCAGCACCGTGGCGCCACCCAGTCAGGACGGGGGCCGATAGCGTGAACAGCTCGATCCTGGCCGCCCTGCTGGTGGCGGCCGCCGTGGGGGCCAGCCCCGATGCCGGCGCTGACGACGCCGGCGAGACCACTGATGCGGGCGCCGAGAACGCCGACGCTTTCGGGGACGCAAGCGCGGAGGCTGGTGTCCCCGTCGCTGCCGAGCCACCCGTGTCAGCACCGGTGTTGAGCGGCCGCATCCTGGCGCGCGGCACTCGCGACCCACTTGCCGGTGCACAGGTGCGGGTGATTCTGGGCAATGGCGCGACCTTCGACACCGAAACAGACGAGAGCGGTGGTTTCACCTTGCCTGCACGCTCCGGCCCGTGTGAGGTGCGTGTCCGGTATCCCGGCTTCGAGCCCTTCTCCAGAAAGCTCATTGTGGGCGAGCACGGCGCGGGCGATCTGGTGTTGCGCCTGGAGCCGCGCTTGACCGGTGACCGCTACGAAACCGTGGTGATCGCCGCGCCGGAACGCGCGCCCGCTGTTCCCGTGCAGAGGGACGAGCTGACCCACGCCCCGGGTGCGTTCGGTGATCCCTTTCGCGTGCTGGAATCGTTGCCCGGCGTGATCCAGGCGATTTGGCCCTTGCCCATGTACGCCATTCGCGGCGCCAATCCCGGCAACACCGGCTTCTTCATCGACGGCGTGCGCGCGCCGGCTCTCTTCCATTTCGCGCTGGGGCCTTCGGTCATCCACCCCTTCTTCCTGAGCGAGATGCAGTTCTTTCCCGGCGGCTATCCCATGGAATACGGCCGCTACGTCTCGGGCATCGTCGCCGCGCGTACGGCCGCGCCCGCCACCGATCGCCTGCATGTCTCGGCCGACGTGCGCCTGTTCGACGCGGGCGGGATCGTGGCCACGCCCTTCGACCAGGGGCGCGGGACGGTGGCCGTGGC
>PMZX01000348.1:0-17309 GCA_003170035.1 Myxococcales bacterium | reverse complement strand
GGCTGACCCTGTTCGCTTTCGGCTCGGGCGATTCCCTGCAGCAGAGACACCCTGATCCGGTCCCGTTGCCCTCGAACATCCAGCCCGGCCTGGCCCAGCTCATGTTCCACCGCGTGCAACTGCGCTGGGACGGCGGGGTGCTAGGCGGCCACCTGCTGGCCAGCGCCCTGGTCGGTCTGGATGATTCGACAGTGAGCAACACGCAGTTGTTCGACTTGCCCATCGGCAGCCGGATGCTGCTGGCTGCGCCCCGACTGGGGCTGGGTTGGAATCTCGACCGTTGGTTGGATGTGGAAATCGGCGGGGACGCGGAAGCACAGCGCTTTCGGCCGCGGTCGGCGCTGGCGTCTCTGGGCGGGGGACTGGGCGACTACTACCGGACCGATCTCTTCCGCGACCGGAGCGCCCTGTCGGCGGGCGGCTATGCGGGCCTGACCATCAAGGCCGGCGACAGACTGCAGGTGACACCCGGTCTGCGCTATGAAGGCTACTTCGAGGAGAACACCCATGCCGGTGCGTGGAGCCCGCGCCTCTCAGTTCGCTATCGGGTGGCCTCCGAAACCTGGCTGAAGGGCCATCTGGGTCAGTTCTCGCAGATGCCTTCTTTGCCGGTGGGGGTTCCTGGCTTCGAAGCCTTTGGGCTGCAAAGCTACGGCTTGCAACGATCGCAGCAAGGCAGCCTGGGCGTGGAAACTGGTCTGGGTGCGCGCGATGGCGCCGACCTTTCCTTGGACACCTCCATCTTCTATCAGCGCCTGCATGTTTCCGACGTACGCAACTCACTCAGCCTGGATCCGCAGTCGCGCGACTTTCTCGAACCGCGTGACGGCGAAAGTTACGGCCTCGAGATCATGCTTCGCCGGCCCATGCGCCACCGCCTGTACGGATGGCTGTCCTACACACTCTCGCGCTCGCTGCGCTTGGTGGATGGTGTGATTGCGCCGTCGGATTGGGACCAGCGCCATGTGTTCAACCTGGTGACTGGCTACCGCATGCCCCGCGGCTATGCCGCGTCCATGCGATTCCACTTCAACACCGGCCGGCCCTATCCCCTTTACGACAAGCGCTCTGGCTGGGTGGACTACGAGCGCCTTCCCGCTTTCGCCCAGCTCGATTTGCGCGGTGACAAACGTTTCGTTTTCGATCGCTACCTGATGGACGTCTACGTGGAACTGGTCAACAGCACCAGGAGCCGTGAGGTGTTCGACGAGAAACGCCAGGCTGACGGCACCGTGGTGCAGCGGGCTTATCGCCTGATCTTGCCGTCGGTCGGCGTGCATCTGGAGTGGTAGTCAGAGAAGCGCCGTCTTGCGCATGGAGGTGACGACGGCCGACGATCCGGGCCGCTGAACCCACCCCACGCGGTCTGCTGACCGCGTGGGGGCCCCGGGCTGCGTCGGGCCTCCGCTTCCGGTCCTCATGTACATCAGTACACTCCGGTCCGGCGACGCGCGCGGCGCAGCCGCGGGCAGGGGTGGCAGGTGTGGAGGCGCTTGTCGGCCCTCCTTGCCAGCAGCCCGGCTTGTCGGCCGGAGGCCAAGGGACACCGCGATCTGCACCGGCTCCGAAGCGTTCCTCGTCTGCCTGGCGCGGGTGTATCCTTATCCCATGACACGCACACGAGTGACTTTGAGTCTTGCTGCCCTGCTGGCCGCGCTGCTGACCGGGGGAGCGGTTCGCGCGGACGACGCGGCCGCGCACTACAACATGGGGTTGCAGCTCAAGCGGCAGGGCAAGACCGCAGAGGCGATAGCCGAGATCAAGCAGGCCATCCAGGTGCGGCCGAACTATGCGGCGGCCTGGTTCACCTTGGGAACCCTGTATCGCATCGAGGGAGACCTCGACAATGCGGCGCAGGCGCTGCAGAAGGCGCTCAAGCTCGAGCCCGCCGATGGGAATTCATACGCCAACCTGGGCGCGATCTATGGGCGGCAGAAGCGATGGAGCGAGGCCATCGCGGCGCTGCAACACGCAGTGATCCTTTTACCCAACGACTACGAAGCCCAGACCAGCCTGGGCGCAGCCTTGCGGCAGATTGGCGACTATCCCAAAGCCATTCCGCACCTGCGCAAGGCGACCGAAATCAAACCGGGCGACCCGCTGGGCTGGGCCAACCTGGGCGTGGCGCTGGTCAAGATCAACGATCGGGAGGGGGCGATCGCGGCGCTGAATAAGGCGATCGAGTTGGACCCGAAGAACGGGCAGACCCATCTCAATCTGGCGGTGGCGTATCGCAGACAGAAGAAGACCGACGAGGCCATCCGGGAATACGAGGCCGCGGTCTCGCTCGATCCAGGGCTGGCGGGTGGCTACTACGATCTTGGTCTGCTCTATTCGCAGGACCGGCGCTATGACGAGGCCTTGACCGCCTTCAAGAAGTACCTGGCTTCCAGCGAACACCTAGACGCAGCCTCGCAGCGCGATGCCGAGGAGCGAATCAAGTCGCTGGAAGGCGCGGTGAAGAAGAAATAGTCACCTGGTTCGCGAGAACCAGCCAGCTAGAACTTGATCCCGACGAAGGTGCGCAGGATCTGGGCCGCGGTGGCGGTTCCGGCGCCGCTTGGGAATATCTCGACGGGACGGTTGAGCGCACCGAAGGGCCAGAACACGCCCCACACCAGGCCGGCGTAGAAGTTCTCTCTGATATTGCGGTAGCCAAGGTTCAGATCCATCTCGACGCCGTAGCTCATGGAGTTGCCGGGCGTGGACACGGGAACCGGCGCCAAGCTGTAGACGACCGATCCGGACAGCCCCAACTGACGTCCCTCGGTCACGTCCAGCCAGTACGCGATGGAAGGCTTGACGTAGATGGCATTGGTGACGGTACCCATGATGCGACGGAAGAAGATCTCGTCGACGTGGTACTCGGGTGAAAAGTAGAAGTTGTGCAGAGCACTGTCCCCGATGGGTTGGGGCACGAACTTCCAGCGGTAGTTGAGGTAGGGGCTGGGATTCACGGTGTTCGCGCTGCACGTGATGGTATCGCGGGTGGTATCGCTGCACGCGGTCTCGGCCTGGTCGCCGGTGGCGCCGCCGGTTTCGAACCCGATAAAGAGGGAGTCCTTGTAGAGCTTCAGATCAGCCGCCAAGACCCAGCCCAGTTGCAGGATGGAGAGATGGTTGTCGCTGCTGACCGATTCCTGCAGGCGCAGAGGCCCGGCGTTCCCCATGCGCCCTGCCAGGGCAGTGCCTTCAAATTCCAGCGTGAGGGCTTTCCAGCCGAGCTTGAACCACACGCTGGGGATCAGTAGCCAGGCGTCGATATGCTGGGTCAGAGAAGCGGCGCCGTTGGTGATGTCACTGGCGTTGTTCAGGTCGGCAATTGAGATCGTGCCATTGCTGGTTTGGTTCTGCTTGGCCGTGTCCGAGAGCTTGAAGACTTCGTTGTTCTGGGTCCGGTACACGAGCTGCGCGCCGTAGTTGATCACCAGTTCGCCGCTCTGCGCGCGCTCGCGGAAACGCCGGTCATCGTCCTTCATGGTCAGGGCTGCGGTGAACTGGACGACCTCGTCGTTTTGCGACAGGTCGAGCGGCGAGCCGTTGGGGTCAGCGCGGCCCGCATCGGTCATGCCCCAGGCGTAGCCGGAAGGACCGAAATCCCAGGACAGGGCGAGTTGGTGCCCGTAGACCTGCGTGAGCGCCATGAGCCGATCCACCGTGGTGCCGCCGTCGCAGTCCTGGCAGTCACCCTTATTGAAGTACATCCCGCGGCCAAAATGCCAGGGCATGCGGCCGAAGCGCAGCGAGCCGAGCTGGCCGTCCACCTCGCCCCAGGCCCGCTTGGGCCTGATGGCCGAGGTATAGGTGTTCTGGCCGGACTCGGGCGTCACCTGTGAGTTGGACAAGATTCCCGTCTGCGCCAGGTTCGTGCGCAGATCCGGGCGCGCCGCCGAGGCCAGCGAGTCCGGCGTGGAGCCGTAGATGAGGTTGTCGAACACGTCGATCTGGGCCACCACGCGGACCTGGTCAGAAATGTTGATGGTGGGCTCGAGGCGCAGGCGCATGTTGGTGTCGCCCAGGTTCTTCTGCGAGCAGCCGGTCGTGCTGGTGCCGCACTCGAGTGCCATGGGGAAGGGCGGAAAGCCATTCTGGGGATTGCCGCTCAGATCGCCATAGCCCAGGCCCAGATTGAAGTTGTGCAGCAGCTCAGGGCGCGTGCGGAAGTAGCCATCGAGTTCGATGACCTGGGTCCGGCGCCGGTGCTGGTTGGCGTAGCCCGACTCGGCCCCGGCCTCGGCGGCCACCTTGCCTTCCTCCTCGGGCTCGGCCTCGGCGGGGCCTTCGTCGTGCTGTTCGCCTGGCGGCGGTGGTGCCCCCATGCCGCCGGGAGACATACCTCCGGGCATGGCTCCCATCTGAGCCCAGGCAGCGCCTGCGCCGCCCAGAAGGGTTGCGAAGACAAGAGAAGAGGCCAGGCAAGAGCGCCTGGTCTTGGAATCAAACCGGATGTGGTTGAGCTTGGTCATCGCAACGTCCCTAGGTAGGCGCACCTTATAACAACAGGTTGGCCGGTCGGCCAAGGTTCTCGGTATGATGGCCGGGTGAGCCCCGCCAGTCTTCGCGCCTCGTGCGGCCAGCTTTTGTCCGTCGGCTTCGACGGGCCGCAAGCGCCGGCCGAATTGCTGGGCCGCATTGCGCGCTCTGAGGTGGGCGGGATCATGCTGTTCCGACCGAATATTGTCGAGCCTGTGCAGGTGGCCGACCTGGTGGGGACGCTACGAAGGGTCAGCCCGGGCGGGTTCCCGCTGGCCGTCTCCGTCGACCAGGAGGGCGGATTGGTGCAGAGGCTGCGCCAGCCACTCACCGTGTGGCCTGACATGTTCTCGGTGGCCGCAGCCGGCGATCCCGCGCGCACTGAGGCGGTTGGTCGCGCCCTGGGGGATGAACTGGCCACTCTGGGCATCGGCTGGAATTTCGCTCCGGTGCTCGACGTGCACACCAATCCCGCGAATCCGGTCATCGGCAACCGTGCCTTTGGCGTGACGCCCACCGCTGTGAACACGCACGCGCTGGCCTTCTGGCGTGGGTTGCGCGCGGCCGGGGTGCTCGGCTGCGGCAAGCATTTCCCCGGTCACGGCGACACGCAGACCGACTCGCATCTGGACCTGCCCGTGGTGGTTCACCAAGAGCCCCGCTTGCGAGCCGTGGAATTGGCGCCCTTTGCCGCGGCAGTGGCTGCGGGCCTGTCCGCGATCATGACCGCGCATGTGCTGTACCCGGCCTGGGACGCGCGGCTGCCGGCCACTCTGTCGCGCCGGATTGCCCACGGCATCTTGCGCGGGGATCTTGGCTTTGCTGGTCTGCTGGTGAGCGACGATCTGGGCATGCGTGCGGTGGCCGACCGCTGGCCCATCGAGGAACTGGTCATACAAAGCCTGCTAGCAGGGGTGGACCATTTCCTGGTGCGCGAGCCGCGGGAACGGCAGGAGGCGGCCCTTGCGGCCCTGGTGCGCGCAGCCGAGAGTCAGCCCGAGGTGCGCGCGCGCGTGCAGGAGAGTGCGGCGCGCACGGTGCGATTCAAGGCCCTGCTGAACCCGCGCATGCCGGCGGACAAGGCAGAGCTGCTGGCTCGCCTGGGCACGCCCGAGCACCGCGCCCTGGCCGCGTCGTTCCCGCGGGTGGACGCAACCGCAGCCACGGGCTCGCCGGTGGCGGACAGCTAGCTTCCTACTTGCAGACCAGGAACTGGATGTCGTCGACCCACAAGTCGTAGGCCTGTCCGCCGCTGATGGACCAGTCGATGGACATCAGCTTGCTGGGTGTCAGCGACGCGGGACGGGGATCACCCCAGCCGGCTTGCTGCTGGACCTCGCTGAAAAGAACACGGTATTCCTTCCACTGGTTGGTCACGGTCAGATCCTTGCTGAAGTGATTCCAGCAGACCTTGCAGACCCCGGCATTCGGGTGCGTGTTCACATCGCCGATGGCGAAGCGGATCTGGCGGGTCGATTTGTCGCCCACCTTGGCCTTGAACGAGATTCCCACGTACTTCGAAGCGTCGTAGACCGCATCCTGACGGGTGAGAAAGTTCACCCCGAAGCCCGCGCCCCAGCAGACTTGTGGCTCCCCGACGGTGGTCTTGCCCATCGCACGCAGCGCCAGTCCCGAACCGTCGGCGCCCCCTTCGCTGGGGATGAAGGGATCGGGTCCGATGGTCGAGCCTTTCCCGTCCTGCTTGGTCCACCAGTAACCATCCCGGCCCGCGATCACCGTCATCTGGGTGTTCTCGTCCTCGAAGTCGTCAATCAGACCATCGTCAGCGGGACGCGTGCCCAGACGGCAGGTCTGGGAATCCGCTGGCCCTGGCTTGCCGGCAGAAGTACGGGTTTGTGAGACGCCTATGCAGCCGGAAGCGCCTGCCAGCACGAGAAACCACGAGAGGAGACGCGACATGGAATGCCCGGCACTATACTCCAGCCGGCGGAAAGTCGGGCCAAAGAAAACGATGGTAACCCGGCCCGTAACTTGGTAAGAGGCTCTTACCAACCTCCCCCGGTCGCGGTGTGATCTGCGCGCTTCTTATCCTGAGATTGCTGGCCCTGCCGCTCGCTGGCCCTCCGGCCGCAGCGGCGGCATCCCCTGAGGCCACTGCTGCGCCGGCTGCATCGCCTGGCGCACCCGCCGCGACAGACGCACCGGCGGTGCAGCCCAGCCCAACGCCGGCCGCTGTTCCATCTGCGCCGGCCCCGGCGCCCAGCAATGCCAGTGCAGCTCCATCCGCGTCGGGCCCAGCGCCGGCCGCCGAGGGCGGACGTCGCGTGGGGAGCCCGCCGGCTTTGCCGGCGGCGGACCATCGCGCGAGGCCGAGCGNNGGCGGTGGCGGGTGGGGGGCCGAGGGCATGGGAACCCTCCGAGGGTTCCCATGTAGATGACGAGTTGGTGGGTGCCGGCTATGTGCCTGGGTATCGCATGTACCAGGGGTTGGCCCTGTCGCCGCTTTCGCCCCGGGTCGGTTCAGCTCCGGGCGGCATCACGCCCGGCTTCTTTGCACCCATGCCGTTCGGCCAGTGGACCCTCCGCTACAACGGTTTCATGAGCGCCAGCTTCCAGTCCAGCATCGGTCAGCGCACGGCGCCTGTGGCGGGACAGAGTGGGACGGTCATCCACACTCCACCGCAGACTCTCGACGAATACGCGTCGTTCGTGGGCACCAACACCATGCCGGGGCAGTGGGTGGGGATGAACTTCGCCTGCGGAAATGGCGTCGTCACCGCCAACGTGACCCTGAACACCTGGAACCCCACGGCGCCCACCACGTACTACCAGATCGGCAGCCAGATTTTTCTGATGAATGCCTATCTCGAATTCAGCATTCCGCAGATTGGTCCACTGCGGCCCCGCGTACTGGCTGGCTACTTCGGTCCCTACTACGGCAGCCTCTCCGAGTACGGACTGGGCATGTACACCAACCCGCTGGTGGGAGCGGCCCGTGGGGTCGGCGAGCTCACCGTCATAGAGTACCGCCTGCGACCAACCCTGACCCTGTTTGTCGAGCACGGGATCATGGGCAATCGCAACGGCAACGTGCCGACCGGCGTGGTTCCCACCGGCGGCAACGGATCGATCAATCCCATCTACCCGGCCACCTGGATCCACCACGCGCACGTGATGCTGCGCCGGAGCGGCGACACCGACGTGCGGACCGGGGTGCACTACTTCTATAGCTGGGCCCAGGACGATCGCGCCCAGCAGGCCTTCGACAACCCCACCACGCATCAGCTCGACGAAAGCTACATCAAGGATGGGCAGATCACCGTGCTGGGGTGGGACGCGACCGTGCGCAACCCCGCCTGGGGCTATCTCGGGGCAGGGGCCTCTTATGTCCAGGGTGAGAATTCGCAGCCGTTGCGGGGACTGCTGACCTTCGGGGGAGAGGGCCCGAATCTGGTTGACCGCTGGTGGGGCCCGCTCAGCCACGGCACAGGCAAGCTGATGGCCGTCGGTTTCAACTACAACACCAGCCTGCGCCGCATGCTGCGACCGACGTATTCGGCTGACGCCCCGGATGTGACGATCCAGGCAGCCTTCGTCATGGCCTACACCCTGACCCATTCCCTGACCGCCCCGGGCACCGGTCCCCTCGGCACGGACCCCATCGCGCCCAGCCCCTTGCCCGCGTCGGTCGACACCTTCAATCATCGCTTGCGCTACAAGTGTGCGCTCGAGGCCGTCTACACCTTCCTGCCCTGGATGGCCGCAGCCCTGCGCGCCGATCGCGTGGCGCCGAATTCCAAGGATTCGGACGAGACGTTCTATGTTCTGGCGCCGCGCCTGATATTCCGCACCAACTGGGTCAGTCGCGAGACGTTCTCGATTATCTACGGCAAGTGGTTCTACGGCCCCCACAGTCATGCGGAGACGGGCTCGACCGTGACGGGAGACGTGGGCCTGGACGATCAGTTGATCGCCTTCAATGTGAACATGTGGTGGTGACCATGGATGACCGGTTCAACATACGCGCCTTTCGGGTGCTCGTGATTCTGGCGATCGCGGTCGGGATCTTGGCCAGCATCGGCCCGGCCTACGGCCAAGGGGCTGTCGTGCCGTCGCCTGATGCTTCGCAAGGGTTGAGGTTCGACCCCTCGCTCAGCTTGGATCCCGCATTGCCCCAGGTGGCTGCCATGGCCGGGGGCCTGACCCCGGCGTACGGGCAGAGGTCGCTGAGCGAGGGTGAATGGCGCTTCGACTTCCACGGCTACATCGCGGCGCCCTTGAACATGGGAATCGGCAGCCGGAGCAATCCCCGGCCCGGGCAGAGCAGTACCGTACTGCACGCGCCCCCGGTTGTTCCCGACGATCTGGAAACCTTTTCCCATACCGGCGTGGTGCCCACGACCTACGTGCAGCTCAACTTCTCCGAGGGTAACAGCATCGTCACCGCGAACGTGAGCGTTCTGGCCCGGCAGGCCAACGTGTCCGAAAGCTTCATCGAACCGGCCGATCAGCTCGGCATCACTGACGTCTTTTTCAGCATTCTGCCGCCCTTGAGCGAGAAGGTTCACATGCAGGCGCTGCTGGGCGCCTTCACCCTCCGTTACGGCGCGACCGGCGAGTACGACGAGGGACGCTACGGCACGCCGCTCATCGCGCGCATCAATGGTGTGGGCGAGCACGTGGCTATCAGGACGGGGTGGCGCAAGCTCACCTTCATGCTCGAAGAAGGGCTGCACGGCCAGACCAACACCGCGGGGTCCAGCATCACGCCGGACGTGTGGAACAACTTCGCGGATCCAGGCGCGGGCAGCACCTTCGTGGCCCATGTGCATGGAGGCGTGGGCTACACATACCAGGGCATGGGGGTCATGGTGGGGGGACATTTCTTGCGTGCCTTCAGTCAGGACGACCGGGCCGGGACCTCGGCTCCTGACGGACGCATCGACGTGCTGGCCGGGGACGCGCGCCTGAACCTGGGGCGCTTTGGCCACCTCTATTTCGCGGCGGCGCACACCGATGCCCTGCAGGCGCGAAGCGTGAGCCGGGTGGTGAGCGTGCTCAACACCCTGGGCGGCAAGGGCCTGATGGACAACTACCTCGGGCCCCTGAGCGGCGGCACCGGGACGCTGATGACCCTGGGCGGCCAGTACGATCTCAGCGTCGGCCGGCTGGTCAGCTATCCGGTGCCCTTCTCGGGCGACGGTCCGGATCTGTTCGTCAGCCTGTTCGGCATGCAGACCCACGTCACCAGCACGGACAAGACTGCGGACGGCTACACCAGCCGCTACAGGTACGACAACATCACCAAGCGCAAGCTGGGTATCGAGGCCACCTACAGCCTGCTGTCCTGGCTGGCGGCTTCGATGCGCTACGATCGCGTGGATCCAAACGTGGATGAAAAGCGCTACAGCTTTGCGGTGATCTCGCCGCGGATCATCTTCCACACCGGTTGGCAGTCGACTGACCAGGTTGTGTTGCAGTATTCACACTGGTTCAACGGCTCGCTGACCACGGTACGGGTGGGTGAGCCGCCGGTCGAGGATCCCTCGGTGGTTCCGGACGGCGACATGGTGTCGCTGGCCGTGCGCATGTGGTGGTGAGGACCGTGACGCAGGAAAAGCCACATCGGGCCGAGTTGCAGCGCGGGCTGCTGGCCGGGCTGTGCGCGCTGGCGGCCTGCACGCCCAATGCCGGCAATCAGACCGCGGACGCGTCGGCGGGTTTCTGTGTGAAGCCGACATCCTGTAACCCCGATCCAGGGCCACAGCCGGTGAACTGCGCGGCTGCCGAGGCTGGGCTGGAGTTCGCCTCCTTCACGCTGGCCGATTTCGAAGAGTCCGGCAGCGACCCGAACGGAAACCCGGCGTACTTCGGCGAGTTCATGTACTCGTACACCGACGCGACCGCCCAAATCTACGCCAACGGCGACAACGGATTGCAGTTCCCAGCCGGGTACGGACCTGTAGCAACCACCGCCAACCGGTGCACTTCGGATGATCCGAATAATCCCAATCATCACATTCTGCACGTCACAGGTGGGCACGTCCANNGGCGGATCGGTCATAGGCGCGCCATTTCTCGGCTGGGGCGGTGGGCTGGGGGTGGCCCTGCAGCATTTCGCAGTGGACAGGAATCTTTGCTTTGATCGCCAGGCCAACTACCTGCCTGCGTCTGACCGATCGCCGTTCTGCGAGCCCGAGAGTGACGAACTACCAGTGCGCTACGCCGCACTCAACCTGAGTGATTGGGACGGTGTGGCGGTGTGGGCTCGGCGCGCGCCCGACAGCCAGCCCCTTTTACGCGTGCTCGTCGGCAACAAATATACGGACGACGACATCAGCTATCTCATGTACCTCCAAGACCAAAACGAACCGCGCTTCTGTGAGCGGAGCCGTGAATGTGCCTGCGTGAACGGAAAGGACTGCCAGAAATGGGACGATCCGGGCGGGGGACTTCCGGCGGGCTACTATTGCGGGAACCCGGCGGCGGATCCTCTACCTGGAACCATTTCTGGCGCCGGGGTGCAGGCTGCCAATAGCTGCAACATCACCCAGTGCAACCAGGTGTATCCCGCCTTCCCGGGCAACGGACCGGATCCGCAATTCAAGGATCGACCCTGTACCCCGCATGCCTTTCGCGGCGGAGGACAAAGCAGCTACTGTTTCGATCCTGCCAGCGATCCGCCCCCGGCCGAGTCTGACCAAGGCTGCGGGGACCACTGGACGTTCCCATTGCATCTGACCACCGAGTGGCAACTTTTCCTGGTGCCCTTCACGACGATGTCCCAACAGGGCTGGGCGAAACGGTGGTCATTCTTCGATACCTCGTCGGTGTCAGTGGTGCGCCTGACCTGGGACGCGGGCTGGGTTGACTACTGGATCGATAACCTTCGCTTCTATAGGGTGCGGCGCTAGANNAACTCATGGAGAAGACGGCTGTGAAAGTGCGACGGTATTTGATGGTTTCAAGCATTCTGACCCTGGCCGTTTCCGTGGCAGGCTGCGGCGGATCTTCGGGTGGGGGGCGCCCCGGGAGCGGGGGAACCCCGGCTGGAGGAACGTCGGCGGGTGGGGGCACGACCCAAATCGGAGGAACTCCTAGCGGAGGCACGACTACCCCGACGGGAGGCACCACGTCCGCAGGAGGCACCACAGGCGCGGCCGGGACCAGCGGGACTCCGAGCGGGACCTTGTGCCCGCCCGGGGTTGCGCCCACCGCGGCGGAAATCACGAATTTCACCTCAACGGAATGGAACGGAATCACCCAAAAATTTGGAAAGGGCACGGCGATAGGCGGCATCTTCAGCTACGGCGGCGGCAAGACTGGCAGCACAATGACATCAAGCGTCGATTCGACCAATCACACACTGGTCCTATCTGGCAGCGTGGTGGCCGGCGACTATGCAGGCGGCGGGTTGTCGTTCGATGAATGCGTGAATGCCTCGGCCTATTCAGGGGTGCAGTTCACCTTGGGCGGGACCACCGGGGGGTGCGACCTCATATTCAATGTCCAGACCTTCGACGAAAAACCCCCGGGCACGAATCAAGTGGGTGGATGCACCAGCAATTGTTACGTCTTCCCCAACGCCAAGCTGACCAGCACTTCGGGCGCCATGACAGTCTCCTTTTCGACTCTCACTGGCGGTCAGTTGATCGTTGCGACCGCCCTCCAAAATGAGATGGTGGGGCTACAGTGGCAGTTCCAGTCTCCCGCGCCCATCGGCGACGGCGGCCAGCCGGGGTGTGATGGCATCAACCTTACGATTACCAACGTCTCGTTTGTTCCGTAACTGAGACCTTGCACGCACGCGCTGGCACCCGAATCCATTTCAGGGTGCCAGCGCCGTCTTGACCGGGAATGGGGCGCGATTCCTACGGCCGACAGACGAACAGCGTGGCGGACAGCGGCGGCAGGCGGTACTCGATCTGGTCGTCCTTGACCGCCACCGCGGATTGCGGGCGCACGGTCGGGCCTGTGCTGTCCAGCACGAACACGTCGGCTGACTTGCAGGCCGCGCCCGCGACGTGGATCTTGCCGGTGAATACCGAGTGCAGCTCCTTGTTGATGACGATCATGGTGAGCGCCTTCTTTGAATCCAGGGCCGCGTAGATGGACGCCTTGGCGTTGTCGGTGGTTGCAGCCACCGCGGTGTCGCCGAAGCGCCCGTTCTTGCCGTCGTAGTTGCGATACAGGCGGTAGGCGGCCTGGGTATAGGGCGGCAGAACCGTGTTTCCGGCGCCGTCGCCCCAGTAGTTGGCCAGGTACATTCCCTCGCGCCCGAAAATCCCCAGCACATCCACCTGGGCCAGCCCGCCGGAGATATGCTCGCCCGCGCCGAAGTTGTATTCGGTCATGGCCAACTTGGTGCCTGGGTAGCGCTCCGCGATGCGTTCGAGCAACCAGGGGATGAGGCGCAGGGGCTTGCCTTTGGGGGCGCTGATCCCGGTCTTTGCGTTGTAGTCGGGATCCCAGAAACTGCGCGGCGCCTGCAAGCGCGCGGCGATGGTCTTGGGAGACACGTCCTTTTCCGTGATGCGCTTGGTGCCCCGCTCCTCCGGGTACCAGTGGACATCCAGCGCGTGGACCATGCGCTTTCCGTGCTTGGTTTCTAGCTTCTGCATCGCAGCCAGAAAATAGTCCAGATAGGTGTCGTACTTCTTGTTCCATTCGGTCGCGTCGGGAGCACTGCCCAGGGTCATGAACTCGTCCCAGCCGTACATGACACCCCCGAGCACGAACGCGGTCGGATCCACGCGCAGGATGGCATCCGCAATCGCTTCACTGCGATCATTCATCTCGCGATAGGTGGTTTTCTCGGGATGGACACGCGGATGGGTGCCTGGCCAAAGTGCCGGTTCGTTGTCGAGTGAGTAGAAGTGGGCGCCGCCCTGCTGCGCCTTGCCCAGCTTGGTCACCAGCAGGTTGACGAACTCGTCCTCGTACACTTTTCCGTCGTTGAGATCGGGCGAAAGGCTGAAGGGGCCAGGCTTCTTCGGGTACGAGCGCACCCAGCGCGCGCTGGGCGCCTTTTCATTCTCGGTCACCGAGCCGTGCTTGTCGGCCGTGACGTAGTCCACCAGAGGGATGGTCACGATCGATTCCATTCCCGCGGCGCGGTTGTCCGACACGAAGTCGAGAAACTGCGCGCCCGGGGTGCTGCAATTCTTGTAGCCCATGGCCGTGCAGGCCCACTCGTCGCTGGAATGCTGGTAGTCGTTTCCCGCGTTCGAGGCGTTGATCTCCCAGTTGTAGGCGGTCTGGCGATTTCCACCCATGCGCCGAACCGTGGCGCCGAAGCCCTCATTCTTCTGCGAGTTGATGCCGTACACATACGGACTGATGGTGCGAACGACGACCTTGGGTTTGACCTCGAAACGCAGCTCGCCGCCCTCCACCGGCGGGCCTGCCAGGGCTGCCTGGTCGCGGGCCGCGGCCAACGCCGCGTTGGTCTTTTCCCGGTGGCGATCGGCGGCTCGGGTGTTGGGTAGCTGGCTCAGCGGAATGCGCTTGCCGAAGTCTTCGACGGTGACGCCCGCGAGGTCAATGGTCTCTGGGTCGTAGCCAAGGTGGAAATTCATATGCGCTTCGCCGACCGCGTAGGCCGCCACGGATTGGAAGCGGATTTGCACCTTGGTCCATTCCGCGCGGGCCTGGACCGGGTATTCCACCGATTTGGTGTAGGGCGGCTTGCCCAACTCGAATACGAAAGACGTCTCGCCCACGCCGTCCTCCTTGGGAACCTCGGTGCGCAGGTAGAAGGTGGCCAGCAAGAAGTCGCCAGCCTCGACCGGCGCGGTGTTTGCGGCCTGGATCTGGACGCTGTATTCCAGGCCCGAGCCTTCCTTGACACGCAGGCGGGTGGCCTCCGCGAACGGCTGCTGCTGAACGGAAACTCGGCTGACTTCGACCTTTTGGGTTTCGCCCTCCAGGACAAAGTCCCGCGTCGCGCGGCCTCCGAGCAGATCGACCCGGGGCACGTTGGCGATGCGCGAATTAGCGGCCTCCAGTGCGGCGGTAGCCTGCGGCGGTTCGGAAGCGGGTGAAGAGGGAGGAGGCGCGGTTCTCTTGATGCACCCGCCGAGCATCAGACCGAGAAGCGCGCAGCGACAGAGAGCCGGCCAAGAGCACCGAACGGTTTGCCTCCCGTCGTGAAATCGCGCATCTGCGTCGCGTCCCTTCGTTGCTCCTCGGTCAAATACGTCAAGTATTCTCCCTCGTCGCGCCTCGGGCCGCTCGCACCTGCGCAATTTCACTCGGTCCGTCAAACCGTTCGGTGCTCTGGACATGGGGCGAGCCTAACGGGTCCCCGCTATTTCGGAAAGGGCTTTTACCATGGAAACGGCCTTGTCTTGCCCTGGTTCGGAAAGTACGCTGTGGCCGTCGTGGAGAACTCAACCGATCGTCGGCAACCTGTCTTGGCCTAGACCACCATGCGCGAGCGGCAGCAATCCATGCCGGGTAAGGGTGATAACCAGGCCATCCGTGAGGTCAACCGGTCGATCATCCTGGACCTGGTCCGTCGCGCGGGGCGGGTCTCGCGCACGGAACTGGCACGCCGTTCAAGGCTGACCAAGCCCACGGTCTCGACCATCATCGATGAGTTCATCGGCGACGGGACTGTGCGCGAGGTCGGGCTGGGCGAGTCACTCTCGGGCGGGGGCCGTCCGGCGCGGCTGCTCGAATTCAACGACGCCTCCGCTGCCTACCTGGGCATCCACTTCGGCATGCGCGCAACCCGGGTCGCGGTGGCCGACGCCCGCGGTGTCATCCGGGTGGTGCGCGGGCGGCCGTCGCTGCGAAATGCGGCGGTGCGGGCGAGCAAGGTGGTGCGGTCGATGGTCACCGAGGCGCTGCAAGCGGCCAAGATCCCGTGGTCGCGCGTTGCGGCCGCGGGCGCAACCGTGCCTGGCCTGGTCGATCAGGAAACCGGAGTGTGCGTGCTGGCGCCCAACCTCGCCTGGCGGGACGTGCCCTTGCGGGACGCCCTGCAGGACGAATTGCGAATGCCGGTCGTGGTCAACAACATCACGCAGGCCTCTGCCGTGGCCGAGGGGCGGGTGGGGGCAGCGCGCGGGGTGCAGTCCTACGTTTGGCTCTACGTGGGCAGCGGCGTGGGCGCAGGCATCGTGGTCGAGGGCCGGCTCTTTCACGGGCAAAGCGGCTTTTCCGGCGAGATCGGTCACTGTCCAGTCAGCGACGATGGACCGGCGTGCGGGTGCGGCCGGCGCGGCTGCCTGGAAACCGTGGCCTCGACCATGGCCATCATCCGCGCGGCCGAGGCGGCGATCGCGGGCAAACAAGCGACGCGACTCCGCCGGGTGGAGGGCCCGCTGGGCGTGGCCGCCATTGCCGCGGCAGCAGCCCAGGGCGACACAGTGGCCAAGCGGATCCTGGCCCAGGCCAGCGAGCATCTCGGTCGTGGGATCTCGTTCCTGCTCAATATCCTCAACCCCGAGATGATCGTGTTGGGCGGTCCAGTGATTGAGGCGGGCGAGCCCTTCTTGCACGCGGTACGCGCGTCGGTCGCACGTCACGCCCTTCTGCCGCGCGGGGTGGCCATCGTTCCCTCGACCCTGGCTGATCGCGCCGAGTTGACCGGCTCGGTGCTGCTGGCCATGGAGAGCACTGTGCAATCGTACCGAATCGTCGGCAGCCACGACGGTCGCGCGCGGAGTGCGACGGAGCTGTAGCGGACGCTACAGATACCGGCCGACCAGATTCTCCAGCATTTCCTGGCGGCCCCGAGTTGGGCTTGGGATCGCTATGGGAGTGCCAGAGACCTGTAGGGGTTTCGCGCCAGACGGATTATGCTGGACTGTGGAAGGTCTGGTGTGAGGAGCACTATGGACACTAGAATCTCACGAACGCTAGTGGTTGCTGTGGTCGGGTGGATTGCCTGCTGGGGCTGCGGGGCGAAGGGCACGGAAACGCCGCTCGCTGCGCTTCAGGGAAAGACACTAGATGTGGGGGTGCGCTGGGCTCGTGTGCCGTCTGGCGATCCGACGCGGGTGGGATCGGTGGTTCTGGGGCTGAGATTCTCTGACGTGGGGAAATGGGAGGGCGACGCTTGTCCTATCGTTCGCGCGTCTGCGACTTTCGGCGGGGTGGCATTGAAGCCGGCGACCCAAGGCGGCGCGGCACAATGTAGTTTCGAGAGCGACCCTGCGTGCGGTCAGCTTTGCATGGATGCCTCATGGGGTACTGGCAACATAACGGCGCTATTGGAGACCCTTCCGCAAACAGTGGATCTTGTCTTGAAGGACGGAAGCGAGATGGCTGTCGTCACCATTCGGAACCCCGCCCCGACGGCGACAGTAACAGTGCTGGATCTGGTCGAGGGGCAACAGGTGCGCTACGGGGACTCGTTCCACGTACAGCTTCAGGCGCAGCCGCCGGCGACCACTGAGGATATCCAGGGTGGTGTCTACGTGGACCTGTTGAATCACGGTACGCTTCCCATATCTCCGGACCCGGCGAGCGGCATCGATGTCTGGCGCGTAGATGTTGTGCCGCAGACCTTGCCCGCCGGACCCCAGACGGTGAGTATCGACTACGAAACTCAGAGCTTACAGTTCGATTCTTGTCCGAGCGACTTTGCCTGTCTTGGAAGGTCGCACGTCGATTTCGGCGAATTCGCATTCCAGTACGCGCCATGACAACGGCCGCATCACGCCGTGACTGACAAGCGTTCCTACAGGTATCGGCTGACCAGGTTCTCCAGCATCTCCTGTCGCTCCGAGCGCGGCTGGGGATCGATGTTGCTTGAGGTGACTTGATCGGCGATCTGGGCTTGCGAGAGGCAGCGGTCGAGGATCGTCTATGGCGGAGGGGATTCCCATCCATGAAAAGTCTGTGGCTAGTGCAGAATATTCATG
>PMZX01000194.1:4780-7497 GCA_003170035.1 Myxococcales bacterium | reverse complement strand
TTCTCCTGCGATCGAAACGATTTAGACGAAGCATGGTCCATGCGGCCGCCGATGTAAACTAGTTGGCCGCGAGTCATCGAGATACAATTCCCTGGCCCCATCGCGCAACCGGGCTGCGCCCCAGTCGCGGCCATCACCACGGTTCGTGATCCTGACTGGCGTGACGCAGTGGTTCTGTCTATAATGAGCCGATATCGCGGCCAGAGCATGCCTTCCTTCGCACACAGACGCACCTTGTTCTCCTCGCGCGTAGCCCACGCCCAGGTGTTTGCACTCCTGTTTGGGCCGCTGCTGCTGGCGTGTGAGAGCGGGCCGCACATGAGAGACGGGGCTNNGACCATCCCGCCGCTGACGTGCTGGGTGTGGTGGACCCCTTGGTGGCGCCCGCTCCTGATGGTCCTTGTGAGCTGCGTGACGTGGCCGGCCAGGCGCGAGCGCTTCGCGCCCAGGGCGGTGCGGTGAGTCTGGAGGAGTTGAGCGGCGTTTCCGTGGCCGCCGGCTCGAACGGCCCTGGGCTGCTTCCCGCCCCGCGCGTGTATCCACCCTTCGCCGAAGTCGTGGGCGGCGTGATTGCCGAGGCTGGCCCGGTCGACATCGCCGATTTCCCGGACGTGCTCGCCCTCGAGCTTCCCGGCCCGGCGGATCGGCCGGCCAAGGTCATGCTGACCGTGCCAGTTGCGCCGCGCGTCCTCGATCGAAACCAGGTGCCGCTGGCCACGGGAGTCCATCTCGCAGCCTCGGGCGACCTGGTGTTGCAGGTGACCGGGCCCGAGCGGACCTTCCTGGAGATCCGCCCCTATGGCGCGCCAGTGGCGGTGGCTTGCGCCGTGGGTGCGGGTGGGCTGGTCGTGGTGCCGCATGATCTTCTGGCGCGCATGGCGGCTGCGGCGGGCGGGGTTCCGGTGTCACTCGAAGCCGTGTGGCGCGAGACCCGCATGGTGGTGGCTGCGGTCCCGCCCACGCGTGTATCCGTGGAGGTCCGTTCCTCCACAGTGGTGGACCTGCGTCCGTGACTCCGCCCGGGCGCAGCGACACGCGGCGGTTCTCACGCCGGGATGCGCTCCTGCCCGTGGTCGTACGCGCTGCCGGCAACAAGGTCAAGGCTGGGATCCGGCTGAACACGGCCGATCTGTCCGAGGGTGGGGCCTTTTTGCGCTCCGACCTGCTGTTCGAGGTCGGCGAAACCCTGAGCCTGGAGATCCCGCTCGTGGGGGACGAGACACTGGCCGCCCGTGGCCGGGTGGCATGGGTCACCCGCGGCGGGGGCGCCCAATCGCCAGCGGGCATGGGGATAGAATTTGAGAAGCTGTCACCACAGGACCGTCGCCGTCTGACCCAAAGCCTGCGGCGCCTGGCCCAGGCGGACGGCCGCAAGTCCGCCTGAAACGAGGGAACCGACCATGGCCGAGACTCTGGATGAACTGACCTACGACTACGAAGACGAGGGTGTGCTGGTCCGTAAGCAACTGGACAAGGTCGTCCTGACCAAGGGTTCATGGGCCACCCTGATGTTCCTCTACCAGGAACTGGACAGGGCGAGCGGCAAGTTCCGCGCGCCGAAGATGGCCATCGTGCGCTTCAAGAAGTTCCACGGCTCCTATCGCAAACAGTCGTCGTTCAACGTGTCGAGCGAGAAACAGGCGCGCCAGATCGTCGAGGTCTTCGAGGGGTGGTACCCCAAGATGGCAGCCAGCGGTGAATCCGGCGATGACGAAGCGGCCGGCGGCGGAGACGAACCCGCCAGCGGAGGCGACGAAGGCTAGCTGGCTTCTTCACCACAAAGGGCGCAGAGGACACAAAGCCGGACTTCATCGGCGAACCTTCCACAGGCCGGCATGACTGAGAAAACTCTGACAGCAAACGGATTCTTGGCCGGCACGGCTTCGGCAGGGACTGCGAACTGCGCCATTCCGTTCAACCGGTCGGGCATCGAGGGTCAGGAACGGGATCACGTCAACCAGTCGGTTTCTGTCGGCCAAATCGCCGGCGATCAGAGCTACTCGCGCAAGTGCCAGGCGCTGCTCGAGGACGTGCTGGGCGCGCCCAAGGTTCTGCTGACCACATCCTGCACCCACGCGCTGGAGTTGGCCGCGCTGCTACTCGACATCGGGCCGGATGATGAAGTCATCGTTCCGTCCTTCACCTTCGTCTCCACCGCCAACGCGTTTGTCCTGCGCGGCGCCAGCATTCGCTTCGCCGACATTCGCCCGGACACGCTGAACATCAACGAGAACCAGATCGAGCGTCTCCTCAGCCCGCGCACCCGGGCGATCGTGCCGGTTCACTATGCCGGCGTCGGATGTGAGATGGACGCTCTCTTGGCGATGGCCCGCCCCCGCCAAATCGCAATCGTCGAAGACAACGCCCACGGCCTCTTCGGCAAGTACAAGCAGCGCTGGCTGGGAACCTTCGGGGCACTCGCCACCCAGAGTTTTCACGAGACCAAGAACATCACCTGCGGCGAGGGCGGGGCCCTGGTGGTGAACGACCCGGCCTTCATCGAGCGGGCCGAGGTCATGCGCGAGAAGGGAACCAACCGCAGCCGGTTCTTCCGCGGCCAGGTCGACAAGTACTCCTGGGTGGACATCGGTTCCAGCTACGTGATGAGCGACGTGCTGGCCGCTTTCCTCTACGGTCAACTGGAGGTTTGGCGACAGATTCAGGACAAGCGCCGGAGGATCTGGCACCAGTACGACGCCGAGCTTCGTGACTGGGCC
>PMZX01000194.1:2805-4774 GCA_003170035.1 Myxococcales bacterium | reverse complement strand
AAACTGGGTGGCCGCCCAGGCGCCTGCCCGGTGAGCGAAAACATGAGTGACCGTTTGCTTCGCCTGCCGTTCTACAATTCACTTGATCCGGCATCCCAGGGGCGAGTTATCGATGCCATCCACGACTTTAGATTCTGACCCACGCATCGACCTCTCGGTCGTCGTGCCCGTGTACCGGGGCGCACCCTTTCTGCACGAGTTGCATCGCAGGCTGGTGGCCACCCTCGAACCTCTGGTTGGCCGCTTCGAGATCGTCCTGGTCGAGGACGGCAGCCCCGACGAATCGTGGAGCATCATCGAAGACCTCGCGCGACAGGATGCGCGCGTCCGCGGCGTCGCCCTGAGTCGCAACTTCGGTCAGCACCACGCCATCACCGCGGGTCTGCGCCACGCGCGCGGACAGTGGATCGTGGTCATGGACGGCGACCTTCAGGATCCGCCCGAGGAGCTCCCCAAGCTGTGGGCCAAGGCGCAGGAGGGCCACGACTGCGTGCTGGCACGCCGGGCTCGGCGGGCCGACGCTTCCAGCAAGCGCCTTTCCTCCTGGCTGTTCTACCGGGTCTTCAACTACCTGGCCGACCTCAATTACCGCTACGACGGTACGGTGGCGAACTTCAGCATCGTCTCGAGGCGGGTGGCCGACGCCCTCAACAGTATGGGTGAAGCGGTCCGCTTTTACGGCGGCTTTCTCATGTGGATGGGTTTCTCCAAGGCCTATGTCGACGTCAGACACGTTCGTCGCCGCGGGAGCGAGTCGAGCTACACCTTCTTCAAGCTGATGAAGCTCGCCATCAACATCATCCTGGCACACTCGAACAAACCCCTGCGGCTGTGCGTCTACGCGGGGCTCCTGCTGTCCACGCTCGCCTTCGTGGGCGGGGTGGTACACGTCGTGCGTGTGTTGGTGCGCGGCTCTCCCGTGATGGGGTGGACCAGCCTCATCGTGTCGGTCTGGTTCAGCACGGGCGCGATCATCTTGGTCTTGGGGATGATTGGCCTGTACATCGACCGCATCTTCACCGAGGTCAAGCACCGCCCCCTCTACATCGTCCGAAAGACTACCTTCGATGAGTGAGCCAGCCGCCTATTCGGCGCTCGACAGCCAGCGTTTCGGAATTCGCGTTTTTCGCGCACGCGCGGACGATGTCGCGGCCGTTTCAGAGCTGACGCAGTTCGCGCGTTCCGCCGATCTCGATCTGCTGATTGTCCGATGCCCGGTCGAGGCAGTCGCGGCCGCACAGTTGCTCGAACGCGCTGGGGGCATCCTGACCGACACGCTGGTCTGCTACCGCGGACCGACGAGCAGTTTTGAACCGTCGCCGACCGCCTCACCCTGCGTCCGCCTCTGCCAAGAGACGGACCGCGCCGTCCTGGAAGCAATAGCGCGCGCGTCGTTTGCGGGTTTCTTCGGGCATTACCATGCGGACCCTCGTCTCGACCCCGCCGCTGCCACCGAGGGCTACGTCGAGTGGGCCACCTCGGCCCTCGCCGACGCTTCGTCTGTGGTGCTGGTGTCCGAGACCGAGGGACGTCTGTCGGGCTTCCTCACCGCCAAGAAGCTCGATGCGAAGACTTGGGAAATCCTGCTCAACGGCGTCGCGCCCGAGTTCCAGCGCAGAGGGATCTACGCAGCGTTGTTTCGCGAGATCGGATGCCGCGCCCGCGCGCAAGGCGCCAGCGACGTGTTGGTCTCGACCCAGCTCGCGAACCTGGCGCCCCAGAAAGTCTGGTCCCGTGCCGGCCTCGCGCTCGACCACGCGCTCTACACCTTCCACTGGTGGAAGGCGTGAGTAGTTAGCTGTTTCTCACAGGGTTGGCTCCTGTCCGCCCCAATACCTTCTTCTCATCCGACCTCTTCATCCTCAGCGCCCTCTGTGTGACATCGCTAACTCCCCTTCGGCTTGGTGATGTCGGGCGGGCGGCCGTAGCGGGGCACGCTGGTTTCCAGATCGTCGTGCTCGCCACGCGC
>PMZX01000194.1:0-2698 GCA_003170035.1 Myxococcales bacterium | reverse complement strand
CCCTTGCCTGCGTCGATGCAGGGAAGGAGGAGCCTGTCACTGTCTGCTCCCGCCAGGTCAACAGCCAGCGTATCGAGGGACGACACCAGCACGAGTGGAATCCCGTCGGCCAGCGCCAGTCCCTTGGCCACGGCCAGCCCCACGCGCAGCCCGGTGAAGCTGCCCGGGCCGGCCCCGCACGCGATCGCGTCCAGGCCCGACACGGTCACGCCGGTCGCACGCAGGACTTCGTCGCACAGGCGCAGCAGATTGGATGAATGGCGGGCCGCCACCTTTTCGGCCGTGGCCAGGCAGTCTCCCGCGGGTGAAAGCACGGCCACCCGCGCGCAGGGGGTCGAGGTGTCGAAGGCAAGGATCGGGCGCACAGGTCCTCAACGCGGCAGCAGAAAGCGAACGACGTCGTTCTTGAGCGCAAAAGCCACCAGCAGCACCACCAACACCGTGCCCACGTAGGAGGCCACCGCCCGCGCCCGCGCCGAGGGCGGCCGCCGTTTGAACAGCTCGATGCCGAAGAACATCAGCCGGCCGCCGTCAAGGATGGGNNTTGAGCAGGCCGATGTTGATGGACAGCAGCGCCATCAGCCACAGGTACTGGGCCAGGCCCTGCTCGGCCGCCACGCCCGCCGCATAGCCGATGGTCAGGGGCCCGCCCAACGCCTGAGGCGACATCTCGCCGCGAATGATCTGGAAAAACCCCTGGGCGGTGAACACGACAATCTCGCCGGTGCGCTGGAAGGCGTGTCCCACGGCGTAGAAGAATCGACTCCGGATGGGTACTGGGTCCGCGGTCTTCCATGCGAAGCAGTTGGTCGCGCCGAAGACCAGGCGCTGCTCTTCCTGGTGATAAGCGTCGAGCTGGGAGCGCGCCTCCTGCTGGAAGGTCGCCTGGTGGCGCACGCCTCCGGGCGACACCCAGGTCAGCTTGAACTCGCGTTGCGGTTCCTGCGCCAGCCGCTGGCGCAACAGGTTCCAGTGTAGCAACGGCTCGCCATCCAGCTCCAGCACCTGGTCCCCGCGCCGCAGCCCGATGCGATCGGCCGGGGTGCCCGGCTCGACCGAGTAGACGAACAGCTCGGAGGCCTGGATGCCGGTGTCGTAGCGCCGGCCGCGCGCGGGATCGACCACGGGCTGGGGAATGACCACGGCGGTGCCCGGTTCCTGGATCTCCACATGCGCGAAGGGCAGCGCCGAATGCGTCCCACGCAGGTACGAGATGCGCAGGGGCGCGGCGCCCGCGCGCGCAACCGCGCGTTCGAACTCGCTCCAGTGCGATACGGGCGTGCCGTTGACCGACGTGATGTAGTCGAAGGTTCGCAGCCCGGCCTGGGCCGCCGGCGAGGTCAGATCGATGATGCCCACCTCGGGAAGCTGAAAACGAGGCGAGACCCCGATCCAGCCCACAATTTCCTTCATGTTGAGCGGCCCGCGCCGCTCCCAGCGCGCCGGCGTCACATCGCGCTCCTCGGCCTCGATACCGCGGCGGATACCGAAGCGCAGGGTCTTGCCGGGCGAGACGCTGATCGCGTCGTCCAGCTCTTCCCAGTAGCGGACGCTGCGTCCGTCCACGCTCTCCACGCGATCGCCGGGCATCAACCCGGCGTTGTCAGCCGGTAGCCCCGCGATGACCGTGCCCAGGGTGGGCGGCAGCAGCGTGCGCTGGCCCAGGTAGTGAACGAAGTAGATGCCGATGGGCAGTATCAAGTTGAAGAGCGGACCGGCCATCACGATGGCGAAGCGCTGCCAGAGCGGCTTGGTACACAGGGCGCGTTCGCGATCCCGGTCGGCCAAGGGCTCGCCGGCTTCTTCGCCCACCAGGCGGACGTAGCCGCCCAAAGGGAAGAGCGAGAGGCGGTACTCGGTGGCGCCGGCGGTGAAGCTGAACAGCTTGGGCCCGAAGCCGAGCGAGAAGCGCAGCACCTTGACCCCAAAAAGCTTGGCCACCAGAAAGTGCCCCAGCTCATGGGCCAGAATGAGCACGCCGAGCAGCGCCACCACAGCGGCAGTCCACAGCGCGAGCGTCATCCGCTTGTCTTCCCGATGGTCATTGTTGTATTGCGCCCGGCCATGCGAACGGCCGGTAAGGACTGTCTCTTAGCACGCATGCGCGCCGATGTAGATCCGGCGACGCTGTGGCTATAAGATCTTCTTGTGAAGAAGGGTCCGGCTTTCAGTTTCGAGATCTCGCGCGATGCCATCGACGCGCGGCTGACCGAGATGGAGCGAAAGCTGGAGCGCATGCGCGGGCTGTACGAGTCCTTCTTCATGGGCATCGAACGGTCGCCGCCCGAGGTGATCCGCCGCGACCTGCACCGCCAGATCCTTGAGATGCAGCAGGTGCCTATCAGCAACGCCTCGCTGCGTTTCCGCTATCAGGCGCTGACCCAACGCTGGGTGCTGCTTGTCACCTACTGGAACCGCACGATGCGCGAAATCGAGGCGGGAACCTTTAGTCGCGATCTGGCCAAGGCGAAGCGCCACATGGCACAAAAGGGCAACTCGGCCATCACCCTGGAAGAGGCGCTGGCCATGGGCATCCCGGAGAAGCGAGCAAGGGCCTTCGTGGCCCACCAGCAGGCCGTGCGGGACAGGCGCGCGGCCAAGACGCAGGCCAAAGCTGCGGCAACCAGCGTGGCATCGGTCCCGGCCGCCGCGACCCCGTCCCAGCCAGGAGCAACGGAGCCGAAGGTCGCGCCGCCTG
>PMZX01000070.1:2447-3747 GCA_003170035.1 Myxococcales bacterium | reverse complement strand
CGCCGTGACGGGTCGGCGCAGATGGCCCAGGGTGTCCGAGGATAGCCAAATCCCTGGGGCTTTGTGCCGGAGCGACGTCTTGGCGCCGTGCTTGCAACGCTGATATGCGTGCTCGCTTTCCTATCTCCTCCGAGCAGCCGTCCATTTCTGATCCGCGTTGCTCGAGTGAGCGCAAATTCTCTCGTGGCCATTTTGCTTTTCTTCTGGTGTGGTCTCGGGCTGCTACTCATCGCTCTTGTTCTGCCCCTCGGTGCCGTCGTTTTCGCCAGATCACGGCTGTCTTGGGTGTGGAGCCTCGCTGCGCTGTTGCTCCTGCCCAGCGCGTTTGCCTTCTGCTGGGGAAGCTCCTGCTACTGGCTCGGGTGTGCTCGATTGTACGGCATGGGGTTGTACAGGAATCTCATTGGCATCGGGGCCGATCCGGAACTTCGTGTGCAGCGCACGACCGGTGGTTGCATGGTGTCGGGAGGGGAATGGTTGGTCACGGCGCCCAACAATTTCGCCGTGTACCTTCACACGAAGGTATTCGGCTATATGAGGGGAACGTATGCCGGAGCGTGGCCAACAGCGGAGCAGGCGCGATCCGCACTTCTGCACGGACGCCCTGTCACCCCGCGCGACCTGGCTGCCGGATTTGTCACGATCGATGGTCGCTCTTTCGTGCTGGACGAGGCCGCGCGTGGCCTGGCCGACGCCATAGACAGACTCGGCGCGTGCGCAGATGACGGGTGTGTCGCCGGCGCTGTGTCGACCGGCGGTAGCCTAATGCTCGGCTTTTCCGACCTGGAGGGCAAGGACCTGGCGGTCATCGTGCCAATGGGCAACACCGCCCCGTACCAAGGACACCCTCTGGGTTGGTATGGCGGTCCGGCTCAGGAGCCGGTGAGGTCGAGGGTCGATCTCCGATAAGGGCGTGATGGAGTGAATTGTCTCTGTGCCGCCGGAGGGGTCTCCTGCGCCCGCAGGCGCCTGATCGGGCGGGTCAGGAAGCAGTTGACGTGTCCTTGGGTCGTTGGCCAAATGGATGGACCATGCGCTACCGGGACTCGTTCCTCGTTGGTTCAATCCTGTTGTCGGCGGCCTGCGGGCGCACGAGTCTCGGCACCGCTACGCGCGATGGTGGCATGACCTCGTCGGGCGGCGCCGGTTCGACGGGTGCAATGACATCCGCCGGCGGTGCCACGCAGGCGATCGCGGGCGGAACGAAAGCCACGGGGGGCTGGACGATCGCGGGTGGAACACAGGCCATGGGTGGAACCCTGTCTGTGAGCGGTACGACGATCGCGGGTGGAACCCAGGC
>PMZX01000070.1:0-2397 GCA_003170035.1 Myxococcales bacterium | reverse complement strand
CCCACGGGTGGCACAACCAGTGCCGGTGGTACGACGAGCACAGGCGGAACCCAGGCGACAGGCGATGCCGCCAGTGGGACCGGCGGAAACACTCCCGACACCAGCACGTCCGACCTCTCGGCGCATCTGGTTGCGTATTACCCCTTTTCCGGAAACACGAATGACGAGGGTCCGAATGCGATGAACGGCGTCAACCACGGGGCGGCTTTGACGTCTGATCGGCAGGGAAACCCCAATTCGGCGTTCCACTTTGACGGGAAAGCCTATATCGACATATCCGGCGCTTCTGCCCTCAATGGCATGAGCAGTTTCACCCTGTCCGCCTGGATCGACACCGAAATCGTGGGTCCAGCATCAGTCATCTCGAAGGTGACACCAAACCGTGATTTTGTGCTGGACTTGGCAGTTACCCCCAGCGGCAGCTGGATCAATGCACAGTTCGCGCATTTCGCCACCTACTATCACGTGTGGGCACGGCAACCCGAAGGAATGCTCAATACTTGGACTTTTCTGACAGCGGTTTGGACCGGATCGAGCTGGAGCTTGTATATCAACGGCGCGCCGGCTGGCGAGAGCGCGGTGGTCGACGGTGCAGTCCCGCTGTGGACAGGCACGTCGTTCCGGATTGGAAGTTTGACTGACGGCGATTGGTATTTTCGCGGTGCTATTGATGAAGTCCGGATCTACGACAGGGCGCTTACTGCGGACGAGGTCGCCTGGGTCATGCAGCAATAGCCACCAGACGACCGTACTGTGTTGCTGCGCGGGGACAGTCCGCGAGTGCCCCTGGGCGTGGACAGCCCTACAGCGACCAGGTGCCGGCGCCGATGTCGAGGCTCCACGTGGTCAGGTAGGTCGGCAGCAACATCTTGGTTGAAGTGCTGAAGACGATCGGCTGGAACACGTAGCCCGCAAACTCGTTGTGCAGGCCAGGCTCGGTGGTGTCTTGGTTTCCCCACCAGTGATCGCCCCAGTACACGAAGACGGTTCCTTTGCTTCCCACGATGGGCTGCACCCACGTGCTCTGTGTCATCCAGGTCCTCTGGTCCGAGATGTTGTTGTTGGGGTCGGTGACGGGCGCGACGTACCCTTGGTAGGTCCACGGCCCGGTCATGGCAGGTGCGGTGGAGTAGAAGTTGTTGTTGGCCCGCCACCCTGTCTTGTACGACCCGATCCAGTAATAGGTGCCGTTTCTCTTGAACACAGCCGGCGATTCCGAGCCCCCGGAGTTCCCGTTGATCGCGGTGTATTGCTTGTCCGACAGCCAACTATGGCAGTTGCTGGCCAGGGTGTAGACGTGGGCACTCTCCGTGATCACGTAGGCGACGGTGTCGTCGGCAAAGGCACCCATGTCACTGTGAACGGCAAGCTGTCCGCTGGCGTTCTTCAGCGGCCCCTTGTAACTGTATTGGCCGTTGACCGTGGGCGAGGTCGCGTACACGACTTCCTTGTCTACCTGGTGCGTGATATCGGAGGCGTGAGCGTAGAGCACGAATTCCCCGGTGGCGGGGCATTTGATGATATGCGGCCGCTCGCCCTTTCGAACCGGTCCCAGCTCCCCGCTTGGCTGCTGGGGCAAGATGATCCCCTCGTTCTTCCAAGTCGCCAGGTCCTTGGACGAATACATGGTGAAGCCATAGAACCAGTTGTCCGTGGTTCCGGGGGGGAAGTATTGGCCGTGCATGTAGAAGGTGTCGCCTACCTTGATGATGCCGCCGCCGTGGGCATTGACCCGCACGCCATCCGTGTCCATGAAGATGATGCCAGTATCGAGAGGACCGGAAAGAACACCGATAGGACCGATTGCCGTGGATCCCCCGGCGCTGGAACCGCCAGAGCTTGTCGATCCACCGGTGTCGGTGGTGCCACCCGTGCTGGTCGTCCCACCGGAGTCAGTGGTGCCACCCGTGCTGGTTGAGCCGCCGGTCGTCGTTGTGCCGCCCGTGCCGGTCGAGCCACCGGTCGCCGTTGTGCCGCCCGTGCTGGTCGAGCCACCGGTGCCGCCGGTTCCGCCGGTGCCCGTGGAAAGCTGGAATTTCTGATAGGTGACGCCGCTCCATGTGCGCTGGACGATCGCAGTTCCGTCTGCCGTGGCGCCCCCATTGACCTCCGCCACCTTGCCGCTGTGATGCGCAGTCAGGCGGACCACGCCCGCCGACACCTCGGCGATAGCCCATTGCTGATTGGTGGAACTGTTGTTGCAGGTGTACTGGATGATGGCGGCGCCATCAGCCGTCGACTTGCCGTTGACATCCAGGCACTTGAGACTCTTGGTGTTCTTGATGGCGTAGTATCCGGTCGCAACGCTTGCGATGGTGAAGTTCTGGCCGACGGAGCCGTTGCAGGTCCGTATCTCTGCCTTGGCGCTGTTTGAGGTGCTGTTGCCGGCAATGCCGA
>PMZX01000203.1 GCA_003170035.1 Myxococcales bacterium | reverse complement strand
TGCAGCGGGTTCCACAGCATGCCGTCGCCTCGCGCGAGTGAATCGTGGAGAAACCAGCGCAGCGGGAAGATCTGACGGCCGATGTCGCGTTGAAACAGAATCTGTCCGGAGAGAAGCGGATAGTAGAGGATGCCCAGCGCAGCCAACAGCAAACCGAAGGGAAGAAGCCGGCGGGCGTGAGGTTGCATCACCGGGCAGCAGGAAAGGGTGGAACACGCATCGGCTTCCCTACTCGGGTATCAAGGCCACGCGATGACCGTCGACCTCGACCCGCCCCAGGCGGCGCGCCGGGTTGCCGCCCAGGTAGCTTCCGGCGGGGAATCTCCCCTCGACGAAGCTGCCCGTAGCCACGAAAGACCCATCGCCGATCTGCACTCCCGGGCCCAGGACGCACAGGGGTGAGATGAACACGCGGACCCCAATGGTCGTGGCCATGCTGAAGGTCCCCACGCGACCGCCGGTGAGCACCCGGTGGATCGTGTTGTGGGTATAGATCTGGCTCCCCGCGCCCACCGAGGAATAGTCGCCAATCTGCAGGGGCGCGTGGAATCCGTCGAGCACGGTATAGGGGCCGATCCAGCAGTGCTTGCCCACCTGCGGACTTCCCAGGATCAGGCATTCGTCGTACACGCTGCTGCCTTCGCCGAAGCCGTGCGCGCGCGCCAGTTCCCGGCGATCGCCCAGCAGCTCGCTCGTCGACACATGTCGATCGAACTTGGCCTTCATGCGGCGGCGCAGGCCGGTGAGCATGGCCTTCATCCGAGCGAACTCCTCACTGCCAAGAGCCGCGTCCCAGTCGGCCGCGGGATCCAGCGTCTCCCCGGCGTAGCGGCGCACAGGGGCGGCAGCGCCGCCGGCCTGGTGCAGGATGGCCTCCACGTCTTCCGCGCGCACCACAGTGCGACCGCGGAAGTGATCGAGAGAGACATGGTGCGCATCGATGAGCCGGCGGGCCTTCTCCGTGATCACCGGGCCGTCGGCCGCGGGCGACGTCTTGGGTGCGATGGTTGCAGCCTCGGGCACACTGGACCAGATTTCGGCAAAGGGATCACCCACCTCCAGGATCCGGTCGACCGGGCAGAGCTGTCTGAGAAACCCGCCCTGTTCGGCCTCCACCTCGAAAGTGGCCTTGCTGGAGGAGAGCACGGCGATCGGCGTGCCGGGCACGACCGCGGCGCAGTCAGCGAGGCACCATTCGACCAGGCGCGCGCGATCGTCACCGGCCACAGCGCGAGGAACCACAATACGGGCAAGCGGGGATGGGGCCATCAGGACTCTCCGGCGGAATTGCGCGCGAGTTGTCGAATCGTCTGGACAAGCCGAGCGGCATTGGGAAGCACGCGTTCTTCCAGGGACCGCACGCTGGGAATGGGCACCGGTTCAGCGCCGATCGCTCGCGCCGCAAAAGGCCGCCGCGCAGATTCCGCGACGGCAGCAATCACTGCGGAACCGACGCCATACGGCGCAGGCGTCTCTTCCAGCACGCAAAGCCTCCCGGTCCTTGCCACCGACGCCGCGACCTCATCGGAAAGCAAAGGCCAGAGCTGGGTCAAGACAATGAACTCGAAACGCAGCTCATCGCTGACCAACAGATCCTTCATGGCCATCTCGGCCACGTCCACCATGCCTCCGTGGGTGACCAGGGTGACGTCGCCGGCGCGGCCATCGGCGGGCAAGTAGACCAGCGGCGGAAGGTCGCCGGTGGATGTCGACACGTCATGCAGTTCGAGATCGAGCGGCGGCTCAGCACGGGGCGTATCGGCGTAGACCCGCTTGTGCTCGATGAGCACCGTGGGGGCGCCTGCCGCAAGAACCGCGGCGAGCAGGGCGGCAGGCTCGTGGCGCGCGGAAAGACTCACCACCCGCAGACCAGGCACGCCCAGGAAGAGCGTCTCTAGGCTCTGGCTGTGCGTCGGCCCATAGCCGCGTCCACCGCCTGACGGAAGTCGGACGATCATCGGGCAACGGGACAGCCCGTAGACGTAGTGCATTTTTGCCGCGTGGTTCACCAGGGGATCGGCAGCCAGGGTGGCAAAGTCGGCGAACATCAGCTCGGCCAGCGCCGGCACGCCCGCGATGGCCAGACCAGTCGCCACGCCCACGATGGCTGACTCCGATATGGACGTCGCCACCACCCGATCGGGAAAACGGGCCGAGAGACCGCGGGTCACGCGGAATGCGCCGCCGTAGGGATCGACGATGTCCTCGCCCAGGAGTATCGCGTTTCGATCGCGGTCGAGCAGCTCGCCCAGGGCCGTGCGAATGCGGTCGACCATGAACTGGTTGGCCACGCCCGATGGTCGCGCCAGCAGGGCCGCACTGGTCAACTCGCCCGGCGGACGCGGCCATGCGTTCCCCGGAGTCGGATCCAGCGGGGCGCGGGCCTGGACGTCGCGAACCAGACCCTCGACCGCGACGCGCGCGTCAGCGTACAGGGCGCCGACCGATGGCCGCTCGGCGATCCAGCGCGACAGCGGATCCTCGCGCCACAGGGTTTCGATGGTCGAGGCGGGGCGGGTATCGTCGCCCTTGCTGTGCGCGCCCAGGCGTCGTGTGTCCACCACCTGGAAGAAGGGATGGCCCGCCCGCACACGCTCGACCACGCGGCCCAGGTGATCGCAGAGCGCGACGGGATCCTGATCACTCGAGCGCGCAAAGGAGATGCCGAAACCTTCGATGCGCTTGGCCAGATCGCCGCGTTCGACCCGCTTTGCCTCGGTCGACATGGCCCAGCCGTTGTGCTCGAGAAAGAAAAGCACAGGGAGATCCCCGCAGCCCGCAAGAACCAGGGCTTCGTACAGAGCGCCTGCGCCCAACGTCCCGTCGCCCAGAATCGCGATGGCGATCCCGGGCTCGCCCTTCTGTCGCAAGGCCCATGCGAACCCGGTGGCGAGTGAAGCCGTGGCGCCTTGAACGCCGCTCGAGAAGAACCGACCTCGGCGCAGGTGCTGGGTTCCGCCGCGACCGCCGCACAGCGCCCCCTGCCGGCCCATCATCTCGGCCAAGAGCGCGTCAGCGGGACCGCTGGTGGCCAGGTAGTGTCCGTGTCCGCGGTGGGTGGCGAAGAGAGCGTCGTTGTCGACCTGCACGTGGCTGCCAAGCGCCGCGGCCACCAACTCCTGTCCCAGGCAGGTGTGCACGGTCCCTGCCAGAGCACCACCGGCGAAGAGCTGTAGCAGAGTCTCTTCGAAGGCGCGAATGAAGACGGCCGGCCGCGCGAGGGCCAAGACCGCAGCGTCGGGAGGAGGATCCTGCGCCGTCATGCGCTTCGACCGTCCACCGGGGTGGCCTGCTGACCCTCGCGGGCCGGAGAACGTTGACATGGAAACCCTGAGAGGGTTCGCTCCGCCCTTCGGCACCCCACCTGCCACCCCATCCCCCTCGCTTCCCCCTGCGGGGACTTCGGGACCTGCACCTTCCCCACCACACCCGCTCGCNNGGCGGGCCGTCCCGAAGTCCCCGTAGGGGGCAATGCCGGCGGGCTCCCCACGCGGCTGGTGTGAGGAGGCGAACATGACGCATGAGTCTGGCATGAGAATGTCGACGGCGGGTGTGACAACGTGAGGATAGCACCGGCCAGAGACCGAGGGGAGCATGCCTACGGCCTGTCAGGAGCGTGCGCGGTCGAGAATCTGGTTCACGAACTGCTGAATCGCGGTGAGCGCGGCGTCGGATTTCTGATCGATGTTGAGCTCAATGTAGAAGCGGTCACGATAGGCGTGGGCGGCATAGGCCGTGGGCAGCCCCATGTCGACCACGGCACTGTCGCGGCCAGGGACGGCCTGGAGCGAGGCCGGCAGATAGGCGTTGTAAATGTCCTGGGCATTCGCAGCGCTGCCCATGTCGTGAATGGCCACCTGGATGGTTTGGGTACCATCGCTGTAGTTGGCGTAGACGCTGCCGACCCAGCCGCGATCGATATACTTGGGAGCAGCGCCGTCGATCCGGTTGTAGAGCGCCGTCACCTCGGTGAGCAGCTGGGCGTCACCCACATGCGTCCAGGTGCCGACTTCGTTGTCAGCCGGCAGCATGTCGATCAGGGTCGGCGGGCCTGAAGACGAGCACGCGCTCATCCCTGGCAGGAGCGCGCAGAGGAGCGCCAATCTCGTCATCCATGCCCGGTCTCGGAGAATCAGTGCTGCGAACGCGACCATCGCGTGCCCTCGCTTCCTGTTCTGGACACCAGCCATGTTCGTCCGCGCTGCCGCAAGTTGCAAGCCCTGATCCCTGTAGCGCCCATCGTTGCGACGGGAGTAAGCTTTTGCTCGTGTCGCCTCACTGGGAAGACGATGTTGCCCTGAACGGGACGGGACAATGACCCGGCCACGTGCCGTCGCCATCGTGGACCTGGACGGCGTCCTGGTGGACCTTCACCTGGATAGCGCGCGCGTGCGTCGGGAAGTGAATGCCCTGCTTGCCCCGCAGGGCATGAGCCTGGAGGGCGAGGATCTGATAGCCGGCATCGAATCGACCTGTGCAAGGCTGGGCGCACGCGATGGCGCGGCGAGTGCCGGTCTCGCGGCCCGCCTGTGGGCGGTGATCGACGAGGAAGAGGCCCGCTGCGGCCCGGCCTGCTCGATCCATCCCGGGGCGCGTGCCTTGTTGGACCGTCTGTCGGACGTGCCAGTCGCGCTGCACACCAACAACCGTCACACCTGCGTGCGGGCTGCTCTGCGCGCGGTTGGAATCGATCCGGCGCGCTTCTTCTCCATCCAGGCGCGCCAGGGCGCTGGCTCGATCAAGCCGGCTGCGGCGCCACTTCAGGCTATTCTCGCGGCACCGGAAGCCGCGGGCACGGAGCGCGTGTTTCTGGTCGGCCATCACGCCGTAGACCTGCGCGCGGCCCTGGCAGCCTGTCAGACCCTGGCCGCGCCGGCACCGTCGTTCGTCGTCATCGGATACGCGCATTCCATGGCCGAGGTGCCGATTCTGGAAGCGGCAGGGGCGGATTTCGTGGTCACAGATGCCGGCGATGCAGCGGAGTTGATCCTCGCCCCGCACAGTCCGCACATTCTGTCCATGGTGTTGCTGGCCTGGAACGAGGAGGCATCCATCGCGGCTGCGGTACGCGACTGCCGGCGCGTCGGCCGTCTGTGGCTTTCCGGCTACGAGATCATCGTGGTCGACGACGGCTCCAGCGACGACACCGCTGCCCGGGCCGAGGCTGCCAGCGAGGGCGACGTGCGGGTTGTGCGCCATGCCCGCAACTTGGGCATGGGTGCGGCCTTGCGCACCGGATACGCCGCGGCCCGCTGCGACTACATCGCGTTCCTCCCGGCCGACCGCCAAGTCCGGCCGCAATCGCTGCTGGTCTTCTTGCCCCTGGCCACGCCCGAGACCACGGTGGTCAGCACCTACCTCATGCCGCCCTCGGGCGAGTGGCGGCGTCTGATGTCGATTGCGTTTCACTTCCTGGTGCGGGACCTGGGCGGACTGCGCGTGGACTTCGACGGTTCCTACGTCTTTCACAGGCGCTGGCTCAATACGATCGATCTGGCTACTGTGCAAAGCGAGACCTTCGTGTTCAGTTTCGAGTTGCTGGAGCGGATGCGCCAGGCCGGCAGTCGCTTTGCCTCGGTCCGCATCCGGCCGTTCGTGCGCGAGGTGGGACAGAGCCGCGAGGTGGC
>PMZX01000206.1 GCA_003170035.1 Myxococcales bacterium | reverse complement strand
CCCTCGCGGAAGGAAGCCACTGTCGTGCAGTACCTGATGGACCTGTTCCACAAGATCTACAACGTCCAGGGCATCATCCAATGGGGCGGCATGGTTGCCCTGGTCGCGGTGATCTTTTCCGAAACCGGGCTGCTGGTGGGATTCTTTCTGCCTGGCGACTCGCTGCTGGTCACGGCCGGTATCTTTTGCACCTCGGCCAACCCTTCCGGCAAGCCCTTGCTCGACATCGTGTGGCTGAACCTTGCGGTTTGCATCGCCGCCGTGGTCGGCGATCAGGTCGGCTTTTACATTGGCCGCAAGACCGGGCCCAAGATCTTCAAGCGCGATAACTCGCTCTTCTTCAACAAGAAGCACCTCGTTCGCACCCACGAGTTCTACGAGCGCCACGGCGGCAAGACCATCATCCTGGCGCGCTTCATACCCATCATCCGCACCTTTGCCCCGGTGGTGGCGGGCGTGGGGCAAATGAACTACCGCCGCTTCGTAAGCTACAACGTCTTCGGCGGCGTGGGCTGGGTGCTGAGCATGACCCTCATCGGCTACGGCCTGGCGAACGTCTGGCCCGGCGTGACCAAGCACATCGAAAAGCTGATCATCCTGATTATCTTCCTGTCGCTCCTGCCTGGTATCATCGCCTACGCGAAGAACACCCTGGCCAACCGAAAAAATGCCAAGAACGCCGCCTGACAAGAAGACCCCCGCACGTCCGAGCAAGGCCCAGCCGGCGCCGGCCGCACCCCGGCCCGTCCGGGCACCGCAGCCGCCGCGGGTGGCGTTTCCCAAGAAGAATCAGCAACCCACGCCGGCGGCATTCACGGCGCGCCTGCCCCTGGCCCTGGGCAAGCGTTTCGAGGCCGCGCGTAGCTTCCTGCTCAAGCAGAGAGATGTCGTCGAGGATGTGTATTTCTACGGCCCGTCGACCGGATGGGCCCTGCGCTACCAGTGCGGGGGCAAGCCCCTGTGCTCCTTGCTCCTGCACAGCGATTGGCCGGTGGCCATCGTGTCACTGGAGGCAGCCGCCAGCGCGGCGGTGGATTGGCAGGCNNTTCCGCTGGCTGGCACAGGCGCCGCGGACTTCAAGATGATCATTCGCGCCAAGCTGGCGACCACGGTGGCCTGACGAGTTGGGGTAACCGGCGGATAGCGGCGACGTCTAACCAGGACTGGGTCGAATGGCTGACTTCGGTGCTCTTTGTGTCCTCATCGCGTTGGTGGTGGCAACCTATGCCGGCGCGGCGTCGCTGGTGGGAGCCCGGCGCGGCAATGCGCGATTGCTGGAATCCGGACGGGCGGCTGTGTACGCCCTGGCTGCGGTGCTTGGGCTGGCCAGCGTGGCCATGGTGCAGGCCTTTGTCTCGGGCGACTACAGCATCAAGTACGTCCAGCACTACTCCGATGCGCAGGCTCCGCTGGCCTACAAGATCTCGGCCTACTGGGGCGGGCTGGATGGCTCCATGCTGTTCTGGGTGTCGCTGCTGGCGGTGTTCGCGGCCATCGCCGTGTACACCAACCGGCACCGCCAGCGCGAGATCCTACCCTACGCCATCGCGGTGATGGCCGCGGTGGCGGACTTCTTCCTCTACCTCATCATCTTCGAGAAGAATCCTTTCGATACCTTCCTGGTCGAGATTCCATCCGCGGGCCAGGGACTGAATCCGCTGTTGCAGAACCCGTACATGGTCACCCATCCGCCCGCGCTGTACGCCGGGTTCGTGGGCCTGACCATTCCCTACGCCTTTGCCATGGCGGCGCTCATATCGGGTCACCTGGACGACGCCTGGTTGGTGGCGATTCGCCGCTGGGCTNNGAAGTCCTGGGCTGGGGCGGGTTCTGGGCCTGGGATCCGGTCGAGAACGCGGGCCTTCTGCCGTGGTTGACCGCGACCGCGATGCTGCATTCGATGAAGGTGCAAGAGCGGCGCGGGCTGTTGCGCCGCTGGACCTTCGTCCTGGTCATCCTGACTTTCTTCCTCACCATCTTTGGCACCTTCATGACCCGCTCGGGCATCGTGCAATCGGTGCACGCCTTTGGCAAAGACACGCGGCTGGCCTGGATCTTCACCATCTTCATGGGGCTGGTGTTGCTGGTCAGTTTCGGTTTCCTGTTCGCGCGCCTGTCGGCCCTGCGCGTATCGCGGCCGCTGGAGTCGTGGCTGTCGCGAGAGGCGTCGTACGTCGCAGCCAACTGGGTATTCGTGCTGGCTGCCCTGGTGGTGATGTTCGCCACCATGTTCCCCACCCTNNCGCTGGATGGTGCCCATCGGGATCGCGCTCCTGCTGCTCACCGGGCTGTGCTCCATTTTGGCCTGGCGCCGAACCGCGCTGCCCGAGGTGCGCCGGCGCCTCATCGCGCCGGTGGTCGCGGC
Organism: Myxococcales bacterium; assembly: GCA_003170035.1. Taxonomy (GTDB): domain Bacteria; phylum Myxococcota_A; class Polyangia; order Fen-1088; family Fen-1088; genus Fen-1137. Next base: position 20,663 of record PMZX01000206.1, on the reverse strand, counting down.
AATCGTCACCACCGGCGCCTGCGCCATCGGCGGGTTGGGCTCGTCCAAGGCCGCGCTGCTCTGCCTAGCACTGTCGGGCTTCATCGCCGCAGCGGTGGTCCAGGAAATCGGCCGCGGCGTAGCCGGCCGGATGCGCAGCACGGGCCAGGGCCCGGGCGCCGCACTCGGCGCGCTCCTCTACCGGATCCGCCGCCCCTACGCCGGCTACCTGGTCCATCTCGGCGTCGCCCTCATGTTCCTGGGTTTTGCTGGCCAGGCCTTCCAGCACGAGGAATCGGTGGTCCTGTCAGTCGGCCAGACCCACAGCTTTGGCAAGTATGGCATCCGATTTGACGGGTTTTCTCAGACCGAGGATCGACAGAAGCAGATGGTGACGGCCGAACTCACCGTCCTGCTCGACGGCAAGCCTGCCGGTCAGCTGCTCCCGGCGCGCTGGGTCTACGACAAACGACCCGAGGAGCCGGCCACCCAGGTCGCCATCCTGCGTGGTCTGGCTGAGGATCTCTATGTCACTATGGGCAACCACGACATGGACGGCGGCACGGCGGCTCTCAAGCTGGTCAGCAACCCTCTGGTCGACTGGATGTGGCTGGGGTTTCTGCTCATGGCCACGGCCACGACTCTGGTGCTGCTGCCCGACGGCCGATCGGTCCGCGCCGTGTCCCGCATTCGCTTTTCGTCGAGCAGCGTGGCCATCACGTTGCTAGGGGCAGCCGCCGCCCTGGTCTTTGGCGTGCTGCTCGCTCGCCTGCGCCTGGGCGCGCCGCTGGTGGTGCTCGGTGTGGGCGGACTTGGCCTCGGGCTGACGGCTCTTGCCTGGTACCGCATGATCGATCCGCTGCTAAGGCAGGAAGCAATCACCAGCGCAGAACGCCGTGCCTTCATCGAGGAAGAATTGCAGGCGCGCCTTGCTGCTGGCACGGAGGCGACAGAATGAATCGGCGTTCCTGCCTAGTCGCGTGGGGAGCCCGCCGGCTCCCCCTGCGGGGGCTTCGGGACCGCCCGCCACCCTGCCGGGTTCCCATATCAGCGATGCTGCTGCTTCTTGCCGGGACTGCCGTCGCGCAGCCGCCAGCGGGAGAGCACGATGCGCAAGCCATGGCAGCGCGTCCTCTGATGGTCGGCGACCTGCCGGTGGGCACGGTGACCGTGCGGGTGGGTCGCGGCTCGCTGTCCAATGCGGCTGTCGAGGTCAAAGTCGTGGCCACGGTGACCGCTCCGGGTGGCAAGGCCACCGAGCGGACGGAAGAAACCAAGTCCGATGGCCGCGCGACATTCTCCGATCTTCCCGTCGGCGCCGAGTTTCACGCCCAAGCCGTGGTCGATGGCGAGCAACTGCAAACCGCGTCTTTCGCCGTCCCGGCCCAGGGAGGCGCGCGCCTCATGCTGCTTTCCCGGGCAGGCGAGGGCCAAGGCGAAGGCGACGGCGACGGCGAAGGGGCAAGCGCGCAGGCCAATCCACACGCAAGCACGCCCGGGCATGGCAGCCACGCGGCCCAGCCGGCGGTTCGCGCGCTCCCGGGAGCAGTGGCTGAAAAAGCCGGCCTGGCTGCGGGAAGCTTGGAGCTGCGTCTGGTCGACAGCAACGGCGCGCCCATGGCTGGCCAGGAGGTAAAGCTGGAACGCAGCACCGGCAGGCCAGACGACATAGAGTTCGTGACCAGCAGCTCCGACAAGGATGGATTCGTCCGCTTCCAGGGACTGCAGACCGGCGACCCCTACGAATACACGGCTGTCATCAAGCGCGACGGCGTACAACTCGGCAGCGGTCGCATCCGTCTGTCAGCCGAGCGTGGTGCTGCCGGGGAGCTACGCGTGCCCGGCCAGACCAGCGACCCATCGGTCTTGCAGGTGTCCAGTTCGTCCAAGATGCTCATCGACCTGCGTGAAGACGCGTTGGCGGTCATGGAGAATCTGGTGCTGGAGAACACATCCGACCGGGTCTTCAGCCCTGGCCAAGGCGGCCTTCCCGTTCCCCTTCCTGCCGGGGCCAGCAACGGAAGCGCGATCGAGGGCGGCGCGCGCCTGGAGCCGGACCAAAGTTCGACCATGTTCCTGCGGGAAGCGGTTCCGCCGGCAAGTTCTTCCGGGATCCCGGTGCAGGCCCGGTTCGGTTTCTTCTTGCCCACGGCCGGCGAAAGCAGAATCACGTTCCGCCAGCCCATGCCACTCGGTATCGAGAGCCCGCTGGTCATGGTGCCGGAGACGGCTCACCTGACCCTCACGGCGCCCGGCCTGCAGGCCATGCCTTCCCAGACGGATGATCGGGGAGCGCGAATGCAGCTCTTCCAGTTCGCCAGCGTGCCCCGCAATGGGGTCCTGAGCATCGCCATATCCGGCCTGCCTGCGCGCGGTAGTCTGGGCAAGACCATCGCGACGGTGCTGGTCGCTGCGCTGGCGTTCGCGGCCATGCTGGGCCTGCGAAGGCCCGGGACGGAGGAGCGGCCCAAGGACCTGGGCAGCAGTCGGCGCGAGCAGCTCCTCGCCGAACTGGTGGAAGTGGAACGCGCGCGGCGGGCCGCGGGGGCTGACGACGCGCCGCTGGCCCAGCGGCGGGCCGAACTGATGGCCGCGCTCGTGGCCATGGATGCTGAGCGGGTTGGCGACACCGACGTGAGAAGGCCTGGCGGCAGGTCCGTGTGAGCCCATGAGCGAGCGTGAGCTGCGCCTGGTGAACGTCGGCAAGACCTTCGGCCGGCACCGGGCGCTCGCCGACGTGTCGCTGGCCTTCGTCCCTGGTCGGGTGGCGGCGGTGCTGGGCCCCAACGGCGCCGGCAAGTCCACCCTGCTCGGCCTGCTCTCGACGCTGTCGCAACCGTCGCAGGGCCGCATCATCCTGGGCGATGAAGACCTGTCGCGCCACAGCCGCTTGCGCGCCAGCATCGGCTACGTCGGCCACGAACCGGGTGTGTACGGAGATCTCTCTGCCCGACAGAACCTGCGCCTGTTTGCCTCGCTGTACGGGATCGCAAACGGCGAGCGCCGCATCGACGAGATGTTGGCGCGCGTGGGTTTGGACGGCGTCCGGCGTGAAGGGGCGGCGCGGACCTTCTCGCGCGGCATGCTGCAACGGCTGTCGCTGGCGCGCGCCCTGCTGCACGAGCCCGAGATCCTGCTCTTCGACGAACCAGGTTCGGCCCTCGACCCTGCCGGCGCCGCGTGGCTGGCCGGCGAGCTGCAACGCGAGCGGGAGGCGGGGCGGCTGGTGGTCCTGGTGACTCACGATCTCGTGGCGGCCGCTGCCATCGCCACGCATGTGGTCGTGCTTCGCCGTGGCCGCGTGGCCTGCGACGAAACCCGCACGAGTTTCTCCGCCGACGAGGTTCGCGCTCTCTACGAGGAGGCCACTCGTGGCAAGGCCTAGCTGGGCTGGTCAGGCCGGGCGCATCGCCTGGAAGGATCTGCACATCGAGGGGCGCAGTCGCGAGGTGCTCTACACCATGGGCTTCATGGCCGCGCTGGTGGTGTTGGTGTTTTCCTTCGCCTTCATCTCGGGTCAAGAAGTCACGGTCGGCCCCGATGTGGTCGCAGGCATCCTGTGGGTTGCGGTGTTGTTCTCGGGCACGGTGGCCCTGTCGCGCACCTTTGACCGCGAACGGGAGAGCGAGGCCATCCGCTCGCTGCTGCTGTCGCCGGTCCCGCGCTCGGCGATCTATGCCGGCAAGCTGGCAGCCACCGCGGCCATCATGTTCCTGGTGGAATTGCTGTTGACGCCTCTGCTCGCGGCGCTGTTCTCGGCCGTGCTCTGGCCGCACGCCCTCTGGCTGGGCCTGCTGCTGCTGCTGGGAACCATCGGCTTTGCTTCGGTGGGCGTGATCTTCTCGGCGGCGCTCCTGCGCGCCCGCAGCCGCGACGCGCTTCTGGGCGCCCTGCTCTTCCCCATCGTGATCCCGGTGCTGCTGGCGGCCAGTCGTGCAACCGCCTATCTGCTCGACCCTGCGGCCCCGGATCTGGATCCCGCGCTGTTCTGGACGCGCTTTCTCGCGGCCCTCGACGTGGTGTTCGTGGTGGTCGGGCTGTGGACGTTCGAGCCGGTCGTCATGGGAGATTGAGCTATGCTTTCGCGCATGCCCTCGGCCCACAAGTCCAGCACTCCTTTCCTGGTGGGCCTGTTGCTGACCATGCACGGGTTCTTCGTCGTGATTTTCCTGGTCGCGAATGCGCCGCTGGAGAAGACCATGGGCATCGTACAGAAGATCTTCTACTTCCACGTGCCTTGCGCCTGGCTGCTCATGCTGTCCACCTTCGTGTGCGCGGGCGGCAGTCTGGCCTACCTGTTTCGCGGCTCCGAACGCGGAGATCGGCTGGCGGTGTGCAGCGCCGAACTGGGCGTGCTGTTTGGCCTGTGCGTGATGGTAACCGGTCCGCTGTGGGCGCGGGCGGCGTGGGGCGTGTTCTGGACCTGGGATGTACGCCTCACCTCCTCGCTGCTGCTCTGGCTGATACTGATCGCCTACGGGCTGGCACGACGCTATGGCGGCGCAGGTGGCCGCCGGCTGGCGGCAGCGATGGCCTTGTTCGCAGCGGCGGACGTGCCCCTGGTCTACCTCAGCGTCAACGTCTGGCGCGGCCTGCACCCCACCACCAAGGTCGTTTCGTCACTGGCCTCGGGGATGCGCCTACCCTTCTTCTTGTCGCTGGCCATCTTTAGCGCCCTGTGGGGCGTGCTGCTGACCGTGCGAATGCGCGTCGAGCGCGCCCAGGCGCGCCTGGTGGAACTGGCGATTGCGGTTGAAGATGCGGAGGGAAAGTCATCATGACCTACGTGGCCCTGGCCTACGGTTTCATCTGGGGGGCGGTGTTCACCTATGTCGCGCTGATCGGGCGGCGCGTGGCGCGAATCGACGGTGAGATCGAAGATCTGCGCCAGCGGGTGAAGCCCGGCTTGTAGATCTTCTCAGCGGGTCGTGCGTTCAAAGGCGTAGGTCCCCCGGTGCCGCCACCACCCCCGGGGGCAGGAGGCCCGCCATGCGACGCGCGCACCCGTCCGAGGAAGTCGTGCTCTGCCTTGCCACGTTCTTTTGCGCAGCAGAATCACTCTCAGACCACCACGCCCTGGCCGCTCATGCCGACGGTGCGATCGGCGCACGGCCGAAAGGCCTGATCAGCGACCGGCGCCAAGTTCCACCCGACCCTCTCGCCGGCCTTCCCGAAGAAGAACTCGACCAGCACCGCCGCGGTCGCGAGAGAAACGGACAGGGTGCCCACGGCCACGATACGGGAGGAAAGACGACCTGTAGGCTTGAGGCAAGACCGGAGAGCGACCGCGAAGTGGGGGATCTGCGCGCGGCAGTCGCCGTCATTCAACGCGGGCCGAAGGCCGAGCCCTGTACTTCCGCACAGACAGCCAATCCCCTACGTCTGCGCCTCTCCATCGACAGCGGTGGGAAGATCACGGCGGCCGAAAGACTGTCCGGCGACGAGAAGCTAGGCGACGACCTTGGTCGCAAGCTGGTGGGGCAGGTTTCCCTGTCAAAGGTCAACTCGGCCACCACGGGCGTCGCGCAGATCAGCCTCCGGCGGGCGGGGCGCTGAGTTGACTCTTCCAGCAGACCAGACCAGACTAAGTCTGTGAAGTTGATCAACGTCCAGCAGGCCAAGACCCACCTTTCGCGCTTGCTCGAAGAAGCCCTGGCCGGCGAAGAAATCGTGATCGCCAAGGCCGGGCGTCCCTACGTCAAGCTGGTGCCCTGCACACCTGACCGGACGGCGCGACCACTGGGCGGCTGGGAAGGCAAAGTCCGCATGGCCGACGACTTCGACGCAACACCCGACGATGTGATCAAGCTCTTCGAGGGCGAGCCCGTCCCTGCGGCCAAACCGCGCCCGCGCCGCGGTGGTAAGTGAAGCTGCTCCTCGACACGCACGCCCTGCTGTGGGCACTCGCGCGCCCGGGCGAACTGGCTGCTGAGGCGCGCCGTCGCCTGCAGGATCCGGGCAACACCGTGTTCGTCAGCGTGGCCTCGGCATGGGAGATTGAGATCAAAAGAGCCCTGGGCAAGTTGGATGCGCCTTCTGACCTGGCGGAACAGATGCAACGCCAGCGCTTCACCGAGCTTCCGGTCTGCCTTCGCCACATCAGGTCGCTGCAGGGACTTCCTGCCCTGCACCGCGATCCCTTCGATCGCCTCCTGGTCGCTCAAGCACTGGCCGATGGGCTGGTCGTCGTGACACGAGACGCCCGAATCCGCGCCTATCCCATCCGCTCGATTGGGTGCTGATACCAGATCTTTCTCCCGGGCCGTGCGTTCCAGGACAGTGTCGCCCCTCGAACTTCTACCCTGGGGCAGGAGGTCCTAAACATGCGTTGCGTGAAAACTCAAAGAATGGTTGGCGTTCTCACCCTAGTTGGCCTGCTGGTCTGCGCAGATCGCGCGGCTGGCGCGGCCGGCGATCCGTCCGCAAAGGCCGTTGCCAAGAGCCCGGCCGCGGTGCTCAAGGGCCTGCACAACACTGGCGGCGTCGGCTTTGCCGGCGGCCCACGCGATCAGGCCGATCCATCCGACGATCGCACCCTGGCACCGTACTTCTATGTGGCAGGGGGCAATCCAGAGACAGAGCGCCTGCCGCTCAAGGAGACGCGCGCCGAGGTGGACATTGCCGGGGTCATCGCGGCGGTCAAGGTGCACCAGGTCTTCGAGAACAGCGCCGGCAAGCCCATCGAGGCGGTGTACGTGTTTCCCGCCTCGACCCGCGCAGCCGTGCACGCCATGCGCATGAGGATTGGCGCGCGCACCATCGAGGCGCATATCGCGCGCAAGCAGGAAGCGCGGGCCGAGTATGAGGCGGCCAAGCGCGCCGGGCAGCGGGCCTCGCTGCTCGAACAGGAGCGGCCCAATGTCTTCACCACCAGCGTCGCCAACATCATGCCCGGCGACCGCATCGAGGTCGAACTCGACTACAGCGAGATGATCCTGCCCGAGAACGCCACCTACGAGTTCGTCTACCCGACCGTGGTGGGCCCGCGCTATCCCGGCGGGGCCAACCCGAAGACCGATCAATGGATGGCCAATCCCCACCTGTCCGAGAGCGAGAAGGAACCCTACGCCTTTGACATCAAGGTTCACATGCAGACCGGCATCGCGCTCAAGGAAGTATCGTCGCCTTCGCACAAGATCGCGGTCAGCTACGCGGGACCCACCACCGCAGACGTCCGTCTCGATCAATCGGGCGGCGGCAACAAGGACTTCGTCCTGCACTACCGACTGGCCGGCGACAAGATCGAGACGGGCCTGTTACTGTTTGAACAACCGTCGGCGGGACCCGACCGCCCGGGCGAGAAGTTTTTCGCTATGCTGATGGAGCCCCCCCGTCGGCCCGGCGAGGCAGACATTCCCCCGCGCGAGTACATCTTCCTGCTCGACGTGTCCGGCTCCATGCACGGCTTCCCCCTGGACACGGCCAAGACGCTGATGCGCGAGCTGCTGTCGCGACTGCGCCCCACCGACCACTTCAACCTGGCGCTTTTCTCAGGCGCGAACTACGTGTGGAGCCCATCGGGTTCCAGGCCGGCCAATGAAAAGAACGTCCGCGAGGGCCTGGACGTGATCCTGCGCCAGAGCGGAGGCGGCGGCACCGAGTTGATGGGCGGATTGCAGGCGGCCTACGCAATTCCATCCCTGGGCCGCGGGACCTCGCGCACCGTGGTGGTCATCACCGATGGCTACGTGGGCGTGGAGGCACAGGCCTTCCGCTTCATCCGCGAGCGGCTGGACCAGGCCAACCTGTTTGCCTTTGGCATCGGCTCGTCGGTCAACCGCGGGCTGATCGAGGGCATGGCGCGCGCTGGTCTGGGCGAGCCGTTCGTGGTGTCGCGTCCGGAAAAGGCCGCGGCACAGGCCGAGAAGCTGCGCCACATGATCGAGCGCCCGGTGCTGACTGACATCCAGGTGCACATGCAGGGCTTTGACGCCTACGACGTCGCGCCCGAGAAGGTGCCTGACCTGCTGGCCGAGCGACCGCTCCTGCTCTTCGGCAAGTACAAGGGAGACCGGCCGGGCAAGATCGAGATCACCGGCCGCAGCGGCCGCGGGAAGTTCGCACACAGCATCGACCTGCGCCCGGCCGATGCGCGCCGGGAAAACGCGGCGTTGCGCGCGCTGTGGGCGCGCAAGTGGGTCGAGATCCTGGAAGACGAACTGCACATGGGCGGCGGCCAGGAGGTCGAGGACACGATCACCGGTCTGGGCCTGGGCTACAGCCTGCTCACCCCGTTCACCTCATTCGTGGCGGTGGATTCGCAGGTGGTGAATCGCGCTGGGCAACTGGAGACCGTGCGCCAGCCGCTTCCCATGCCCGAGGGCGTGTCCAATCTCGCGGTTGGCTCAGCAGGACCCGAACAGGCATTGCGTGGGATTGCCTACTCGCACGTTACAGGCGCGCCGGCCGCCCAGCCGTTGCGCGCGGCCAAGAAATCGGAGTCGCGGCCGATGGTCGCCCCCAAACCAGCTTCCGCCGCACCCAGCGCCCCGATCTCGGGACTTGCCTCCACAGCGCGAGGGGCCGGCAAGGGCGGAAGAGTGGATGCGCTCGCCGACGGCAACGACGAGGCCGAGGGCAAGGCCGCCAAGGATAAGAAGGCGCCCGTGTGCTCGGTCAGGCTGACACCCGGCAAGAGTCAGAATCTGGGTGACAGCAAGGCCCTGCTCGCCATCATTCGCCGCGTGGCCGAACAGCAAGGTTGCCCGCAAGCCAAACCCGGCAGCACGCTTCGTCTCCGGGTCACAGTCGACCGGGCGGGAAAGATCACCAAGGTCGAGCGTCTGGCCGGTGACGAAGCCACAGCAGCTGCCATTGCCAACAAGCTGACTGGCGAATCGTCGACGACTCTCGCCAAGGCCGCGCCCGAGGGAACGCTGGAGGTGACGATCAGGTTCTGATGCGTGAGCCATTCGGTGGGCTGCGAACAGACGACCCCAGAATCCGGCTTGTTTCACCGGCGGACAGGGCCGATAAGCCCGAATAGCGAGAAGCCGAAGTCGAGCGACCGGACTCGGTCCGGGATCGCCGGGCCGAAGATTCGCGCACGGGAAGTGCCGGTGGGTGGCGCCCGACAATCGCTGCAGTCGAATCTCGCCGAGCAGAACGATCTGTTCACCTCTGCCATGGCCGCCGAGCGACAGGGGAACCTGGCCCTGGCGATCGCGCGCCTGGAGACGCTGCTGGCACGCTTCCCCGACGGATCGCTGGCAGAGAGTGCAAGGGCGGAAGTCGCGCGTCTGCGGCATTCCAAGATGCCGTCGGCCACGGATTTCTAGCTTGTCTTTCTTGACTACCGCCCCCAGTCTAGCCATCGAGTCTGCCGCAGGAGGGGCTGCACTCGCGGCTGCTTCTACCTGCCGGAGGGGGATCGGGATCAGTTCTCCAAACGACCTTAGCTTCAGCACCCCAGGCCGGAGTCGTCTTCCATGTGTCACCACCCGCTGAACGAACAGACCATCTTGGACGCCGACCTGCCGCTGCCCGCGATCGCGATCGAGCCGAGTCCGCAGGCGCCAAACTGACCGCCCAGTCCGAGTTGTCCCTTGGTTCTGTGGCCCTTGACCCTTCTCGCGACCCTTGCCGGACCGGAGTCCGCCGCTGCTACCGCACAAGTGCGGGTCGAGCCTGAGCGCGCGTGGTCCGGTGACCTGTCGCTCGCGCAGGAGTATCGCGTGCGAAACGCCCCGTCAGGGTCAGCGGCCACATCCGGGGTGCTCGGGGTGCCGGTCGCCGCCAACCCGACGCCCGACCAGGACCTGCGGCTGACTCTCGATGGGCAAGGCAGGGGCTATCGCGATCATCTGCAGGGCCAGATCTCAGCCGCATTTTGGTACGACCTCGATGGGCATGTGCCCTCGGGCCAGCCCGACCTGTTCGGGGAGACGTCTGACTACCGCCAGCCCCTCATCGTGGTCTACGCGCTGTCGGCTGAATGGCGGCGCAGTCTTCCGCTCGAATACCTGCGCCTCGGTCGGCAAGCGAGCGAGCATGGATTGCCGATAACCTTCGACGGAGGGTCGCTGGGCCTGCGCCTGTGGGAGCGCCAGCTTTCACTCTTCGGCTACGCGGGACGGACTGTCCACTTCTTCGAGGTACAGCCGGGGCTGTTCGAGAACTGGGTAATGTGCGCGGGCGCGGGGTATCGACCGAGCGAGAACCTTCGCCTCGAGGTCGACTCGCGCTTCGAGCACGACACGGTTCTTTCCCAGGACGCGCAGCAAAGGGACTGGGTCTACGCCCATTCCTATGGCCTGACCCTGTCGACGCGCTTCGAGAACGGCTGGGCCAGGCTTTTCGTGCGGGGGCTCAACCGGAGCGCGTCCCATGCCGGGGGCGCCCTGCGCATGGCATTTCCGTCCATCAGCGCCGGGATAGATGCCCAGGCCAGCGCGCAGCTCCGGACCCTGGGCGAGATCAGCGAGAACGAAAACCCATTCTACTCACTCCTCGGCCCCAGCCTGCCCAATCTGCGCGCTCGTCTGGAAGTCTGGAAGGAGATCGGGCTGGGCCAGCTCACCACTCTCAATCTGCGTGCGGGATGGCGCGTCCGCCAGCTTCTGCGTGGTGCCGAGAGCCCGTTCAATCGCAATACCGGCGGCGTCTACTTTCAGACCGAGGTCAACAACCTGGGGTTAAAGAGCCTCTTCGCAACGGGAATCCTCGAATGGAACTACGTCCCCTGGTCCCTGGCCAATGATTCGTTCCTGACCCTCGGCGGATCGGCCGGCTACTCCATCCGCAGGGTCAAGGTCGAAGCCGGCACCTACTATCAGCGCTGGAAGGTCAACTACTACCGCGACGTAGAAGAGCTGCAGAATGCCCGCACCGTTTTCGGGACGGTCGCGGTGCGCGCCCTGCCCTGGCTGGAGGTGCGCGCACGCTACACCGCGGAGATCGTCGACCGGACCATTCAGTCGGTGTTTCTTTCCCTTCGGGAGGATTTCTGATGGGCCGCGCTTCTTGCCGCCCAATACAGGGCCCATCGCCCGTTCTAGTCGGGGTGCTGCTGTTGTGCGGAGTGGGCTGTCAGCGCAGCCCGCTCGGCGATGGTCTCCCGGCCAAGTTCAACTGTTACTCGTGCCACGGCAGCCCGAAGAATGCGGCTCCTCCGCTGGCGGTCAACGGATCAACCAGCACGAGTTACATCGGCGTCGGCGCCCATCAGTCCCACATGCAAGAGGGATCCATCTCCGGCCCAGTCGCCTGCGAGGAATGCCACCCGGTGCCCACCGTGATGGACGGTGACGCCCACCCGGATCCTTTCTCCGGTGGAACGGTGGTGGAATTCGGATCGCTGGCGCAAACCCTAGGGGCCTCTCCAGCCTGGAACCGCACGACCGAAACCTGCACGAATACCTACTGTCACGGCGGCCCCCTGCCGGGAACCTTCGTCCCAGCCCCACCCCGCTGGACCAAGGTCGATGGTTCGCAGATCAAATGCAATTCATGCCACGCCATGACCGCGGCGGGTCTGGGCGCCTCGCATCCGTTGCATAGCGCGTACTCCTGCGACACCTGCCACAGCAATGTGGTTTCTGCTGACTTGAAGACCATCCTTGACCCCTATCTTCACGTTGACGGTCTTGTCGATGTCATCCCGCCATCCGGCACCTGGGATCCGGTGACCAAGACCTGCGCGGGTACCACCGCCCCCTGTCATGGGAGTAATCCATGGTGACCACACGGGGCCCTTCATTCCCACCAAACAGCGATGGGCGCCCCGGACTCCGTCCTCGGCCGGACGAGAGCCAAGCGGGCCGTGCCCACCGAGAGGCGGTCACGCGCGACCAAGGGGATTCCGGCTTCGACCGCCAGTTGGCCAGCCTGTTCGGCGAGAGTGTGTTCGGTCCGTGGCTCGATCCTGGGCAATACCTGGGCGCAACCCGCACGACACGACGGCATGGCGCCCCGTTCAGACGACTCGCCCTGCTGGCGCTTGTCCTCGGCGTCGGGGCGGTGGCTGGCTGGATCGTGCGCTCGGGCCTTGCACGCCGGGCGGTCGAAGAACGCGAGCATGTGGCGCGCAGTCTGGCCACCTTCCTCAAGGAGGGTGAGCTGGATCGGGTCGCGCAGTTCCTCGCGCTTCTGCGTGGTCCGAGGGCCACACTCGACGAGCACGATCCTCACCTCGATCTCATGGTGCGCAGCGAGGCGGCTCTATACCGGTACCAGGACGCTGACCCCGCCCGCCTCGGCCGCATCCGGCCGTATCTCTCGTCTGCGGCAACCATTCCCGCATCCGGGCAACGAATCCTGGCCGACCTGGCCGTGGCGTCACGACAGGAGCGGGCCACACGTTTGCCTGAACTGGAGTCGATGCGCCCGACCTTTGACCGAGATCCCGAGTTCCACTATCTGCTGGCCACCGCCCTCGAATACAAAGGCGATGTGAAGGCGGCTCGGCAAGCTTGGGATCGAGCCTTTGAGCTCGGCCCGCTGTGGCTGGCCCACCGCTACGAACAAGCGTGGTTCGAGGCTCGCCAGGAAAACCAGGCGGCTGTCCGCAGACAGGTCGACAGTCTGGCGCGCGTCGCGCCGGACTCGGCCTGGGCGCGTCTGGCAGCGAAACAGTTTGCCGGCGCGCGGGCCGCCAACACCCCCGCGGCCGCGTCGGCGCGTCCCGCTCCGGCAGTTGCGCTCTTTCAGCAAGACTTCGCCCTCTCGCTCGCGCAGGCTCGCGCGAACGATCCGGTCGCAGCCAGGCGCAGTCTTGGCCAGGCCATTGCAGCAGTGAATGGCCAGGCAGCCTTCGTGCTTGATGCATTCGACTGGCTGGTCGAGGCCAAGGCCACCGGGCTGGCGCGCGACCTGACGGCGTTCGAGGACTGGCCGCGACGTTCCAGTCTGGCCGCAGCCCGAGTGGCTGCACTTGCTGAGCCCGAGCCCCGCCCGGCCGAGAATCCGCCGGTCGTATTGGAACCGCAGGAGAAGCCCAAGAAACAGATCAAGAAGCCCGGCCGGGGCAAGTCCAAGGCAAAGGCGCGACATCGGCGATGAGGCCTCGGTCGACGACAAGAACGCGCCTGCTCGGCCTTGGCTGCTTGCTCTTGGCGAGCCTGTTCGCCATTCCTCTGGTGGTCGCGCAGCAGTCTTTCTTCCGGGTGGCGCCCGGGCCGCTCAACGAGAGCCATGCCGCCTTCGACAACTCGGAGGGCTGCCCGCAGTGCCACGAGGCCAATCACGGTGTTACGGACGCCAAGTGCCTCGGCTGCCACGACCACAAGACGCTCAAGGATGAGCTGGCCAAGCATCGTGGTCTGCACGCAACGTTCACCGGGCCGTGCCTGCGCTGTCACCCCGAGCACAAGGGGCGAGAGTTCAACATCATCGACTGGAAGCACGTGGGCGGGCACGAAACCTTCGACCACAGCAAGACCGGATTCTCGCTCATAAACAACCACGCCAAGGTCGCCTGCACCTCCTGCCACACCCGGAGAATGAAGTCGGGTCGCATCACCTATCTCGGCCGTTCGCAGGATTGCCAGAGCTGTCACAAGAACGTCCATGCCTTCACCGAAACCCAGCTCGCCCAGAAGTGCGACACCTGCCATCCCGCTGGCAAGTTCGTGCGCGGCATGCACCTGTCCGAGTGGTTGGAGCCGCACGGCCGCTACTCGGGGATCGCGTTCGATGGGAAGCACCTGGAACAGCCTTGTACCAAGTGCCACGCCAAGGCTCAGATGGCGGGTCGCACCCCGCCACGCAAATGCGCCGACTGCCACCGTCCTTTCCACCCGGTGACCGTCGACACCGCCAAGTGTACCTCCTGCCACTTCACCGGGCGTCCCTGGAAAGAAGCCAAGGTGGACCATCGCCGCTTCGGCTTTGCCCTGTTCGGCAAACATCAGACCCTGGACTGCCGCAAGTGCCACGAACGGGGTAAGCAGCTCACGTACAGCCCAGGCGCGTGCGTCACCTGTCACCAGCACCGGGGAGTGCACAAGGGGCAGTTCGCAGACAAGCCGTGCGCTGGTTGCCACGTGGAAGGCGGCACGCGCNNCCAACTGTCACCAGACCGGAATCTACCGTACCAACAAGCTCACTTGTGTCGACTGCCACAAGGACAAGCACACCGGACAACTCGGCAACGACTGCTCCAAATGTCACACGCCGACCCAACATTTCAAAGACCTGCAACTGGTCTGGAAACACAACAAGCGGTTCCCACTGGAAGGCCTGCACAAGACCGCCAAGTGCGAGTCGTGCCACGTCAACGGTCGCTTCAAGCTGGGGGCGGTCAAGTGCGTGGACTGCCACGAGAAGACCGAACCGCACCGCGGGCAGCTTGGCCGGGACTGTGGCAAGTGCCACCGGCCGGAAAAGGGAGCGCCCAAATTCAATCACGACCGGATGACCCATTTCGTGCGTGACGGCGCGCATCGCGATCTGGCCTGCTCCTTCTGCCATCGGCCGCGGCCCGATTCGCCGCCCGCTTTCGGTTGGACCAAGAAGGAAGTGGCGCCGCCGCTCGATCGCCGGTTCCCGTTGATGGGCAAGCGCTGCGCTGAATGCCACGCGGATCCGCATCGCGGGTCAGCCGGGCCCAACTGTGACGATTGTCACTCCACCACCGATTTCCGGGGCCTGCTGGCGGGGTCCGCGCGAACCTTGAAGCCGCGCGACCACAACCAGGTCTGGTTGCGCTCGCACGCGAATCTGCCCTGGGACGAAGACGAGGCCGGGGCTGCGGGGCGCTCGTGCGCCCGTTGCCACGCCTCGCCGGTTTGCACCAATTGCCATCGCACCCATCCGCCCAAGAGCCACACCGCGCTCTGGCGCTTGCGCGGTCACGGACCCGCTTCGGCGTTCGATCCCGAGGCCTGCCGGGTGTGTCACCAGCCCGGCGCGTGCATCCAGTGTCACAGGACGACAGCGCCGCTCAATCACCGCGGGGCCTGGGGTACCCTGCACGGATTCGCGGCAGGGAGTTTTGCCAACGACAACTGCTACGTCTGCCACCGGCGGGCCGATTGCCTCGTCTGCCACGCGGCTCCGCCTCGATACTAGAGATGGAACATGGCAGATTAAGAGAAAACGACCATGGCACAAGAAGCAAGCCACGCGGTCACGGTTGATTCCCTTCGCGCGCTGCCGGTTTTCGCCGACCTGCCCAACCCAGCGCTCGATCGGCTCTTGCGCACGGGCCAGGTACGCCATCTCGATCGCCGTCAGCGCCTCTCGTCGCTGGAACGGGGCCAAGGCGAGAATTACTGTTTCGTGCTTTCCGGCGTCGTCTCCATCGCTCTCGACCGAGAGGGCACGTCTGTCCCCGCGCGCGCGGGCGACGATCGCCCGCTCGAGCACATAGGTTTCTTCGCGCCCGGCGAGTTCTTCTCCGACGGTTTTCTCGATTGCCCACCGGGCGCAGGAGAGCCGGTGCTCGACTGCATGGCCTCCACGCCGGCCACCTTGCTGGCGGCCAGCCGCCCGGCACTGACCGAGCTCATGGCCCGGCACGCAGCCTGGTCCACGCGGCTCAGACAACAGATCGCAGCTTCACGCAACCACTTCCTCAGCCAGCAGGAACCGACCCGTGCGCTGGTGCAGGACTTCTTCCTCCGCCATGGGTTTGCGTCCAGCTCGTTGGTGCGGGTCAGCCAGCTCGATCGTTGCCTGGACTGCAACAAGTGCCAAGAGGCATGTGCCAAGCGCCATGGTTCCGCGCGAGAACTGCGCGCCGACCTACGTCTCGGACGTCTGGCTATCCAGCAGGTGTGCCGGCACTGCGTGGACAAGCCGTGCCTCGTGTCCTGCAAGCTCCAGGCCCTGGTACTCGACGAGCAGGGTGAAGTTCGCATCAGCGAACGCTGCACGGGCTGCGCCGTCTGCAAAGTCAAGTGTCCTCACGGCGCCATCTTCATGGAAAAGTACACGGCCGCGGGCAAGGCGCGCCAGCGGGCGGTCAAGTGCGATGGATGTGCGGACTTCCCAGATCGCGCCTGTCTGCGTGCATGCCCCACCGGAGCCCTGCTGGAGCTTTCGCCCCGGGATCTGTTCACCGAGACGGGGCCCGGGGGCCTGACCTTTTCCGGGGTGGCATTTCTCGAGGGCGTGGCCGAACACCGCGCCCGGCAGACCCACCGCACGGCCCGCGCCGTGGTGGCCACCCTCCTCTTCCTCGCCCTGGCCGCCGTCGGCCTCGAGTGCTTCTTGCGCCGAACTCTGCCCGAGCACAGCTTGCAGGCCGCCCTGCTGCAATGGCTGGGAAGGGTCGAACCGATTTCGTACAGCTCGGGGAAAGGGTTCGGCCACTGGCTCGGGTATATCGGCACGTCATTCATGCTGCTGACCTTCCTCTACCCGCTGCATACGCGGCTGGGTTTGCTAAAGAAACTCGGCGCCCAATCCACCTGGCTCACTGTTCACCTTTGGGTAGGGTTCATCGGTGCAACCCTTGTGACGTACCACGCAGCCTTCAAGCTGGACCGCTGGGTGGGACTCTCCTGCATGTCGATGTGGATCGTCGTCGCGTCGGGAGCCATCGGCCGCTATCTCTACGGAAAGGTACACTCGGGCATCGGCCTGGCGGATTTCGAGGTGGAATCCCTAACGCGAAGTGCGCCCTCGATTGTCGGTCGCCGCAGAAACTCGCGCGCAATTCGCATTCTGACCCCCGAGCGCGAGGGGGTGGTCGGCTCGCACGGGCTGCTCGCGGTCATGTTGTGGCACGAGCTACGCGATTTCGCCGCGCTGTTCTGGCTGCACTTCGCAGGCCTGGGCGACATTCCTGATCGCAAGACCCGTCGACAGATCCTACAGTTCCTCTCCGACCGGGCGGCACAGCGGCGCACGCGGTCTTATCTCGAAAGCGCCAAGAAAATGCTGCGCCACTGGAACTGGGTCCACATCATACTGACCATCATCATGTTCGCCCTGGCTGGCGTGCACATTGCCTACGGGTTCATGTACAAAGCGGTGTGAAACCGCGCTGTGCTATGAGCGACGCGTGGCGCGAAGTTCTTGAATGCATCAACTTGTGCCTGCCGCTGGCGCGCCGAAGGTACATACTGGCGTACCAACACGACGAGAGGTTTCAATGAACCGCGTTCTTCGCAATTCGGAACTTGGTTTACTGCTCTCAGTTGCGTTGCTCTGCTACGGCTGTGTCGGGGATCCTGGCGCGAGGACCTTTGGCCCAGCCGGCGGCAAGAGTAGTTCCGGCAGCTCCGCTGGCTCTGGGGGCTCCACCGAATCTGCAGGCAAAGGTGGCTCTGGTGGTTCGACCAGTTCCGCCGGCCAGACCAGTTCCGGGGGTTCCAACGACTCGGGCGGCACGACCAGCTCCGGCAGCTCGTCCGCCTCAAGCAGCTCCACCAGTTCCGGTGGTTCGACTAACTCCGGTGGCTCCACCAGCCTCGGTGGCTCGACCCGCTCGGGTGGCACGACCAGCTCCGGCGGCTCCACCACCTCAAGTAGCTCCACCAGCTTCGGCGGCTCCACCACCTCAAGTAACTCCACCAGCTTCGGCGGCTCCACCAGCTTCGGCAGCTTCACCAGCTCCGGTGGCTCCACCAGCTCCGGTGGCTTTTCCGCCTCGGGCGGCACGGCCAGCTCCGGTGTCTCCACCAGCTCCGGTGGCTCGACCCGCTCCGGTGGTTCCACCAGCTCCGGCGGCTCCACCAGCTCTGGTGGCTCGACCCGCTCCGGTGGTTCCACCAGCTCCGGCGGCTCGTCTGCTTCCGGTGGCTCCACCAGTTCCAGTAGTTCGACCAGTCGGCCGGATGCGTCGCCCCCGGACTCAGGTGGGGGTAGTACCAACTGCACTCCCGCCGCTACCAACATCATCGCTGCGAAACACTATGCGGGACAGATCTGCATGAACTGCCACAACGCCGGGGGCGATTCCCCCAGGATCTACGCAGCCGGAACCATCTACGCCACGGCCGCTGGCGGCACGGCTGTCGCTGGCGCCACGGTCAAGATTGGCAACACAACCATGGTCACCGATAGGGGCGGCACGTTCTACGCAACGTCGGCGGTCACCCTCAGTCCCCCGACGGTGAGCAAATGCCCCAACGCCGACCAAACCATGTCGACCACTCCAACAAACGCCGACTGCAACGGATGCCACAAGTCCGGCAGTCGAATTCACCTGCCGTAGGCCACGCGCAATCCCGCGATGGCCGTAGGATCTCGTGGCCGTGGCCGGAGCGATCGCCGTCGGCCACGGCCGCAAGACCACTCAGCCGCACCGGCCGCAGCGTCAGGCAAAGCCCAGGCTTCACTCTTTAAAGAACTACGCCCGCGCGCCCGGGTGAATGGCGCTGCTCACCAGGTAGCGGCTGGCGCCGATGAGCGGCGCGCGCGGATCGAGCGCCACCCGCACCGGCAGGTTCTTCGCCCATTCCGAAAACCGCCCCTTGTCGGCCAGTGCCGCCAGGAACGATCCTTCCTTGAGCGCCGGCAGGATCTTCGGGGCTATCCCGCCTCCGATGATCACGCCACCTGTGGTCAGCCCCTTGAGCGCCAGATTTCCGGCCTCGGCGCCCAGCACCGCGCAGAACATGCGCAGGGCCTGCACGCACACCGGATCGCGGTTGGCCAAGGCGGCGGCCGAGATGGCGGCGTTGGGATCGCCGCTGCCAAGCTGCTCGGCCAGCCAGGGGGGCTCGCGGGTGGTGGCTTCGTTGCGCAGACAGCGATACAGGTTGCCGATGCCAGCCCCGGACAGGATGCGCTCGTAGCTGACGTGGCCGCCCAGGGCCGCCCGCAGGTGGCGCAGAAGAACGATCTCGTCGTCCGTGCGCGGGGCAAAGTCGGCGTGTCCGCCCTCTGACGGGATGGCGTGGTACTGCTTGCCGTCGAAGTGAAGCAGGGCCTCGCCCAACCCGGTGCCGGGCGCGATGACCGCGATGTCACCCCTGGCGCCCGCCTTCCCAGGCTGCAGCACCTCGAAATCGGTGGACGCAAGAAACAACATTCCGAAGGCGGCCGCTTCCAGATCATTGAGCAAGCGCACGCGCGGTGCGCGCAGACCCTTGGCCAGATGTTCCTCGTCGAGCAACCAGGGCAGATTGGTCAGCCGAGCCCTGCCGCCCTCGACCGGCCCAGCCACGCCGAAGCAGGCGCCGGTCAGCGTGGGCCGCGCGGTAGCCGAGAAGAACTCGTCCACCACTGCCTCGAGCGAATGGTATTCGAGGCTGGGAAAGGTGGCCTCGCGCACGCAGCGCAGATCCTCTCCCGCAGTTTCGAAGAGCGCGAGGACAGTCTTGGTTCCGCCAATGTCGCCAGCAATGATCATGGCCAACAAGGTAGCACTCTCGCTGGCAGCCGCGAAATCATGGCAGCCGGCTTCGAGGTCCATCACGCCGCCTCGCGCCAGAAGGGCCCGGCTCGGGTTAGCCTCGGTGTCGGTTCTGTGGTAAGGAAGCGGCGCACCGACGGACACCTACATCAACCTCACGAAGCACGTGTGACTGTGGAGCAACCGGGAAGAATAGGAGTCGACATCGGCGCCGTATCGCTCAAGGCGGTTCGGCTCGATGGTGCCGGCAAGGTCGTTCAGTCCTTCTACGCCCGACACAAGGGTGAACCGGCTCCCGTGCTGGAACGAGCCCTACGCGAGCTTGACCTCAAGCCAGGGGACGCCATCGGCTTCTGCGGGCTGAACGCGACTCGCTTCTGCGAGGCTTTTGAAACCCGGCGGCTCGACATTGCAGCCTGTCAGATTCGCATCGTGCACGCCCAGTTCCCCGAGGTTCGCAACATCATCGACATCGGCGGCGGGTCGGTGACGTTGGTGCAGCTCGATGCCCAGGGGCACTTCCAGAACTACGCCACCAACTCCATGTGCGCGGCTGGTACCGGGTCCTTCCTCGACGAGCAAGCCGCGCGACTGGGGCTGGATTGCAGTGATCCGGCCCTGGTGGGCAGCGTGGCCGAGCCGCCCTCCATCGCCACCCGTTGCTCAGTGTTCGCCAAGAGCGACCTTATCCACCGCCAGCAGGAGGGCTACAGCAAGGCCGCCATGTGGTCTGGCCTTTGCCGGGGCATGACCCGCACTTTGATCGGAACCCTGCTGCGGGCGCGGCCCCTGGATGCGCCCACCGCCATCATCGGAGGAGTGGCGCTCAACCGCGAAGTCCTGCGCTGGTTGGATGCGGCTTTCCCCAACCTGCTGCGTGCGCCCGCCTCGCCCCACCTGGTGGCGGCCACGGGCGCCGCTGCCCTGGGCGCGGTGCCGCGGCGTCTGCCCTCGCGCGAGTCGCTTCATCGCATTGCCACTGCCAGCGACGTGGAATACCACCCCTGGCCGCTCACCCTGGAGAAGTCCAAGTACCCCGATTTTCGTCTGGCCGAATGCTACACCGACCCGGAAGGCAACGAGGTCCGCGTGGTTTCCTGGCCCGCGGGCCAGCCGTTGCGGGTGTACCTGGGCATCGACATCGGCTCGACCAGCACCAAGCTGGCGCTGGTCAACGACAAGGACGAGCTTCTGGTCGACGTGTACCGCAAGACCGGCGGCGATCCGGTAGGCGCCACGCAGAAGCTGTGCCGCGCCCTGCGCCAGCTGGAGGAAAAGAAGGGCGCGCGAATCGAAGTCCTGGGTGCGGGCACCACGGGCAGCGGCCGCAAGATCGTGGGTGAGGTCATCGGCGCGGACGCCATCATCAACGAGATCAGCGCCCACGTGGCGGGTGCCACCTTCACCGATCCAACCGTCGACACCATCTTCGAGATCG
>PMZX01000278.1 GCA_003170035.1 Myxococcales bacterium | reverse complement strand
GCCGGCTACCTCGCAACCGCCGACGGCGGCGTGGTCAACGTGATGAACAGCCCCGCGCCGACTGCGGTGGGGCAGGCGTTGCGCATTTCAGCGACGGGAACCGCGCCAGCCGCGAGCTGGACGACTGATCCAGACGGCGGCGTTGCGGGCACCGGGACCGCTGGCTACATCCCCGAATGGGACGACACGCACCATTTGACGAATTCGACGCTGTTTGAGTCTGGCGCGTACCTGTATCGCCAGATGGCTGGGGCCAATTATCTAGCCTTGCAGACTTTTTCATCTAGTTATGCCCCAGGGCTTACCCTCGGTCATTCGCTCGGCAGCACACTTGGAGCGCTCACTACCACCGTCAATGGTAACCCGCTTGGGTATCTGCGTTTTTACGGCATCAACACTACGCCAGCATGGTCCTATGGTGCGCAGCTTCTCGCAACACAGGTAGGATCGGCGGGTGCGTTCGTTCCCACAAAATTGTGTTTGTCTACCTGGTCGGCCACTGCACAGAACAGCACCCAGCAGTGCTGGAACCCGGACAATAGCGTGACATTCTCGGGACCAATCTCGGCGGCCAGCTATCCGAATCTTGCGATCGCACTGAAATCCTCGGACTCTTCCGTCGGCATCACGACCAATACCAATACGACGGCCAATGTGGACCTGCAGGTGAAGGGCAAGGTGCCGGCTACTGCGTCTATCGGCGTCGGGACCGACATGACGGGCGGCGGGGCGATTGGCACCGGCACGGGTGTAGCCATCGGAATCGGGACGAGTATTCCGCACTACGTTGGCAGCGGTTCGTCTGACCCCTCGGTGGTCGGCGTGGCCGGCCCGGTCTTGTCTTTCTACTACCAAACCACTCACTGCAATGACGGAGGATGCACGTTTGGCCTGTGGTGGAAGAGCGGCGCAGGTGACACGCAATGGACTGAATTGGCGGCGGGCAGCGGCGGTGGAACGTCTTCGCTTCCTCTATCCTCGCCTGACAATTCCATCGCCATCGGTTCGGGCGGTGGGCTCACGACCATCGAAGTCAACTACGGCACGACGGCCCACACGGCCGCGCAGGGGAATGATTCGCGCATCACGGGCGCCGAGCAGACGGCCAACAAGGGAGCGGCCGGCGGATACTGCCCCCTTGACGGTAGCGCGCTTGTGCCAGTGGCGAATCTACCCCCCGCCACCGAGTCGGTAGCCGGGACACTGTCAGGTCCCGACAAGACCAAGCTGGACGGAATCACGAGCGGCGCCACAGTGGACGATCACAAAGTTCAGGTGACAGGCGGAGTTCCTGACTATCTCGATGCAGTCGTCGATAGTCCAGACAGCAGCATCACGTGGGGCGTCTCCGGCAACTACCTCACCGGAGCCGTAAACTTTGGCACCGGCGCAGCGCAGGTCTGTAGCGGGGCCACGTGCGCGGGGAAGCAGGCGACGCTGCCTGGATGCAAGCAGGGACAGGAGCTGCTGGGAGGCACCTCGCCGGCGACCGGGACGGCGACGACGACGACGACCACACTAACGTGTCAGGATCCGCCATGGACGAATACTCCTCTATCGGGCACCCGGCCTATTTCTGACGGATACCCAACTGCCGGTACGTCAACGTCGGCCATGCGCTCCGATGCCGTGCACGCTCCCAATGAGAGCGCCGGGGCGACACTCTATTTTTCCTCCACACTGCTTACACAGACAGTCTCATTCAGCAACACTGAGATGTCAGCTAGCTTGACGGGAACCCCAGCGACGCTGTGGACTGTTCTGTCGGCGGGGAGCCCATCGTACGTTCCGGGAATAGGAGTGTGGCCGAAGGGAACCTATGAACTGTCGCTGTGGTTGCGGTCCACCTCGGCCGCTACCGTGACGGTGACAGAGGCGAGCATCGGCGCGTTCCCCAGTATCAGCGTGCCTGGTGATGACACGTATAGAAACTACGTGGTGTACCTGCAGACCAGTAGCGACACGGTCGTCACGGCGACAACAAGATACTCGCTGGCAATTGTCGGTTCAACCGCCGGTGGAAGTGGCACACTGCACTTCGGAAAAAGTGGCATCTGGGCATCACGGTTTTCCCCGCCGAATGCCCTTTTCTGCCTCTACAACGACGGACGCCTGAACAATGATCGAACGGCGAGCGGTCTGCGGTGCAACGATACCAGCATCGTCGATGTGAGCGGGGCTGCACCCCCGACAACCGGACAGTGTCTTTGTACAAGTAGTCCGACGCAGGCGGCGTGGGAGAGCGTCTTGGTGCCGCGCAACACGGCGCAGGATGGCGACGTCCTGGTAGCCGTGCCGGGCACCGCGACCAGTGTGTCGACGGCGACGAGCACCAACACCGGGACCGGCATCGCCTACGGGCATCCCCCCATCGGCAGCATCAACGGGTTACAGGCGGCACTCGACGGAAAAGAGCCGTCGCTCAATCCGGCCACCGTCGGCTACGTGCTCCTAGGCGGCGCCAGCACTAGCGTCGCCACGGTCACAACAACATCAACCAGCACCGCGAAAACGTGGGCCAGAATACCCCTGGCCACGACCACGGGCTACGGGCTCGCCTCTATCGCAGCCGCCAACCCGCAGCCGCTCGGCGTGGCGTCGCCGGGAACTTCCGTTGCCCTGTCACGCGGGGACCACGTGCACCCCTTACCTGGCACGGCCACGCCGACGCCTGGAGAGATTCCGTGGGCCGACGGGAGCGGAACGCTCAATGCCTGGGTGACGCATCAGGTGCGGCGGATCGGGTCCAATGCTCTCTCTGCGACGGTAAGTTCTGACATAGTTGGATCGTGGACGACGTTCATTTCGTTTTACACGAGCGGTCAGGCTGGCGCGCTCACCGCCTCTGGTGCGCTCGGATTGTCTGGGAATGGTGATTCTTGCCACGCACGGATCGCACTGGATGGCACCCAGATGGGAGGAGAAGTAATAGGCGCGCCCGGATCTGCATCAGGTTGGGTTGCTTTGTCTCCTATTGGGTTTGCCATGTTCGCGACTGGGACCCACCTCGTGGAATTACAGGTGGCTTCCACGAATGGGTCGCAATGCACGGCTTTGGTCTCGGGCAGCATCAACCGAGGAAATCTCGTCGTCACAGAGTACACCAACTAGGCCACCATGAGCGCTCTTCAAAAACAGGTCCTCGATGTTCGCCTGCTAGGCATGGACGAAAAGGCGAACCCTCGCGAGTCTGCGCCTGGGACGATCATCGATGCCGACAATTGCATCATGTACAAGGACGGACGCGTCCAGAAGCGCCCCGGAACCCAGCCGATCGCGATGCTTGGGCGAGCCGGCGAGTCAGTGACCTACGCGCGGGAACTTGGTGTGCGCGGCTCCGAGATGATGCTGAACGACGGGCGCAAGTGGTGGGCGCGCAACCCAGTGCTTGGGCAATGGCTCCCGCGTGGATATTCGGCCTACGAGCGGCTTGACATTCGGCCGAGCCACACAACGGACGCCGAATGCAACGGGATTGACTCTCGGTTGCAGATGGACAGCGCCGTGATTGGCCGGTACGAGATGATCGTGATGGCAGGCGGCCCAACGGTTGACGTGCTGGACAGGTCCGGATGGATGGTTACTGACCACACGACCGGCGCGCTGCTTGTTCCATTCCATTCTCTCGAATGGTATCAATGGTATCTGGACACCGACGGGGCAACGTCAGAAAGCTTCGTGGGATTTGGAGTTGACCCCACCAATGACACATCGACGACCCACACGTTGAATGCGTGCGTCTGGGACCGCACGGTTGAGAATTCATCAACTGCGACGGCACCGATCATCACCGACATGGCAAGGAGTGCTGACAACAACACGTACACGCTTCAGGCCGCCGATGGGGTGGCGGCTTGCTACGACTGTGCGCGAGTGTCGGCAAACGTTTGGTTGATCGCGTACCACCAATACCAGAGCACGGGTCCGCATTCGCGACTGGTTATTAGAACGCTCACGCGAACATCGGGAGCCACCTTCACGGTTGGCGACGCCACAACGGTTGACGACACTATGTCAGGCCTACGGGCTCGCGCGCTTACTTGGATGTATTCTCCCGGAAATCCGCAGGCGTGGCTCGCGTGGGAAAGCACAGCGTCCGACTTTCACTGTGTTCTAGTGACGATTGCAACCATGGTACTGGGAACGCCGTTCGACTTGGCCTCGGGCTATTGGGATCATTGCCGCGGAATGACCGGGGGGCTCATCAATCAGACCACGCCATATGTACTCCTGGACGTGGACAGCACCGAAGATAGTGTTACTGATCCCGACAGAGAGGTGCGCATCTGGTACGTCGTCCAATCCACGAGCGAGCGCTTGCTCCATGGTTTTGGGCTACTGACCAGAACCTTCACGCTACCGAACATCGACAGCAACGAGTTCGCCGTCGGCGTTTTCAACGTGTCCGCGTGGCAGCCGAGCGCTTTTGTGCTGCGCCTGCGGATGGCCGCTAACAGCTTTGCTGGTAGCACGGTCGGCGCTCATTTGTCCGCGGGAGATTTCGCCGGGCGGCCGATGTGCTTGCAGTTGCCTCACTTCACGGCGGGCGCGTCACTAGCGATGGGGACAATCCGCAACCAGGCGAGTCCAGGAGGCTCAGGGACCGTTTCCGTCTCGCTGGCGAAACTGACGCATCCGCTGCCCGTTGTGGCTACCCCAACGCCAGCCATCTACCCGACGACGAGCCAACCGGTCGAGCTGGCCGGGACGATGGTGGCGCCCGGCGCTGCCTTGAAGGCCTACGACGGCGAGGCCATCACCGAGGCCGCGTTCTATCTTGGGCCGGAGGGCATCCGCGCGAGCTCGAGCACGGCAAGTGCGGGCATGGAGATAGGGACGCGGGAATACACGGCGGTCGCGAAATGGGTAGACGCGCAGGGACGCATCCAGCGGTCGCAGCCGTGCCCGCCTGTGTCCGTCACTACCTCGGCCGCAGATGGCCTCTCCGTTTCGGTGGACATGCTCAACCTGACGGAGCGCGATCCGTTGTGGAACTATTCCGCGAGCATCGCTCCCGTGGAGATTGAAGTCTACCGAACCGGAGTGAGCGACCCCATCTTCTATCGGGTCAAGACCCTGACCAACGTGCCAAACGCAGTCCCCGCAACGTTCACCGATACGATGCCCGACTCGGTGGCAAACGCCAACGAACAACTCTACACGACCGGGAACGCCGTGGAACGCTGGCCGGTCATCGGGTGCAATCTGGCCACCGTCCATCAGGGGCGCCTGTTCGTCGCGACGGCCGACGGGCTGGTGTACTTCACGGCGTACGCGCAGGACGGTGAGGGGCTGGCATTCGCAGCGGAGTATCTTGTCGAGACCGAACATGTCGCGGGAGAATTCACAGCTCTGCTGTCCATGGACGACAAGCTGGTGATCTGCACGGCGCTTGGTTTCGCCGTGTTGGCAGGCATTGGTCCCGAAGCAACGGGAGTGCCAGCCTACGATTCTCCTATGCTGGTCGGGAGCGAACTAGGACCAAGCGGACCACGCGGCTGCGTACGAATCCCTGACGGCGTCGTGATGAGCACGCGCCATGGCCCGCACCTTCTCAACCGCGGATTGTCTCTGCAGTACATTGGGCCGCAAGTCGAGGACGATGCGGCCAGCTTCACGCCAGCATATGCGGCGCTCTATCACCCGACCTACAACCACGTTCGCCTGTTCGGCGCCACGAAGTCGGCGCTCGTCTACGACTGGACGCTACCGGGACCGCCCAATCGAGTGGGCCAGTGGATGCATTGGACATACGGCATCGACGTTACGGCCGTGGTGGTGCTCGGCGGAACGGTTTACTACCTAGGGCACGACGCCACGGTGTATCAGGCCGACACGGGGACGGCCGACAACACTTCTGGCTATCAGGAATGGCTGCAATTCACCGTTGTCTCTCCCGTCGGCGTGAACGCGTGGGCGCGCGTGTACGCTATGCGCTTTGCCGTGACTCTGGGAGCAAGCGCGGCATTGAGGGTCGTGCTCACTCCGGATGAGACCACCATGAGCGTCACCGAAACCCACACGTTCACGGCGGGCGTTGCTGGCGCGACGTATACGATCCTGAAGCCTCGCTATGGCAAGTGCAGCAACATAACGATATGGATTGGTGAGGACGCGGCCAGCAGGGGAGCCGGCTTCACGCTCGATTCAGTGGCGATGGAAGTCGGAATGAAGAGCGGACTAGGACAACCGGCCGTCACAAGCCGAATGACAAGGAGTGCGTAATATGAGCTGGACAGAGTATCTCAATCCGATCAAGGACATTGAGAAAATTCCAGGCGTGTCGAGCGTCGAAAGCTCCCTAGGCTTTCAAAATCCCAACAACACCGGGGCAGGAAAGCAGCTCACAACCGATGCGGCCGGTTACTCCACCATCGGGACAACTTCCGGGAATGTCCTGGGATACGGAGGGACGAAGAAGAAAGATGCAATGGCCGCTGCGCAAGCCAACGCAATGCGGGCCAAGATGGACAACAATAATCCAGCCTGGATTGCGTCGGCTGAGCAGCAACTCAAGGATGCGCAGGCAATGCCGGACGATGCGACGGCGGGAGACTATGCGGCCCCAACCGCTGCCGCGCCGACGTGGCAGCAGGCGCCCGTAAGCCAAGCGCAGGCCATGAACGCCACCGCCACCACGGCCACGCCCGCGCAGATGGCGGCTGCCCAGATGCAGGGCGCGCAGATGGACACCACGCAATCCGACCAGCAACGGGCGGCGCAGGGCGCACTGGCCGGTAACCTGCTCAATACGGCGAATGGGCAGGGCCCATCGGTTGCCCAGGAACAACTCCGACAGGCTACCGCCCAGAATGTCAACCAGCAGATGGCGGCAGCCCAGTCCGCGCACGGTGCCGCCCGGCTCGCATCTCTACGAGGCGCGACGTGGAACAACGCTGCTACCCAGCAGACGGCGAACTCGCAGGCAGCCGGTCTTCGGGCGCAGGAAATCGCCACGGCGCAGGGCCAGCTTGGCAACGTGCTTGGGACCGCACGCGGTCAGGACGTGACGACCGCGGGGCTAAATGCCCAGCTCGGCCAGCAGACCAACATGGCGAACGCCGGTTACACGCAGGCCGCCAACATGGCGAACGCCGGCTACACCCAGGGGGCAAATATGCTGAACGCACAGCTCGAAACGAACACGAGCCAATTCAACGCCGCCAATATGACGGGCATCAATCAGTTCAACGCCGGCTCACAAAATACGAGCGCCAACAATTACGCCAACGCGCAAAACGCCGGGAATCTCTCGCTCTCGGAAGCCGACCTGAACGCCCAGGTGAACACAAATCAACTCAATACGCAGCGGCAGATGGATTACATTAACTCACTACTGAACGCCCAGCAAGGGCACACGGGCGTAGATACGACCCTGTATGGTGGTCAGTCTGCCTACGACGCCAACAAGCGCCAGATGACCGGAAATGTGCTCAATCAGGTAGGCGGTGCAGCGGGTTTTAGTATCTAGGAGACAATATGGCCGACAAAGCCGAAGCCGAAACCGAAGAACCCGAACCGCAGCAGGAGCCCGCGCCGGACGGGCAGGCGATACCGGGCGGCGTCCCAGGAGGGGGCGGCTACGTCCAGAACATGTTCGGCGTGCCGGTCCAGCCGTCGAAGACAGAAGGGTCGAGCCGCGAGCAGATGCAAGAGACGCCAGCGATGAAAGCGGATCGTGCAGCCATCGCACAGGCGGGCGGAGATCAAGCAACCGCCGAAATGGAGAAAGCCAAGATTGCGGCCACGGCGCAGGAGAGCGCGAATGTTCTCGGAGCGGACGATGCACACGCAGCGTGGCAGCACAACATCGACCGTCAGGCGGCGGCATCGGCTCTACAAGAGCGCATCGACCAGGCCCGTCAGACGTACCAAGAACGGGTGCAGAAAGCCGCCGCGGAACCCACCAGCTTCTGGGACGACCGCACGGCCGGAGAGCGTACGACGGCCCGCATCGGCGTATGGCTATCGGCTTTCGGTGCTGGAATTTCAGGCGGAGACAACCAAGCGATCAAGAACATCAACCAGCAGATCGAACAGGACCTCAAGGTCAAGCAGGCGCGTTCTGAACGACTCTTCAAGCTCGCCGACCTATCGAGCGGAATGCTGGCAGATGCTTACCGCGCGCGCGCCGAAGAACTCGGCGACATGGACGCGCAGCGGGCAGCCGCTCACCAAGTCGTGCTGATGCAGATGGAACAGATCAAGAATGGCGTCCTTCCACAGACGATGGTGAAAGAGGCAGAGGGGAAGATCGCAGCTTGGCAGCAGAAGACGGCCGAGTCACTGCGCACCGGCGACCAGGCGGTCGCAGAGCATGTCACCAAACATTCAAGTACTACGATCCCCCTCGCGGGCAAGGCAGCCGCGCCGGCTCCAATCATCAACGCCACTACGGGCGCAGTCGAAGGAGCCGCAGCGCCAGCGGACGCGGCGGCCATCAACAAGCAGAACGCAACCACGGCGGAACTACTTGGAGCCATCGGCGACGCCAAGAAGATTCTGAAGGAGAACCCTAACGCGCATATGTTTCCGCGGGAGGGGTTTGCATCGACCGAGGCAAGTCGCGCGTTGGGGCAGGTGGAAAAGCGCATTGGTCTTGCACAGACCGCGGCAGCGTCGACGCAGGGTAGGTGGAGCCCCGAGAAACAGCGAATGATGGGCGCAATGGCGGGGGCAATGGGGAAAGCGTCGCTACATTCGCCTTTGCCCCTGTTAGAGCAGGCCGCGAAGGTGGCCCAGGAGCAACAGCAGCGGACGTACAACGTCCACGCCAGCGGAGCCATTGCTCCCAAGGTGGCGCCTTCCAGCGCGGCGACGGCACCAGCTCCGCAAACGCCGAGCACACAGCGTGCTGCCATCAAGGCGGCCCTCTCCGCCAATCCCAATGACCCCAAGGCTAAGCAGGCGTGGAAGATGTGGAAAGAAGCGCATGGAGTAACCCAATGAGCGATCCGCTTGACGATATCATTGCGAATCTCAGCACCAAGATCGCGGCCAAGAAGGGAAACGCGCGCGCGCCTGAGCTTGACGAGATCGAAGCGCTGGAAGCCAAGGAGGCAGCCGACGCCAAGGCAGCGGGGCAAGCGGCCAAGGCAGCCGCCGAGGCCTCTGCCGCCAATCCATCGCCGTGGATGCAACGGCAGATGGCCAACAACCCTCCGTTGCCCGGGCCGAGTCTCGCCCACGAATTAGGGCAATCCGCCAAGGAGGTGGGCATCGGTGGTGCCAAGGCGCTCCAGGCTATCCCGGTCGCCGCAGGTGATGCCTTCTCGGGTGGTCTCATTGGGCGTGGGGAGGAAGCCGCGGGCATCGTGCCGCCGGGTTGGAATCAGAAAGTCATGGACGAGGGCGGGGCGGGGACGCAGATCGGACAGATGGCGGGCGTCGGCGCATCGGCTCTAGCTGGTCCGCTGCGCCCCATTGCCGCGGGTGCTGGTGGTCTAGCGCGTGCCCTGCGTGGCGCTGGCGCCGTCGGCCAACTCGGGGAAAGGGTCATCGGTGGGAGCCTCGCCACCGGCGGCTTCTCTGCCACAGACCGAGCCCTTCGAGGTGGTAGCCCTTCACAGGTATTCGACGCCGGCATGACGGGCGCTGCGATTGGCGGGGGCATCCCGGCCGTCGCTGGCGTGGCTAGCAAAATTGGCGGGAGCGTAAACCAAGCAGCCACCAACTCCGTCAAGCGCTACGAGGAACGCGCAGCGCAGAAGTTACTAGACGAGGCCCGCGCGTCCGCGGCTGGCAAGGCAGAAAAGGGCCTTACCAGCGTGGAAAAAGGTGCCGCTGCTGGAACCATAGAGCTACCTGCGACGCAGGAAATTCTAGACGAGGGTGGCGTCAACGTCCCAGCGTCGCAAAAGGTTGCGCGCGCGGCGGAACGGCAGGGACTCACGGATGAGATGACTGGCCCTATCCCAAAGTTTGCGCAAAAGGTGAAACAGGAACGGGAAGCAGTCGGCAAGGAGATGGATAAATATGTAGGGATGGACAAGGATCCCAAGACGGGCCCGCCGACGGCTGGGGTGCCCGTGCCCACGGTGCTGGAAAGCCTAGCCCGGCTGCGTTCCAAGTCTGCTCCGGGTAGTGAGGCATATAAGGCCATTTCCGGGAAAATGGCAGACATCACGGCAGACTACGGGTCTGGTCAATCAAATGTCGGAGCGCGTGGGGTCCCCACCATTCGAATCTGGCAACTGCACGATCTGGCGGTCGATGCTTCAAACAAGGGCTTTGCAAGCACTGCCCTCAAGGCGTCAGAAGCGTCTAAGCTAAACCGTCAAATCTCCACAGCGCTGCGTGAACCTCTCTACGAAGAGATCAACAACGTGATGGCTCGCAATCCGACATACGGCAATCCAGAGCGATTCTCGTACCTTCGCGCGCGATACCGTGATTTGAGTGCTCTGCAGGAAATTGGGGACGCCGCAACGTTGCGGGTATCCAACCAAAAGCATGGGCTATTCCACAAGCTAGCGAGCATGGAGAACATGGTCAAGTTGGCTGCGTCAGCATCGGCGGGAGGCGGCAGCCATTACCTATCAGGAGGGAGCCCTCTTGCGACGGCGATAGGTGCGGCTCTTCCTTACTTGCCGACCGCGGCCCGTGTTTCAGATACCGTGACGGCCAAACTGGTAAACGCCGCACGGTCAGGATTCCCCGCGAAAATGTACCGGGCGGCGGCGGAAGAACTCGGAGCAGCTCCAGAACTCGCAACGCAGATCTGGACGCAGTTCGGTGCTCCAGCAGCCGGCGTCACGCTTCAGGGGAATGGGCAGCGTGATTCAGAGCCAACTCCACCGACTCAACCAGGATCCCTATAACCCAGCCGACTTTCACCATGACGAATAGCCCACACGCAACCGCCAAGCCGAAGCCGATGAGATACCGCACGCTACTTGCCCGCCAGTCGTTGCGTCTGCGTCTCGGTCTGAGCCTTCATCTGCACGTCGTGCGTTCGCTGTTCGCGTTGCTGCTTGCTCGACTGCAGCGCTGTTTCGATGTCTGCCAGCAACGTCTTGCTTACCGGAGACACGCCCAGCAGCGTACATATTTGCTTCTGCAGCCACCAGGGCGGCAGCCATTCGGAATCCTTGGCCGCGTGCTCCGCGATGGCGTCGGCGAATTCGCCACAAACGGCGGAATGGATGGCCGGAAACATGGCCTTCAGGTGCGCAACCTCGGCTCCGACCAGCATCCCGTCGGCCATCAGGTCGAGCACGACGAGCGGCGTGGTAGCGACACGCCAAGCCCAGCCGAATTCGGACCACTCTCCCGGGCTCGGATCGTAGAGTCGCGGCCCCGTCATGGTATCGGCGGTGCGGCGGGGAAAGATGCCGTTGAGGTACGCCGATGCCTGTGTCCAGACGGCAGAGCACCCGGGCTGCAGGGGCTGCGGAACGGGCAGCAGCATTTCGGCCAGATCGTCCCCGTTAATGCCATCGACAAGCTGCGCATGAGTTTCCCGGTAGTCTGGCAACTCGGGCGGGTCGAGTTGTTCGGACGGCTGGCGCGCGTCGAGAATTTCACGCACGCGCTTTGCGATCGCCTTGTCCAGCTTCGACGCTTTCGTGAGTTCGGCATCGGTGGGCGCCTTCGGCCTATCGGCCAGCGCGCTCGGAATTCCCTTGACTGCCACAACACTTTCTGCTTCCAAAATGGGGTCCATGTATAGGAGAATACATCATGTCCACGCCACTCAGCAAGCCAGTCCTAGGAACGAACGTCCAGCCGACGCTGCCGGATGCCAGCGGGTACACGTGGATCTATGATTCCACGGACCCGCGCAACCTCACCGATACGGCTCTAGGCAAGACCGCATCTGTCCGCACGGTGGGGCCGAATCGCGGCGAGGCCACGAACAAGCGGATCATGCTGACCGCAGCCGTTACCACGCAGAGTGCGACGCTCGTGCGGTATCGCCTGACTGGCGCGGGCGCGTGGGCGCTTTATGCCAGCACGACCTTGACGGCGGGAGATACGCCGCAGGGGATCGTGTGGGACGTGTTGTCACCCGATGCACTGATCGGAGTGCTGGCGGGCGCTACCGCGCCCAGCGCGATTTCCGTTACACTCCTCGTGAAAGAGCAGCCGTAAGGAGACGCCATGGCAAATCCTACAGATATCATTGACACGACAGAGGGCACTCCCTACAACCCCGCCGCCGCCGCCATCACGAACGGCACGGTCGCGGCGGCTGTCCGATTCACCAAGACCATCAATGCGCAGACCGGCACGACCTATCAGCCGACACTGGCCGACGCATACGAGGGTGGGCGACAGGTGACCACTCTCGACAACGCCGCCCCAGTCACCGTCACCCTCCCCCTGGAGGCGACGGTTCCGTTTGTCGCAACCTACGGTTGTTGCGCTCTCAATTTCGTCCAAAAGGGCGCGGGCAAGGTGAGCTACGTCGCTGAGGCCGGTGGGTCCATCGTACCCGCCGCCACGCCAAGTCATTCGTCCCAGAATACCGCCGTGGCAGCGCTGCCCATGGGCGCCGGGGTCTGGCGGCTCGTCGGGGCGCTGGGAGCGTGATGCCGTGGACCTAGGAATCATCGCAGGGCAGGCGCGGCGCCGACTCCATGCCATCGTCACGAACCTCAACAGCAACAACGTGAGCTGGTTCGACCTCACCAACCCACTCTTGCCCGTCGTGCTGGCAACCGTCGCCGTGGAAACAAACCCGTTTGGCGTCGCCATCTCGCCGGACGGTACGCGCGCCATCGTCACGAACATCGGCAGCAACAACGTGAGCTGGTTCGACCTCACCAACCCACTCTTGCCCGTCGTGCTGGCAACCGTCGCCGTGGGANNCGTCGCCGTGGGAGAAATCCCGCTTGGCGTCGCCATCAACTGAAACAAAGATGCCCATGACCCCCACCCTGAAGGTGACTAAATGACCAAGACCGCTTCAAAACTGTGGATCGTCGCCGTTGCGATCGTCGTGTTCTGTTCTTCGTGCGCCGGTTGCCCGGTGAACCCAACGCCGGCCTACGACTGCTCGAC
>PMZX01000538.1:396-3957 GCA_003170035.1 Myxococcales bacterium | reverse complement strand
AGGTGGTAGTGAGCAGAATCTCGGATATCAGCCTGGAAATGCTTCTTCACCAGTTGGCGATGTTCCTTCTCCACTTTGGCGATGTGCTCCCGCGCACGCTTCTCGGACAACCCACGATCCTCCATGACGTTTCGTATCCTCACCTCAAGCGGGGCCACCAAGTAGAGACCGATGCGTTTCTCCGGAGGAAGCAGGAAGTTGGCGCCTCTGCCCAAGATGACGGCGCGGCCGTGCGAGGCAATCACAAAGATGATCTTCTTCAGATCCTCCAGGTAAGCGTCCGTGGACAGGTTGTGAGTCCCCTGGAATTCGGCCAGCCAATCCTCAAGTTCTGAGCGGGCCTTCTCATCGAGCGTAGAGACCACCTGGACGCTTACGTGCTCGTCCTTGGCTATCTGCTCGACGATCTCCCCGGTGTACAGGTGGAAATCAAGCGCGGCGGCCACCTCCTGGGCGATGGACTCTCCTCGGCAACCCGGTTCACGACTAATCGTGACGACAGGTCCGGGTTGGGACAGTCGCCTTCTTTGAGACTGACGCCACTCATAAAGCCGCGCCTCCATGAATCGTTCAAGGGTTTCAAGTGATTCATCGGATGTCATCGTAGTGCACTCCTATTCGCGCCAGATCTTGGTCAGCAGACGCAAGCCGAGAGCCACACTGAGCGCGCAGCCGAGCACGCCGACCACTGGATACCCACCCACCACTGGCGGCACCCTGTTGCCCCAAAGCACCGCCGAGCCGAGGAAAAGGGCGCTGGTGACGAGGCCCATGACCAAGCGATTGACAGAGGGTTCGAGCCGGCGATGCTCCAGATGGATGTCGAACGTGCCGCTCTGGATCCTCTTGAAAACCTCGCCGAGGCCGCGCGGGAGCACTTCGCCGAGGTGGCGCCATTCGCCCAATGCGCGCCGCCATTTCNNCAGTGGGACCGAGCAACCGCGCCGTGCCTTCGAGCATCGCGAACATCTTGATGAGGATCGAGATGCTGCCCGGCAGGATCAATTGATAACGCGAGATGATTCGGACCATCTCGTTGAGAGCGCCGCCGAGTTGAAAGTGGTCGATGGGCTGGCTGCCGTAATAGAAGGCCACGTAGTCGGCCACATCGGAGCTGAAGGCCCCTTCGTCGAAATCGGGCGGGGCGGAGCAAAGATCCATGATCAGGTGTGCGAGGTGCGCGCCGTCGTGGTTGGCAATGGCGACCAGAAGGTCCTCGATGGTCTCGCGCAACGATTCGTCGATGCGGCCCACCATCCCGCAATCGAGGATCCCGATGGCGCCACCAGGAAGCACGATGAGGTTGCCGGGATGAGGATCGGCGTGAAAGAACCCGTCGCGGAAGACCATATCCATCCAGATCGTAACGGCGCGGCGGGCGAGTTCTTCGCGAGCAATACCGATCTGGTCGAGGCGCTCGGCATCGCGCGGGCTTGCTCCAGCGATCAATTCCATCGTGAGCACGCGGCTGCTGCACAACTCGGAAACGACTTGCGGGAAATGCACCGTCGGATCGGCGGCGAAATTGGCGGCGAACTGCTGGAGATTCCGTTCCTCGCGGCTGAAATCCAGTTCGCGCAAGAGTGAGCGGTGAAACTCCTGCACCACGGCCACGGGTTGGTAGCGTTTCAGTTCCGCCGACTTCTCNNACCACCTCGCGGCCATCGGGCAGGCGCGCGCCATGGACCTGTCCAATCGAGGCGGAACCGATGGGCGTAGAATTGAACTCAGCGAAGCTCTCATTCACCGGCCGGCCCAGTTCGGTGGCGATCGTGGCAAGAGCGACTTCCGGCTCGTCAGGCGGCACGCCGTCCTGCAACTTGGCCAGTTCGTCCGCGACTTCCTGCCCGACGAGATCGGGCCGGGTGCTGAGCATCTGGCCGAGCTTGATGTAGGTGGTGCCCAACTCGGTGACTGCGAGACGGATGCGCGTGGCATGCGATTGCTTGGCCGGCAACTCGCCTTCCTTGCCGGTGAGATGATTCTTCTGGCTGTCGAATTCGGTCTGACCCAGCCACCCTGCCAGCCTGTGCTTCGCCAGGACGCCGACGACCTCGCCGATCCGACGGACGCNNGCAAATCCAGGGCCATCCCCTCATGTCTCAAACATCCGCGCGCCGCAAACGCAGGGCATTGCCCACCACAGACACCGAGCTGAAGCTCATCGCAGCGGCGGCGATCATGGGCGATAGAAGCAGCCCGAAGAACGGGTAGAGCACACCAGCCGCGATAGGTACGCCAACCGTGTTGTAGAAAAACGCGTACTGCACACCACCACGGAGTCCCCCCGATCGCGGCTGGTCGTTACAGTGTAACTGATGAGGTTTCTGTCGCGGTCGGNNACTCATGGTCGCGGACAGTCACCGCACGACCAAAGGAGCATCGTTCATGAAACTCACCATCTCGATGATCATCGCAGTTGCCGTCGCTGTTTCAGGCGCGACGGCGTTCGCCAAAGGCAAGGAGCAGAAAATGCCCCAGGAACAGGTAGTAACCATGGAGGTCACAGGCGAGGGCTTCGTGCCCGCGCAGGTGAAGGTGAAGGCCAATCAGCCAGTGAAGCTGGTGGTCACGCGCAAGACCGCCCGGACCTGCGCCACAGAGATCGTCATCAAGGATCTCGGCATCAACAAGCCGTTGCCGCTCGACCAGCCAGTCGAGATCACGTTCACGCCCACCAAGAAGGGCCAACTCCGCTACGCCTGCGCAATGGACATGATCGCCGGCGTCATCATCGTGGAGTGATCACATGACCGCGCTCCTTCCGCTTCTCCTCCTGCTGGCCGCCACACCTGCGCGGGCGGCGGAGCCCGCCCAGGTTCCCACCGGACCGACTTTGCTGGAGGATCCCGTGCTGCGGGGACTGGTCAAGGACGCCATGGAGAAGCGGCCCGAGCTGGCGCAGGCCCGCGCGCAGATCGTGGCAGAGCAGGAGCGCGTGCCCCAGAGCCGGGCTCTGCCTGATCCGACCCTTTCTCTCGGCATCCAGAACGACGGGTTCAGCAGCATCCAGATCGGCAAGATGGAGACGAGCTGGATCTCGATCATGGCGTCGCAGACCTTTCCCTGGGCGGGTAAGCGTGGGCTGCGCAGTGAGCTGGCCGGCCTGGGAACGCGCGAGGCCGAGGCCGATCTGCGGCGCGTGCTGCTCTCGGTAGCGGCTGAGGTAGAGCGGGCCTACGTGGATTTGCTGCTGGTGCGTGACCAGCTCGGCCTGCTGACCAGACTGGAGTCCCTGTGGAGGCAGTCGGAGGCATTGGCTCGCATCCGCTACGAGGCCGGGGAAGCGGCGCAGTCCGATCTGCTGCGCGCACAACTGCAAAGAAACCGCCTACGTCAGCAGAGATGGGCGCTGGAAGGCGAGGAGCACCGACGAATCGCCGTGCTCAATCGGCTGCGTGGGCACCCGCTGACCGAGCCGATTGCGACGACGCGCACCCTGGCCGACCTGCCGGACCCGGTGCTGCCCGATCCAGAACAGGCGGCTACAGCGGCCGAGGCGGAGAGCCCGGAACTGAAGAAGGCGCTGCTGGCCGGGGAGCAGGCGGGCCGGCGCGTGGA
>PMZX01000538.1:0-386 GCA_003170035.1 Myxococcales bacterium | reverse complement strand
TTCAACCTGCCCATCTGGGGCGCGCAGAAGCAATCGCGAGCCGTGGCGGAGAATCGGGCGCGCGGTGAGGCGGCGCGGAATGGAGCCGAGGCGATCCGTCAGCTTCTGCGGCAGCGGATTCACGAGAGGCTGGCGGCGCTGGGCGCTCTGGTGGAGGCAAACCACCTGTACCGTTCCGGGCTGCTTGTCCAGTCGGATGCCACGATTTCCAGCACGCTTGCCCAGTACCAGGTCGGCCGCGTGACGTTCGCCTCTGTCCTGGAAGCGCTGGCCGGCTACCTGGGTGACGTGAATGGCTTCTTCGATTCGGTCGCGGCGGCGCAACGGATCGCCATCGCCGAGCGGGAGATCAGCCTGGATGTGCCAGGCGGGCCCGCGACGGGCGG
>PMZX01000246.1:1178-2874 GCA_003170035.1 Myxococcales bacterium | reverse complement strand
GTCCCCAACCGCTGGGGCTACCAAACCTCGGGGGCTTTCGGCCTGCACGAGTTCTTGCAGTGGTGCGAGGATCTCGGGGCCGAACCTGTCTACGTGATCAATTGCGGCATGGGCCACGGCTACAACGTACCCATGAATCGAATGAAGGAATGGGTGCAGGACGCGCTCGACCTGATGGAATACGCCCGGGGCCCGGCCGACAGCAAATGGGGGGCGATGCGGGCCGCCGCGGGCCATCCGGCTCCGTTCAGGCTGAACTACATGGAGATCGGCAACGAGAACGGCGGGCTTGAGTACGCCGAGCGGTACGCCCTGTTCCACGATGCCGTGAAGGCGAAATACCCTGACCTGCACCTGATTGCCGGTTTGTGGGACGGCGCGATCCCCAGAACCCGCCCGGTGGAGATCCAGGACGAGCACTATTACCTCGATACCCTGGGTTTTCTGGGCATGGCCGACTACTACCAGCGGGTCGATCGGAAGGGGCCCCTTGTCTACGTGGGCGAGTATGCCGTCACCAATGGGGCTGGGATGGGCAATCTCTCGGCTGCGCTCGCCGAGGCGGCCTTTCTGACGGGATTGGAAGCAAACGGCGACCATGTGGTGATGGCGTCCTACGCCCCGTTGCTCGCCCACCCGGCCTGGAGAGCCTGGAACCCGAATGCGATCGTCTTCGACCAGGGCCGCTCTTACGGAACGCCCTCCTATCACCTGCAAACCATGTTCGCCCCCAACCGGGGCGACGTGATCTGCCCCAGCACCCTCGAACAGCCGGAGATTCCGTTCGAGGCGCCGAGGGGTAGGTTCGGCGTCGGCACGTGGGGGGACACCCAGGTCGAATACAAGGACATCTCCTTCACCGCGCCGGACGGCAAACGAATCTTCGAGAGTGATTTCACCCAAGGGATGAAGGGCTGGAAACCCTTCAAGGGAACGTGGACGGTCCAGGACGGCGTGCTACGCCAGACCGGGAAGGAAGATACGTTCGAGGTGGCCCAGATCGCCGACAGCCACTGGGGCGACGGCGTCTTCGAGGTGAAGGCCCGCAAAACGGGCGGCGTGGACGGATTCCAGATCCAGTTCCAGGCCGAGGAGGAGGGCCAGCAGCGGGTCTGGAACGTGGGCGGCTGGGGCAACACCCTGATCGGACTGCAAGGGATCTTTGGCGAGCCCAAACTACCGGGCAAGGTCGAGACCGGGCGTTGGTACGGCATCCGCATCGAGCTTGCCGGCCCCCGGATCAGGTGTCTCCTCGACGGGAAGCTCGTGCAGGAAGTGGTCCGGCCGAGCCCACCACGGCTCTACGCAGTGGCCAGCCGGACCCAGGACAGCAAGGAGATCATTCTCAAGCTGGTCAACGCGGGCACGGTTGCATGCAAGATCAGGTTCGACCTGAAGGGCGTAAGCTCCGTCGCTCCCAAGGCCCGGGCGATCGTGATGACCGCGAAGGACGGGACCGACGAGAATTCATTCGAACAGCCCCGTCACGTCGCCCCGGTGAAGTCGGTCTTCACCGGGGTCGGACAGAGTTTCACCCGGACCCTGCCGGCCCGCTCGATCACCGTGCTGAGGGTCCAGGTGCGCTAGTTCAGGTGCGCTAGTTGCAGGTCCCGGAACAAGGAACGAACGTGCCCTCGGTAGCCGTGATGGTCGCGGTGCCGGCGGTGAGCCCCGACGACGTTGCCGTCACAGTGAT
>PMZX01000246.1:0-1142 GCA_003170035.1 Myxococcales bacterium | reverse complement strand
GCGGTGCCGGACACCTCGGCCTTGACGAACGAGACGTCGTCCACATCGGTCGTCAGCGTGGGGTGATCCGCCGTAAGTACGACCTGGCCGGCCTTGGCTCCGCTGGCCGGAGCCGACTTTGACGGCCCACCCCATATGGCCGACCACGCGTAGCCTTGAGCCCTCATAGCCCCCAGTTCGTCCATGAGCGCCCCGTTGCCCCCAATTGATGGCCATCCGCCGTCGCGCTCGCCCATATAGTCAACGCCTGTCCACATGAACTCGCCTGTGAGCCCCGCGTTGGCCGTGACTTGGCTCCATGTGCTTGTTTCAGTGCCCATCTCGGTGATCAACCCCGACTTGGTAGGCGCACTCACCATGGCTGTCAGGGCACTGTCGACGTGATAGTTGTCGCCCCAAACATCGAGGAGTGTGTTCGTTGCCCCCCCAATGTCGACGCCCTGGGCGGGTTGAAGCAGCGCTTGGGTGACACTTCGCGAGGGATCGATCTGGTGACTCATGGCAACCATGATCGTAAGAATCGGAGTTCTTGTCCCAATCCCATCGTGGATTTCATTGCCCACACTGTAGAGCGCCACACTGGGGTGGTTGCGATCCCGCATAATCCAGCCAGTGAAATCGACCTTCCACCAGGTGGCAGTTCCAGTTGCGCTCGAAGGCAATGCGGGCATTCCAGTCGGACTCGTCGGGGCCTTGTTGAAGTACATCGAGTAATCGCCCTTATCCTGATACTTCATGGCGCCCCAGACGTCGGTGAACTCATCAAGCACGAGCATTCCCATTCGGTCGGTCAGATCGAGGAACTCCGGGCTAGGCGGATCGTGGGCCGTGCGGATGGCGTTCACCCCGATGGCCTTGAGCTGCGCCAGTCGCCTCTGCATTGCCCGCTGCGGCGCAGCGAGCCCAAGCCCGTGGTAATCTTGATGGTTGCAGACCCCTTGGAACTTCAAGCTCTTGCCATTCAGGGTCATGCCCGTGGCAAACTTGATCTCCCGGATCCCAAACGGAGTCACGTCATCGTCTACCGTGCTGCCGCCGACCTGGACGTTGGTCAGAAGCTGATACATGTTGGGAGCGGCGGTGTCCCATAGCTTGGGGTTCGCGACCGGGACACTGAACGTGAAGCTGGCCGATGCCCCCGC
>PMZX01000365.1:4512-11958 GCA_003170035.1 Myxococcales bacterium | reverse complement strand
AGCTCGCCGGCTCCCCACGCGCTACGGCGCACGATGTTGTGCGGCCAGCACTCGCTCGACGACTTCGGCAAAGCCCGCCGCTGCTTCTCCGTCGGTGATGTAGGCAGGGCGATCCTCCCCCAGCTCGGCGAGAAAACGCACGACGTTGCGCACGCCCACGCTGGTGTAGGGAAAACGCGCAAAGAGCGGCCGATCGTTGCTGCTATCGCCCACGAAGAGAATGCTCGCGTCCGGGTCGTCCAGCGTGGCGGGCACGATGGGCGCGAGCCCGGCCAGCAGGCCGTCTGCCTTGTCCCAGCCCGAGGGTCGCACGTGGATGTGAATCGAGCTCGCGATGACCTCGAAGCCGGGGTCGACAAGCTGCTGGCAGTCCCGCAAGGCGTCTGCGCCGAAGCCGGCGGGCCGAAAGAAAGCGCGCTCGAACAAGCGAAAGACGTCGTCGTCGGTGCGGATGAGAGCAAAGCCACGCGCGACGCGTTCCGCGTTCTCCGCCAGCGCGCGGCCGAAGGTCGCATCGCGCGGCGGTCCCAGGTCGCGCCGTCGGCCCGCGCCGTCGAAGCACACCAGTCCATTCTCACCCACGACGACCTGCACGCCTGGAAGGTAGCCGGCCAGGGCCTGCGCCCA
This sequence comes from Myxococcales bacterium, assembly GCA_003170035.1. Taxonomy (GTDB): domain Bacteria; phylum Myxococcota_A; class Polyangia; order Fen-1088; family Fen-1088; genus Fen-1137. The sequence continues at coordinate 11,331 of PMZX01000365.1, read as the reverse complement.
GCCTGCACAACGCCCGGTGACCAAGGCCACCACCAGCCCGCCGGCCGCCAACTCCTCGAACAGCTCGATCGTGCGCGCTGGCAGCTTACCGCCCGCGGTGATGGTGTCGTCGATGTCTGCAGCCAGGACGCGCACCCGGGCCAGAGTCGGCCCCGGCATGGCCGCGAAGGGCTGTAGCTTGGAAGCCCCGTTGTCTGACGGCATGGTCCAACGCTCGGCGCTGGCTGACAACCCGCAGCCCACCCCGAAGCCGAACTACAACTCGAAGCCGTAGGGCTTCTTGTCGTCCTTCTTGCTCTTCTTCTTGCCCTTGTTGTCGGCGGCCTGCTTCTTGGCTTTCTTCCTCCTTGCGCGACAACTCGAGTCGGCAGAAGAGGCGGCAGGACGGACGGAATCCGCCGGGGCAGCGCTGGCGAGCATGGGCACACCCGTGAGGACAAATGCGACGGCGAGGGAAACTGCGAGAATTCTCATGATGGGTCTTTGCAGTTTAGCGGATTTTACCGGCGTTTCTGCAAATAGTATTTCTTGTCATGGATTTTTTCATCAGTGTCCCGCTGGCCCCCCCATCTGACCCATGAAAGCGCTGACCACCCGGGCCACATTCTGGAGGCTGCCAAAGGGCACCTGAAACTCGATGGCAGGGACTTTTCCACCACTGCCCGAGAGCACCAGGGGAGCACGCAGATCAGCCAGGCCTGGCACAGCCCCCATCATGGCGCCCAACTGCTGTCCCATGGGCTCTTGGCTATGAGCAAGACCCTTGCCCAGCAGGGAAGCCACGTCGACAAACCCCAAGAAGTGTGCACCAGCCGTATCGAGCAAGGTCCGCTTCAGTATCGGCGCCGCAACGCCAGTGGGTCCCGGCCCCTTGCCATATCGGTCGAGAAGTTCGCGTGGGTGGCGACCGGCGGCAAACACCACACGGCCATCCTTGACCGTCATCGCGGTGTGCACGACGCTGTCACCTATCACGGCCTTCACGATGGANNATTGGGCTTGGCTTGCTACCATCGAGCTCAGCCTCCCACGCATTGGATGACTCGAGAGACGCCAGATAGCGAGCCGGGACGCTAGATGGGTCGACACCCGGCCGCACCGTCAGGCTGCACAGGATAACCAAGGGCAAGGCTCCGACGTCCACGGCGCAAGAGCCTCCGTTCGTCGATTCGTTGAGACGCGCGAGATCTCGGCTGGCCGCGCGGCCCGCTGGGCCCGTGGCTTCCATAACCCCTACCCAGTTCGCCAGCCAGGGTGACATGTCGCCCCATGCGACGACCGCGCTGGCGTCGCTGCGCACAGGGAGAGCTGGATCGAAAGCATAGGGTGAAGCCGAAGCGGCTTTGGCAGCCAGCCCTGAGCCTGGGGTCGGCTGCACCTCGGCCCGCACAGCCACACCGCGACGATCCCCTATTTCTAGACTGACGCGCACCACAGCGATCTGACTCAACGGGTGGATCAATGCCTTGAGCATTGCCTCGGTCATCTTCTTGGAAGCGGGTGTCATCTGCTTGCCCGCGTTCGACGTGTCCTTCTCCATCTCAGCCAGGGCTCCGCCAAGGACACTGGACAAGACAACATCAAGAGGCTGGCCTGTGCTTCGTGCCATGACCGCCGGGGACAGCGTGAACAGAGCCTGCCCCGACATCGGGGTCTTTTGCGCCGTGATGGCGACGGCGCCTGCTGCCAGCAGGGTTCCGCGCGAGCCGGACAGCAGTAGCTGGCTGTCCTTGACGGCGCCCCAGACCAGGTCGCCCGACGGCAGGCGGCGTTCGAAGACGCCTCCGCCCTGGAGGCCACCGGTTCCCATCTTCTGCAAGGCATCCAGTGCCGATGCGCGCTCTTTGAATGCAATGGCGGCGCACCAGCCAGCCGGAACGCCACTGCCCCCCGCCAGCCAGATCACGGCCACCGGACGGGTGACATCCAGGCGGTCGAGCGTCTCGCGCGCCACCTTCACCCCGCCGGGACTGAATCCGCTGGTCAGGGTGGGAAGGAACGACTGCCCAAGGGGCATGGGCAACTGCAGGCTCTTGGACAGCGCATCCAGGTCAGCCACCACCTTCATGGGCGAGGCGACCACAAGGCTCATGCCCCAGGCCCCTGCGGCGGCAGAGGCCGGCCCCAGCGCCGGCTCGGCGGCCGCGCCCAGCGACTGCGTCGCATTCGCCTGTGGCGCCGTGACAACTCCGCCCTGCGCGTTGGCTGGCGTGGCTGCCGGCGCTGCTGGGGCAGCGGTCTTGCATCCGGCAAGCGCGAAGCAGATTCCAAACAGAAGACCAGATTTGATGTTCGTCATCACGATGCCGCGAGACTACGCCGATTCGCCCCGTGCATCTAGCCCCGCAAGTGCGAGCGGGCCGTAGGCCTCACCCCGACACTATCGACGCCGGCGCAACAAGAGAGCGACACCCAGCAAGGCGACGGAGAGGCCCGGCGTGCTTGCAGGAGCCCGGCCTAGTCGCGTGGGGAGCCCGCCGGCTCTGTCGGCGGCGGACCGTCGCGGGAGGGAACGGGAACCCTCTGAGGGTTCCCGTGACAGATGACAGTCGCATCCCGCGCGGTGCAACCGCGCCGTGCCGTTCGCGTCGGGCGCAATCGAACGTCTTCTGCCATCGGGGCTGCCCGCGTCGAGTGGGATCGAGTCTCCTCCGCCATCGGGGCTGCCGCTGGCTCCGATCGCTCCAGCGCCACCGCCTGCGCCGCCGCTGATGAAGCCACCAGTATCACCCACGCCTCCAGAGGCTTCGCCTGCAGCACCACCCGAGTCGGTGCCGCCAGCCCCGCCCTGCCCGCTCGCTCCACCTGCCGTACTGCCGCTGACGGTGCCGCCGATGCCGCCGATGCTCGTGCCGCCGGTGCTCGTGCCGCCGATGCCGCCCGCTCCACCCGAGGCCACTCCGCCGGTGCCTCCCGCGATGGTTCCGCCCCTGCCGCCCGTGCCACCCGCGCCAGTGCCATCCGCTCCGCCCCCGCCACCAGCGTCGGCGGTGTCGCTGTCGCCGCCATCCTTGGTCTTGCAATTCCCGTTGCCGTCGCACGCCAGTCCGCCAGCGCAGCTACCGGGAACTTCCGTGCCTGCAGCCGCCTGCACGCAGGTGCCTTCGTGGCCGGCCACGACGCAAGATTGGCATGCGCCGGAACAAGACGCGCTTGAGCAACAGACGCCATCCACGCAGAAGCCGGAGGCGCAGGTCGATGCCGTGGCAGCCGTGCACCCCTCGCCGTTGCCGAGCTTCGTCACCTTGTACTCCCAGACCTCGTTCGAGCCCGAGTCGCCACCGAACAGCACCATCACCCCGCGCAGGCTGTCGAAGGCCATGGCCGCTGCGGCGCGCGGGCTAGGGCCGGTGGACAGAACGCGCACGTACCAGGTTGGACCCTTAGTATCCAACTCCCAGGTCTCGACGCCAGTCGCGGTGGTCAGCAAACTCGTCGCGTCCGTGAACATGACCTGCCGGCGGCGCAGGCTGTCGTAGGCTACGCGGGTGACAGGGGAACTGCTGTCGAAATCCAGGATGTCGGCGCTCTGTTGAAGATTCCACCCGGCCGAGACCGGATCCCACTCCCAAAAAACGCTCTTGGCGGGGGTGCCGTCCCCGTCGATCCTGCCATCGAAGAAGAACATCTTCTGGCGGCCTTCGTCGAAGCTCAACAGCGGGAAGTAGCGCCCGGTCGGCGCGACCGTGAGCGGGCCGGGCGTGCGGTTGGTCCAGCTCGTTTTCGCGCCCTCCCACTCCCAGACCGCGTTGCTCATCGGATCCGGGTAGGGGTAGGCGTAGACTGATCTTTGGCCGCCGAACAGCAGCACCTTGGCGCGCCCCGAATCAGTGACCATTCCGTGCGCCTGGACAGGATCCGGGCTGGCAGTGGGCAAGAGTTGGCTCCACTGGCGGGTGCCGCAGCTCCATTCCCAGGTGTCAGCGAGGACCCCGTCCGGGGTCGCATAGGGGGGCAAGGGTGGGTTCGTCCAGCCGCCGAACATGATCAGGGACTTGCGTGACGGGTCGTAGGCCATCGCGGCCTCCGCGCGGCCAGAGGGTCGTATATCACTGCCAACCTGGGACCAGGAGTTCCCGTCCCACTCCCACGTGTCGTCGAGGACGTTGCTACCCACGGACGCCTCACCGCCGAACACGTAGATCTTGCCAGTGGAGAGGCAGAAGGCCATGGCAGGAGCGATGCGCGACTGCGGCCAGGGTTTCTGTGGGTCCAGGCCTGCGGCCTGCGGATCGATGCGCGTCCATGTGGCAATCTCGCTCGCGGGCACAACCCCCAGGGCCGCGTGGGAGGATTCAGGGCGAAACCCCGGGCGATTGCCCGGATGCTCATCGGAGCAGGCAGCGAGCAGGAGCAGAGCACCCGCAACGCCTCTTCGCAATTTCATGACGCTTCTCCAGACGCCGAAATTCCCGATTGATGGCGTGTCACAGTCGCACACGAACCCTCGGCCGAGCAGTGGTTTTGCTTCTCGGCACGGCTCATCGATTCTTCCTGCACGGATGAGGTGAGCCTGAAAAGGGAATCGGTGCTGAGCCGATTGCGCAGATTCAAAAGCCCGTCTAGCATACGCGTGGCTTGCAGGGGGTTCACGAATGCGAATTCACACGACCAGTTCGGGATTTCTCGCCGCACTTCTGTTTGCGACCGGCTCGGCTGCTGCTCAACCCGGCGTACCGGCCACAGCACCTCCTGACATAGCTCCTCCTGCGCCGGCCACACCCGCCCCGGTGCAACCCTACGCACCGACGCCAGCACCGGTTCCCGTGACTGCGCCCGCACCCACGCCAGCACCGTCCCCTGCCCCTCACGTTGGTTCCGTTCCTGCTCCCCGGCCCGCTGTCCCCGTCGCGGCTGCGTCTGCGTCCGAGACCAAAGAAGACTCGCTCGAATTCGTTCCTCAGCTGAGCCTCGGTGGGCCCATTGGTCTTCTGCACATGAGTTCTGCCGAGGTCGGCCCGGTCGGCCAGCTTCGCCTGGGATTGCACGGCGAGTACTTCAGCGCCAGCGGTGTGCTGGTTCGGCGCGATTCCCCGCCGGGAAGCGACCGTGACACCCGGCTGCAGGGGGCGTTGACCTTTGGGTTGACGCCTGCCAACTATTTCGAGCTGTTCGGCGCGATTCTGGGTTCGGAGAATCGCAACCAGCGTTTCTGCGCTACGGACTCGAGCGGCAAAGAGGTGTGCACCGCCGAGCCCAACCGTACGGACCCGGTGATCATCAAGTCCTTCGGCGATCTGATCCTCGGGGCCAAACTCGCCTATCCCTTCGCGGCGGGCTTTTCCGCCGGCGGCGAGCTCGGGATTCGCATGATGTCTTCCATCAACGGCATCTCCTTTTCAGCCGACTCGACTTCTCTCTGGCTAAACGCACTGGCCACGTATGACCTCAAGCCAGTGACCAATACCCTTCCGATCCGATTCCATCTGAACCTGGGCTACTACCTGGACAATTCAGGGAAGCTGCAGGACTACGACGCTGCCAAGACTTCCGCCGTCTCCCGTTACGTGTCGAAGTTTGCCTACGGTATTTCCGCGAACCGCATCCGACTCGCGCTCGGCGCCGACGCGCCTTTCGAACAGGTGACAGCAGGATTGTCGCTCCGGCCCATAGTCGAATATCGCCTCGAGTATGTGACCGGGTCCAAGGACCAAACCATCTATAACATCGAGCATACGACGTGCGGGACGCAGGGCGCAGCCGCCTGCGCAGACAACCACGACCAGCACGGAGTGACACTCGGCCTGCAGGCACAGGTTCTGCACGGTTTGACCTTGACGGTTGGCTTGGACATCGCGCTCCGCTCGGCCGGGTTTGCCTATGCTCCGTCCCTGGCGCCATGGAATCTTCTGTTCGGCGTCGGGTATCCGTTCAATCTGCTCCCGCGGGTCGTGACACGCCATGTGCCGGTCGAAACCGTCGAGCCCCTGCGCAAGGGCCTGGTGGCAGGAAGAGTTACCAGCACGACCGGCACTCCCATCGAAGGCGCCGCGGTCGGGGTCGCCGGTCGCCTGTATTCTCGTGTCTTGACCGATACAGACGGAACCTTCCAGAGCGTGCCGCTCGCGCCGGGGCCAGTCGAACTCCTCATCGTGGCGAATGGCTTCGAGACGACCTCCGCAAGGGTGGACGTCCTCGAGGGCCAGACCGCCAACCTGGTTCTCACCCTCACGCCGCGGGCGCCGGCCGCGCGAGCGGTGGGACAAATCACCGACGCTTCTGGCAAGGGCGTGGTGGCGGCGCTCAAGCTCGCCGGGCCGCAGATCGCTGAAGGGAAATCGGACGAATCGGGTAACTTCGCGGTGCCAGTTCTGCCCGGCCAATATGCTCTGCGCATCGACGCGGACCAGTACTTGTCAAAGGTCATTCAGTTGACTGTGGCGGAAGGCGTGGAGAACGCGGCCAATATCACGCTGCGCGCTCGTCCAGCGGTGGCTGGAGTGATCCTCCGGAATGGGAAGTTCACATTGCGCCAGGCCGTCACCTTCAAGTCGGCTGGCAAGAAGCCATCGTCCGAGCTGACCGCGGGAGCACTCCGCGTGCTCGATGAAGTCGTGGACGTGCTGGTCAACCACCCGGAGATTCGCCAGTTGCGCGTCGAGGCACACTGGGCCGGTCGTTTGCCAGCGGCGAAGTCCCAGGAATTGACGAATTCTCAGGCGAACGCTGTCGCCCGCTACCTTGTAGACCAAGGCGTGGGCCAGGAAAGAGTGGCGTCCGTGGGGATGGGCGCGAAGAAGCCTCTGGTTCCCGGCCGGAGCAAGGCCGCGATGTTGAAGAATCGTCGGGTTGAGTTCGTCGTGGTGAACTGAGGGGCAG
>PMZX01000365.1:0-4472 GCA_003170035.1 Myxococcales bacterium | reverse complement strand
GATCAAGAAGGTGCGTCCGGGGTTGAGGACAGAGAGGGGGTAGGGAGAGCCGATCGATGAAGAGAACATCCCCCGGCCGTCACACCACACCGGTGGACCACAATGAAAAGGCCTACCGAGCCCTCGTCGAATCAACACCTCCGACCTTGCCAAGCCGAGGCGCGAGCCTGGAAGAGATCTATTCCCACTTTGGCCTGTCGCACGACGGCGCTTTGACCCAGCAACACGTCATTGAGGTGGCTCCCGTCAATCAGCCGCCGCCCTCCGCTCGACCGCCAGCAGAACCGCGCGTAGGTCCGAGATCTCCTCAGGCCGCGCGCCCACGATGACGTCCACGTCGCGGCCGCGGCGCTCGCTGTACAAGAGATCTCCCTCGGGGCGCAGCAGGCGCCACGCATCCTGTCCCGCGCGCTCGATCCGGGCATCGGGAAAGCGAGGCTCCAGGGTATCGAGATAGGCAGCCAGAAACCTCTTTGCGTCGCTCTCGCTATCCCAGCGCGTGGCCCACAGGACGAGGAATTGGCCAGCCCGCTTCCATACCCATAGTCGATCGCCGCCCCACCCGGCGGCCGCCGCTTCGCCGGAAGGAAAGTCCCAGGTCTTGAAATAGGCGCGCACCCCCAACTCGCCCAGCACGTCGGTGGCCATGGGCGCCTCGCCCAGTGCGGGTCGCGCGACCGGCAGGCGCATCAGGATAGGTGGATCGCGGCGGCCGAAGAATTTCTCGCGTGGGTGCAGGATCTGCTCGGTCGAGGCAGGCGGGTGGCGGTACAGATCGCTGACCGCGTCCCAGCCGCCCCTTCCCCAAACCTCGGAGATCAGGGCCGCGCCTTTGAAGTACGGCTCGATGAGCGGCATGCTGACCAGAGGGGGCAGCTTGGTCATTTGGTCGAGTTCGCGCCGGTCTTCCGGGCTCAACTCCGCGACGCTGCGGCCCCCGCGCGCCGCCGCCAGAAGCTCGATCGGATCGGCCGCACCCAACAACGTCACCGCCATGCGCACCCCCGCGACCCCGAGGGGACCAAGCCGCTTGCCTGCTCCCTCGCCGCTGGCACTTCGCCAGGCCAGCATCATGAAGGTGGCCTCTCCCTCGGTCACGAACTGCCGTGCCGTGCGCTCGTCTTCCGACAGACCCAGGCGGTTGCCTTCGCCGCCGTCGAACGTCTCCAGGTCGAAATGCTGGTCGTCGAGTGCGTGGGTCAGCTCATGCGCCACGATCATCTCGTCCACCGCCTTGCCGCGCGTCTCGCCCACCACCCGGAAGCCCTTGCTGTGCGGATCGTAGTATGCCGCGACCTGGGTCGTCAGTGCCTCCTCCAGTGTGGTGGTCAGGTCGAAGCCCTGCGGAACCAGCCCGAGGTCGGCGTAGGCGTGTGACAGCCCCTGGTTCTTGGCNNCGCGCAGCGCGGATAGCTCGGTCTCGATGCGCGAGAAGGGCGAAACCGGCACCGGCGGCGCAGGCGAGACTGCGACCGGCGCTGGTACCGCAGGATGGACCTGGGCAGGCGCGTGGCAGCCAAGGCACAGTAGAACGAGGAGGAAAGCGCGGGGCATCGATCGGCCATTAGCCCATGTTGTCCTCCTCATCTCAAGCCGAAGTACGCGCAAAGCCGGGGCAAGTGCGCATATAATCACCGGCGAGGCCTCCTTGATCGGTCGCAGCATCGGCAACTACAAGATCGTCCGCGCGATTGGCGAAGGCGGCATGGGGACGGTGTACCTGGCCGAACACCCCATGATCGGCAAGCGGGTGGCCGTGAAGATGCTGCGCCCCGACCTCGGCACCGATCCGGGTCTGGTTTCGCGTTTCTTCCAAGAAGCCCGCGCGGTCAACGAGATCCGCCACCCCAACATCGTGGACATCTCGGATTTCGGCAAGACCGAGGATGGCATTGTCTACCTGGTCATGGAGCTGCTCGAAGGGCATAGTCTGCGCGACCGCCTCAACTCCGACGGTGCGCTTGCCCTCGACGTGGCCGTCACCATCAGCCAGCAGGTTTGCGACGCCCTGGCCGCGGCCCATCGGGTCGGCATCGTCCATCGCGATCTCAAGCCCGACAACATATTCCTGCTCCAGGATGCTGCGCAGCCGGAGGCCATCCGGACCAAGCTGTTCGACTTCGGCGTGGCCAAGCTGCTGGGTCAGCAGGAGAAGCAGGTCGGCCACAAGACCATCGCCGGCTCGGTGGTGGGCACGCCCTACTACATGTCACCGGAACAGGCGCTGTGCCAGGACGTGGGCGCCGCCGCCGACATCTACGCGATGGGCGTGGTGATGTTCGAGATGGTGACAGGCCGGGTTCCCTTCAACGCCGAGCAGCTCGTCCTCCTGCTCAACGCCATCTTGAAGCAGCCGGCGCCAGCCGCTACCGAGTTTCGGCCCGAGGTGCCGCCCTTCCTCGACCGCCTGATCCTGCGCTGTCTGGAAAAGGATCCGGGCGCGCGTCCGCAAACAATGGAGGAGGTCGTCGCGCTGCTCAAGGCGGGCGCCGCCGAGCTAGGCGGGCAATCCATCGCGCTCGGAGAAACCATGGCAGCCGGCCCTGACCTGGCGAACTTCACAGGGCGCCGCCCCACGGCCGCCCCGCCGACAGCCATCACGGCGCGGACCAGCGCACCCCGCAGTCGGACCACCATGGGTTCCCAGACCGCCGCTGCCCGCGACACTGCCCAGGCCGTGCGAAACACGACTCCGCACGACGTGACGAGCCCCGTCCCGGCGGGCGGGCGCCGAGGCAGCGCGCGACAGGAGGGTTCGGCACTCTGGACAATGGTGCGCGGTTGGCTGAACTCTCCTCGCGTGGCGCGGGCCGCGATTCCTCTGGCCATCGTCGCAGCGGCCATCATCGTGGTCAGCGTGTTTGCGTCCACGGCATCGGCTCCATCGATCACGAGTGAAATCGTTGCCAGCCAACCGCCGCCTCTTCCTGCACCCACCCACGCGGCGATCACTCTCAGCTCGGAGCCCGCGGGCGCAGAAGTGACGCGTCTCAACGACGGGCGTTTACTGGGCACCACACCGCTCGTCGACATTCGCCCCGCCGGCGGGCAACAGATCAACTACCGTTTTCGCTTGGCTGGCTACACCGAAGTGCAGGTGCCTTTCCAGGCCACCACGGGCGGCAACTTCGAGGTAAAGGTCGACCTCGAAGCCAAGACGCGCGAGCCGGCGCGTTCCGCCTCGTCCCCCTCGCCGCGAAAGGCATCGCCGGGCAAAGCCAAGAAGGGTAGGCAGGCGACTCAAGCGGCAGCCGCGCCACCTGCACCGGCGCCGGTGGCGCAGCCACATCGTGACGCCGATTCGTCCTCCACCACCCTGCCGCCCCTCAACCCGTCGGTTCGTGTGCGTCGCATCGGCGGGCGCTGACCTTGACGGTCCGCTGGGAGCGCGGTAGTAACGCTCGCCCACAAGCCGGCCTAGCTCAGTGGTAGAGCATCGCTTTCGTAACGCCTCGGGCAATATAACTGTGCATTGCTCGCAATTGTGCGGCCCTATAAATACAGGGATTTATACTGTATGCGCATAGCCAGGCATGGCAATGAAAGGTACCGCTTTCGGTACAATTGGGCACAGAATGGGCAGTGACACTTTTCGCAATTCACTGGTAGCTTAGAAACCGTGGGCAGTCGGGTGGCCCGAGCACCGAATCGAGGGCAGGCTCGCTTTCCCGCGCCGAGAACCCCACCACAGGACCCCGCCAGGCTTCACGGCTGGCCCGTGGTGGGGCTTTCAGCCTGCCCGTGAGCAAACCACCTTGCCCTGCCCACTGCGCGGTCCTGGCGCCATTGTCAGGCTGACACTCTAACCTCGCAATTCGGCACCATGGCCTTCACCACCGCAGCCGTGTCCGAGATCGAAGTGCGCTTCTTGGGAGGCAAGCGCCGAACGGCAGCGGAATTGGCGCCCAGAACTTCACGCATGTATTCCGGTGTGATGAGATTTTCCGCTACCATCCAGTTCATCGCGAACGCTCGCAGGATGAAATCGTGCTGCGGAGAAATCTGTTCTGCTCCGCGCTCCCAGTCGGCGACCGTCACTCGGTCGATTCCCATATTCTTTGCAAGCTCTTCTTGAGTGGCATGAAGACTGTGTCGCAAGTAGCGCGCCTCGGCGCCATTCAGGAGTCTTGGGGATTTGGCAACCTGCACAATTGTGTAGGTCATGACCGCGTTCACCAAGGACCCATCAACCGTTTCGCCCCCGCACTTGTTGCACTTGAAACCATCTGCGCCTGAAACCGTCACCTTGAAACCCACGTAGTCCGAAAAATCATAGAGATCGAACTTTGTCGGGCGCAGCTCTCCCCCGCACTCGCAGCGGATGGCTCGACTAGCTCCTGGCTTCTGCTGTTGGCTCTTCATGACTTCTCCTTCGGCGGCAGCACGGTGCACAGAATGATCATCTCTTCGCCATCTCCGTCATGGAACGCCTCGATCCCCACGGCAATTTCTGCGTCACCGTCGATATTCAG
>PMZX01000458.1 GCA_003170035.1 Myxococcales bacterium | reverse complement strand
ATCTGCCGCATCCAGTACCTGGACCTGCGCGACACCGTGCCCATCGCCGAGCACGAGGAGCAGTACAAGGTGCGGCTCGAACGCCTGGCCAAGGCCGTCGAGGAAGACGACCTCGACTTCGAGGGCGGGCAGGCGCGACTGGCGCGGCTCTTGCGGCCGCTATCGTTCGACGCCGAGATGAGCCGCCACATCGCCAGCTTCACCGGCCGCGTCTGGCTGCTGCGCGAGCTGGACGAGTGGCTCGACCGCAAGTCGAGCTCGCGCGTGTTCTGGTTGATGGGCGGTCCGGGCATCGGCAAGACCGCGGTGGCCACCCACCTGTGCCACTATCGCCCCGAGGTCATCGGCTACCACTTCTGCACCCACGGGCACAGTGACAAGGGCGACCCAGCGGCCGCAGTGCTGTCCATCGCCTATCAGATGGCACAACACCTGCCCGAGTACGCCCGGCGCCTGGGCGAAAAGGATCTGGAGAAAGACATCGCCAAGAACGCCGGCACCCTGTTCGACAACCTGATCGTCGAGCCGCTCGGCCGCGACTTTCCCGCGCCGGACGGTCCGCGCCTGGTGGTCATCGACGCCCTCGACGAGGCAACGAGCAGCGGCCACAACGCCATCGCCGAGCTGATTCGCGACCACTGGAGCAAGACGCCGTCCTGGCTGCGCGTGGTGATCACCAGTCGGCCCGAGCTGGAAGTGGTATCAACCCTCGGCCACCTGCACCCGTATACCCTCGACGCGCAGCGGGCCGAGAACCTCGACGACCTGGAGCACTTCCTGAAGCGCGAGATCGAGGCGCGCAGAATGACCGCCACACCCGCGCTGCTGCGGACGATCCTGGACAAGAGCGAGGGCGTCTTCCTCTACGCGCGCGTCCTGTTCGACGAGATCGATGCCGGCCACCTGACCTTGGATCATCCCTACGATCTCCCTGCCGGCCTCTACGGCCACTACCACCGCTTCTTCTCCCGCCAGCTCCCCGACGTGGATCGCTACCGCGGCGAATTGCGCCCCCTGCTGGAGATCGCCTGCGCTGGCCGCGCACCGGTCCCCATCGCCTTGCTAGCGCGCGCCCTCGGGACAAGCGGTTTCGAGGTCCGCGAGCGCCTGATGCGCCTGGGCTCCCTGCTCAATCTGCGTCGGTCCGACAGCGAAGGCGGCGGCGGCGACACGGTGGCGCCCTTCCACAAGTCAGTGCGCGACTGGCTGACCGCCATCGACGAGAACACGCGGCTGCCGGTCGCCGGGCCGTACGTCATCGACGGCGAGCATGGCGAGAAGAGCTTGGCCGAAGCTGTGGCCAAGGAACTGAAAGGCGACGTGGCGCAGGCGAGCGCGTACGCGCTCCGACACGGGCCGGGGCACTTGGTAGCGGCGGGGCGGGCGGAGGAGGCGGCGGAGGTGATGACGGAATTTGGGTATCACTACGAGAGGCTGCGGAGGCTGGGACGCGAGGACGTCCTGGGCGTTACCGCGGACTTCATGTTGACAGATGCGGCAGTTGGGCTTTCACATGGGGTGCGCAAGCGCCTATCCGTCTGGGAGACGTTTCACGCGGAGACGGCACATCTTCTGCGGCGAGATGTTCCGGATCTGCGCTCCGAAACCTACCTCCTCCAGCTTGCGGTCGCGCACGCGGACGCGAGCCCAGTTACCCAGGGCGCCGAGTCCTGGCTAGAGTCAATCGGAAGCGAGATACCCTGGCTGCGCCCTCTCCGAAGACCGCGAGAAATTCCGCGCAGAGCCTGCCTGCGCACATTCGAGGGGCACACCAAGAAGGTAAACGCTGTGGCCGTAATGCCCGACGGTCGACGGGCCATCTCGGGGAGCGACGACGGAACCGCGAAGCTGTGGGACATCGAGACCGGGGAGTGCCTGGCCACTCTCGAGGGGCACGAAGGAGGCGTATTCGCCGTGGCTACCCTACCCGACGGTCATCGTGCCGTCTCTGGGGGACTCTATGGGCTAAAGTTGTGGGATCTGTCGACCGGGAAGTGCCTGCGAACCTTCCCGGGACACAGAGGAGCAGTGTTCGCCGTGGCCGTCTTCCCCCATGGCCACCAGGCCATCACGGGTGACGGGGCCGGTTCTGTGCGGCTGTGGGATCTAGAGACGGGCGCGTGCCTGCGAACGCTCGAGGGGAGAATGCGAAGCGTGAAGGCAATAGCTCTCTCACCCGATGGTCTCCGGGCCATCTCGGCCAGTCCTTTGGATGGGCTCAGAGTGTGGGACCTGCAAAACGGACAGTGTCTGCGCACCTTCGAGGGTCACCTGAGCAACGTGAACGCCGTGGTCGTCTTGCCGGACGGCCGTCGGGCCATCTCAGGGGGCGTGGACTACGTTCCCCATACGAGCATCCTGAAACTGTGGGATCTACAGACCGGGCAATGCTTGCGCACCTTCGAAGGCCATACAAGCGAAGTGAAGGCCATAGCTCTGCTCCCAGACGGCCACCGAATGATCTCCGGCGCTGACGACGGCGGCACCAGTGAGAACACTCTGAGGCTGTGGGACATCGAGACCGGGCGATGCCTGCGCACCTTCGAGGGCCACACAGGCGAGGTGAGGGCCGTGGCGGTGTTGCCAGACGGCCGCCGGGCGTTGTCAGGTGCGGGCTGGAGCTGGGAGGACGAAAACACACTGAAGCTGTGGGATCTGGAGTCACAAGGATCCCGGAGCACTCCTGACAACTGCAAGGGCATGACGTGGATGGCGCTGTCACCCGACCGCCTCCTGGCCTTGTCGCGAGAAGATGACGGGACGCTGAGGCTTTGGAGCCTGCGGACTGGGCAGTGCCAGCGCACATTCGACAGCCACGTGGAATGGATCACCCCCGTGGCTCTCCTGCCCGACGGCCGCAGAGCCATCTCGGGCAGCCATGATAGGGCTCTGAAGCTATGGGATCTGCAGACTGGGCAATGCCTGCGCACCTTCGAGGGCCACCTGAGCGAAGTGAACGACGTGGCTGTGTTGCCAGATGGCCACCGGGCTATCTCGGCCGCCGGCGATGTTTCCGCGGATGACAACACGTTGAGGCTGTGGGACCTGCAGACTGGACAATGCCTGCGCACCTTCGAGGGGCATACGAAGTATGTGCATTCGCTACAGCTCCTGCTCGACGGCAACCTGGCAATCTCGGAGAGTGGTGACGAAACCCGCAAGCTGTGGAACGTGCAGACTGGGCAGTGTGTGCGCACCCTTGAGAAGTCGAGCAGGCTTCTCGCCCTGCCGCCCGACGGCTCTCGCGCCCTCTTGCGTGCTCGCGGCGACAGGACTCGTCAAGGAGCACTGGAGCTCGTGGACATGCGAACCGGGCAATGCCTACGCACATTCGGAGGCGACCTTCGCGATACCCCCGTCGGTGCTGTGTTCCCTGACGGCCGCCGGGCCATCTCCTGGCACGGCAGCCCGAAGATCTGGGATCTGGATTCGGAAGAGTGCCTGCGTAGCCTCAATACGGTGCCCCCAGGCATGACAGCCGACGTGGCTCTCTTCCCAGACGGCCGTCGGGCCATCTCCTATTCTGGTGAATTCTTGATCCCCCATGGCGCGGGTGGCGGCGTGAGGCAACTGCCCGATGGCAGCCGGGCCATCACCCTCTCGTATTCTGACGGCCGGGAATACTCGTATTCCGACGATCGCTTCACGAACCACAAGACGCTGAAACTGTGGGACCTGCAGACGAGCACGTGCCTGCACACATTCGAGGGCCACTCGGGTGACGTCAGACATGTGGCCGTTCTCCCCGGCGGACACCTCGCAATCTCAAGTTGCTCGAAGCACCTGGTGAAGGTGTGGGACACTGATAGCGGTCGCTGCGTCGGCACGTTCGAAGCCGGTAGAACCGTGTGGTCGCTCGATATCAGAACCGACATCCTCGTGGCGGGCACCGGGGGCAGGCCGCGCTACCTGCTCAAACCCGTGCCCGCGGGCCGCGTGGCCCCCGCGGCCGTGGCCGTTGCATGGCCGAAGACTGGTGGTCCGTGACGGAGCGCTCTTTGGGAATCAGGCGCCCGTCCTCAACGCAGTGACGCACGACATAGGTCGACACCCCGAATCGGGCTGCAAGCATCGGCGACGGCGGGACCGGAAGCCGCAAGCTGGGATGATGATCGTGTGGGACGGGGAGCCCGAATGATTGGCTGGAAGAGCGTGGACCGAGGCTGTGCCTGATGGGAGCGGTAGACGACGCGACGAGCGAGCTACTCTCTGGCGCACAGTCCATTCTCGGATCTGTAGGGGATTGACCTGCTGATCCGGTCGAATCTTTGAGCACGGAGACCGACGCAGGACAGGGGACACGTCTATGTCGGTCTTTTTCCGATCCCCACCACCCCTTGCTGTCCAGAAAGCCATCGCCGAGATTCTCCCACAAATTCTCGGAGATTCGCAGCTTGAATCTGGATGCATAAACGGCCAGCGTGGCGACCAATGCTTCCGCTCACGCTTCAGTTTCTCATCGCGATGATCGCTTCTGCGATCAACGAGAGGCTGCAGCGGAAGCTCGACTACGCGCTGGAGGAAGTTCGGGTTCTCAAGGAGATCCTCCGCGCCGCCACGGGCAAAGACCGCATCTCTTTCACCCCGGATCAGCGTCGTCGTCTGGCGCTTGCGGGCATAGAGCTGACCCCAAAAGAGCGACGGGAGTGCTGCCAGATCATCAAGCCAGGAACGATCTTGACCTGGTCTCGAGGATTGGCGGCGCGGAAGTACGACAGCTCCCAACGCAAGACGGGGCGGCCACGCAAGGCGCGGGACATACGGAAGCTCGTGGTCAAGATGGCGCTTGAAAACCTGAACTGGGGCTACACGAAGATCCGCGATGCGCTTCGCACGGGATTGAAGATCGAGATCGGACGGACGACGGTGGCAGACATCTTGGCGGAGGAAGGAATCGAGCCGGCGCCTGAGCGGGAGAAGAAGCGAACGTGGAAGCAGTTCCTGAATATGTACTGGGACACGCTGTATGCGTGTGATTTCTTCAGCGTGGAAGCCCTGTGCCCATTCGGCACGGTCCGCTACATGGTATTTTTCGTCATCGAACTCAAGAGCCGCGCGGTCGAGATCGCCGGGATAAAGGTGGATCCCGACGAGGCGTGGATGAAGCAGTTGGCTCGGAACCTGGTGGACCCGGTGGATGGCTTTCTGCGAGGAGCGAAGTACCTCATCCACGATCGGGATCCGTTGTTCACGGAGGTGTTCATAACGATTCTTGAAGCGGGGGGCGTGAAGAGCGTGGCGATCCCGGCGCAAAGTCCGAACTGCAATCCCTACGCCGAAAGATTCGTCAAGACGATCAAGTACGAGTGTTTGAATAGCTTTGTCATCTTCGGCGAGCGCCATCTGCGGCACTTGATCAAGGAATTCGTGGAGCACTATATGACCGAGCGGTTCCACCAGGGCATTGGTGGCCAGCTCATCAGGAACGTCGGTCCGACGAATGACAACGGGGCAGATGGCAAGGTCGCCTGTCGGTCGCGCCTCGGCGGACTGCTGAACTACTACCATCGGGAGGCCGCATGAGACTCGGCGATGGATTTCCGGACAGCAAGGGCTCGCCAGCGCCCAGGGCTTCGAGGATCATTCTTTCGGCATCATCACCTTTGTTTTCGCGATCGCATGGGTCACCCGCTCACCCTCAAAAAAGTGGGTCCAGCGGGCAATCGTTCCGCAGCCAAGTTGTCGATCTTGCTGACGAATCTGCCGGCCCAAGGCCAGCTACGGAACGATTGCGGCTGGTAACTGTTCGACTTTTCTAGATCTGTTTGGAAATGGCATTCAGGAGGCCGACG
>PMZX01000317.1:3954-7266 GCA_003170035.1 Myxococcales bacterium | reverse complement strand
GCCGCAGTCATCTGCTCGATCTCCGCCAGGACGAAGACCTCGCGCTTGTCCTCGTCCAGCTCGGACAACAGGCGGTCCAGAATGCGCAGGGCTTCGGCCCGTTCCAGCATCGCGATGGGACCGCTTTCGCGATCCGCCGCCAGGGTGTGGATCTCGGCTGGATCGTCGGCAGCCCGGTCTCCGGGTTTGCGCTGGTGGGTGCGCCAGTAGTGCCGCACCACGTGNNACCAGGATCTTGAACACCCAGGTCTTGAGCTGCGCCCGGCCCTCGAACTCGGCCAGACGGCGGTGCACGATGAAGAACACCTCTTGCACCACATCGTCCGCATCTGCGCCGCGGACCCCCATGCGGCGCACTGCCCGCCACACGAAATCCAACTGAGTCTCGTAGACGGTATCGAAGTCGGGAACGGACGCGCAGTTCGGCGAGACCGTGGATTCGAGGACATTCCCGGCAGGGGATCCCATGCTATTGGCTTGGTTCCCGGGAACGCGCGAATCCGTCATCAAAAGTGCAGTTCGATTCCGACGCTTATGCGACCCCCGACCACAGGCGCCTGGAAAACCCGGCCTGGCACGCCCTTGACTACGAATTCGGAACGCCGAAGGGGAGCCAACACATCTAGGTGTAGGGGAAGGCTCAGGTGGTGGCCAAGAGAAACTGCCGCATAGACGCCGCCGCCCAGGGCCAACCAGGTGGTATCGGCCGGAAGGCTCTGGCTGACATTGACCCCTTTGGCCGACACAACGCCAAGCTCGGCATCGGCACAGGGACCGAAGGCCAGACCTTCCCGCCCGAGGTTGAAACACCCAGCGAGCGCTGCAGCCGCGAAATTGAACTGGCCATAGGCGCCTGGGGGCGCCGGCGCCATGGCCTTCTGATCGCGTCGCAGTCCGTAGGTCCCGCGCAGTTCCACGCGCCAAAGTCGCCCGGCCAGGCCTATCCCGCCACCCAGGCCCACGTCGACGGAAGGCAGGGTGCCTTGGCTGCCTGCCGCGTGAATGCCCACCAGGTACTGCATGGTTCGGGGTCGTTGCTGGGGCGCGGGCGCGGTTTCCGCCGGTGGCGGCGGAGCGACCGGTCGGGGTTGCGTCGCATGCGCGGCCACCGCGTCTGGATCGATCATCAACGCGATGATGAGAGCCGTGGCATCTGCCAGGTCCTGGCATGAGGCGGCCTCGATGGACCGCCGTCCGGGTCGGCCGGCCAATTCAGTTTCCATGGCGAGCGCCCAGGTCAGCCCACGTGACACCACCGCGCGCGCCTTGATGTCGCCGCCCTGGGGTACGCGTATCGTGCCACCCAAGAGGCGCGCAATCTCGGCGTTCACTTCGTCGCGCGAGGGACAGCCCGCTGGGGCCTGCCAGGAGAATGTGAACGCTCCTGGCTCATTCGCGTGAACCGGCCGAGCATTCCCGAGGACGGTCAAGCTGAGCACGGCGCTGAGGCCCAGGACTGTTGTTGGCGACCGGTTCACGCGATCCAGAGTACACCGGGTTGGGGCGCAGTGAGAAAGCGTCCGGTCGACCCTTTCCAAAGATCAAGCCTTTCTTGAAACGCGGTTTTGGTTAGCCTCTTGGCCATGTCGATGACCTTCGAGGCCTGGTTCAGCACGCGCCATCACCAGATCCCGATCGCGGGCGCCGCGGCCGTGCTCCGTCTGGCGGAGGGCGGGGCCACGGTGCCGTTCATCGCGCGCTATCGCAAAGAACAGACCGGCGCGCTCGACGAGGTGGCCATCCGCGCGGTCATCGACGGCAAGGAATTCTGGGACGACATCGTCAAGCGCCAGGCGTTTATCGTCGGCGAGATCGAGCGACAGGGCAAGCTGACGCCCGATCTGCGCGACAAGATCCTGGGCACCTTCGACATGACGGCGCTGGAGGACCTGTATCTGCCCTACAAGCAGAAACGCAAGACCAAGGCAGTGATCGCGCGCGAAGCCGGCTTGCAGCCCCTGGCCGACTGGCTGTGGGACTGCGGCCACGGGACCATCACGCCCGCGCGGGGCGAAACGCCTGACGGGCACGCCAGCGCGTTCTGCGATCCGGAAAAGGGAGTGCCCGACGTGGATGCGGCCTTGAACGGTGCGATCGAAATATTGGTCGAGCGCCTGTCCGAGGACGCGGGCCTGCGCAGCACGGTGCGCACGCGCTATTTCGACGACGGGTTTGCCAAGACTCGCCAGGGCGAAAAGGCCAAGCCTGCCAGCAAGTTCGAAAACTACTTCAGCTTCGAGGAACCGGTGCGCAATCTGATGAGGCCGGAGAACTCGCACCGCTACCTGGCCATGCGGCGGGGCTGGATGGAAGAGGAGTTGGTGATGAACCTGGGCGGACCCACGCCGCCCGAGTCTGCTGAGCCGGTCAAGCCGCGCGCCGGCGGCCCAGCCGATCNNAAGGCGGCGCGCTTTGCCCTGCGCGCACACGTGATTCCGGCCATCGAGAACGAGGTGCACAAGGTCTTGCGCGAAGTCGCCGACGAGGCGGCCATCAAGGTGTTTGCCGAGAACGTGCGCAAGCTGCTCCTTTCCGCGCCCTTCGGACCCAAGGCGGTCCTCGGCGTGGACCCCGGGTTGCGCACTGGTTGCAAGCTGGCGGTCGTCGACGATTCGGGCAAGTACCTGGGCAGCACGGTCATGCACCTGGAAACACCGTCGGGCCTGGTCGCGGCGGGCGGCATCCTGGCCAAGTTGGTCAAGGAAGGCGGCATCAGGGCGGTGGCGGTGGGCAACGGCACCGCGGGCCGCGAAACCGAGGCCTTTGTGNNGCAAGGTGCTGGACGAGGCAGGCTTGCGCGCGCCTGTGGTCATGGTGAGCGAATCGGGCGCCAGCGTGTACAGCGCCAGCGACGCTGCCCGCGAGGAATTCCCTGATCTCGACGTCACGGTTCGCGGCGCAATCTCGATTGCGCGCCGGCTGCAGGATCCCCTGGCCGAGCTGGTGAAGATCGATCCCAAGAGCATCGGCGTGGGCCAGTACCAGCACGATGTCTCGCCCGCCGCGCTGAAGAAGAGCCTGGATGCGGTGGTGGATTCCTGCGTGAACCAGGTGGGCGTGAACCTGAACACGGCCTCGTACCACCTGCTCGGCCATGTGTCGGGGATCGGCCCGGGTCTGGCCAAGGCCATCGTCGAGCACCGAGGGAGGAAGGGACTGTTTCGCTCGCGTGCCGCCTTGCTGGAAGTGCCCCGCTTTTCCGCAAAAGTCTTCGAGCAGGCGGCGGGCTTTCTGCGCATTCCCGAGGGCGAGAACCCGCTCGACAACACCGGCGTGCACCCCGAGCGCTATCCTGAGCTGGAGAGACTGGCC
>PMZX01000317.1:0-3924 GCA_003170035.1 Myxococcales bacterium | reverse complement strand
CGCGCGAAAGCTTCGCGCCCTTTGCCTATCGCCAGGACATTCACACGCTGGACGACCTGCAGCCCGGCATGGTCTGCCCCGGCATCGTCACCAACGTCACCAACTTCGGCGCCTTCGTCGACATCGGCGTACACCAGGACGGCCTGGTACACATCTCGCAGCTCGCCGACCGCTTCGTGAAAGACCCGCGCGATGTGGTCAGCGCCGGCGATCGGGTGAGCGTGCGCGTGATCGAGGTGAAGCTGGACAAGCAGCAGATCGCCCTGTCCATGAAGTCCGGCGCAGAGGCGACGCGCGGGCAAGGCGAGCAAAGCAGTGCCCCGTGCGACGACCGTCGCGCCAGCCGGCCGCAGAATCCGCGCGCACCGGCGCCCGCGCCCCAGCCCAAGAAGCCCTTCAACAATCCCTTCGCGGGCCTGGAGAAATTGCGGGGAAAATGAACTGGGCAAGGGCTCGGCTACGGGCGACCGCAGGTCGCCCCTNNACGGGCCGATTGATGATGAAACGGTGGTTTCCAGTTCTCGCTTCTTTGCTCTTGGCGTTCGCGGCGCTGGCCGCTCCGGGAGGTCGTGCCATGCAACTCACTTCGCCCGACTTTTCGCCCAACGGAGAGATCCCGACGGCGCACACTTGCCAGGGGGCAGACCGCGCACCCGGCCTGGCCTGGACCGACGCACCTGCGGCCAGCAAGAGTTTCGCCTTGATTGCCGATGATCCGGATGCACCTGATCCGGCGGCACCCAAGATGACCTGGGTGCACTGGGTGGCCTACAATTTGCCCGCTTCTGCGCGTGCGGTGTCCGCGGGGGGGGAAACTCTGCCGGCCGGCACGTTGGACGGGCTCAACGACTGGAAGCGCACCGGCTGGAGCGGTCCCTGTCCGCCGATTGGCCGCCACCGCTATTTCTTCAAGCTGTATGCGCTCGATACCATGCTGCCGGATCTCAAACGGCCGACCAAGGCGCAGCTGGAGAAGGCCATGCAAGGACATGTCCTGGCGCGCGCCGAGCTGGTTGGCACCTACCAGAAAAGGAAGTGACCGCAGACAGGTCCTTCGGTCGGACGAAGGTCAACGCGTGAGCAGGTAGGTCAGGCCCGCGCCGGCTGCGGCCGCGAGTATCACCCAAGGGACGATGTTGCTGCGCAGTTTCTCGATGCTGACCGTCCGGCTCTCAGAGACAGCCCAGGGAAACTCCATATCGTTATTATTGGAACCCTGAGAGGGTTCCAATACCCTCCCGCGCTCTGGCTCCGGTGGGCTAAGCCCGCCTTCGCCTACGCGATCAGGGGAACCCTGGACCGGCCGACTACCCTCGCGACTCGACGGAGCGCGCCCTAGTCGTGGCGGGTTCGGCTTCTCACCGATCATCTTGGCCATCGCCTGACGGATGATCTCCCGTTCCTCGGCGGGAACCTCATCGAGGCTGGCATAGCTCTGGCCGTTGATGGTGAAACTCCGGCTGATCTCGACCGAGGGCGCTGGGGCAACCACCCCCTGGCGCGCGGCGAGCGCCTTCTCCACTTCCGCCCGGAAGGGCTCGGGAACTTCCTCGACCGAGCGGTACAGCTTGCCGTTGATGATGATCGGCCGCACGCCCTGCTCGTATAGATCGGGAATGCCATTGTGGTTCGCGTCCTCGAGCAGCGGCCGTAGTTCGGGCGGCAACTCCGCAGGATCGGTGATCATCTTGCCGTTCCACTCCATCCCTGGGCCCTTGGGCTTGCTGTCCACAGCACCAGGTGAGTCTTCCTTACTCTTGGGTGCATCAGCCATGGCGCGGGATTATAGTACCGCGTCGTAGAGCGGGTAGGCCTATTTCACGGTGTAGTCGAGCACGGTGATATTGGGCGAGCTCTTCTGCGGGTAGAAGACCGTGAGCTTGTCTTCCGATACCAGCCGGGCCGTGTCGATGAGCGGATCCGAAAAGAACCTCCCTGAATCGGCATTGGCAAGGACAGTCCAACTGGCAAAGCCGGAAGCGGCCGATGCGGCTGCAATGCGCAGGTCAGGCAAGACCGCGTAGACGTTGTTGCTGGAGGAAATGGCCAGCTTGCCCCGAAAATTCGCCACCACGGGCAAGCCCATGGCGGTCCGGGACCAGGTTCCACTGCTGTTTCGCCAGTAGTCGAAGAACTGGCTCTTGGTCCTTGCGCTGTCGAAAGTGGCGTCGTCAGCCTGCGCATCGGGCATGTGAGACAGGAGCACGTGGACCCTGCCAGTGGCGTCGACGGCCATGTGTTCCTGGTTGATGAGTCCGCGATTCTGATTGATGGTCCAGACCTTGATGCCCGCTGAGTTCTTGGTCACGTAGGACGACCCCGTGGCGGCAACCGTGGTCCCGCTGCTGTTCTTCCAGGTCCGCCCATGGTCGTCACTGTAGATGTAGAGCAGGTCATGATTGGTGGAGGCGTCAGGAGTTTCTCTCCAGCACCAGGACATGTGCAGGCGGGAGCCGCCGCTGGTGTAGGTCAGTCCATGCGGATACGCATTGATGCTATCCACCGTCCCGTAGACATACATGCCCAAGGAAATCCAGACATGGGTGGCAGCGTCGTATTCCCACAGATACTCATCGCCACTGCCGCTGGTGCCGATACGGGCCTCGAACAGCAGCTTGTTGCCGTCGGGCTCGGTCACGAATCGCGGGTAGGTCACCAGGGCCACGGTGGTGCTGCCCACCAGGCTGCTGGTGACGGCCGAGAAACTGGCTGCGGCCCAGGTTGCCGTGCTGGGATTGGTCGCCAGCNNGTGCCATCGCCAGGACAGATGCCGAGTGAGATGGTGTTGTGAGCGTCATCGGCGCTCAGGCTGTAGTCCGTGAATTCGAATGTTGACCAGGCCCCACTGGGCAGCGCGCGTCTCGCCATGACCACATGACGGCTGGCGTTCCAGAAAGCGGCGTACTGATAGCCCTGGTAGCTGACAATTCCGTCCTGCTGGAAAGACTCCCCATTGAGATAGCCGCCGTAAGACACGACGGTCAGGCCCGCATTTGTCAGCAGGACTTCACTGTCTTTGCTGATGCTCGCGGTCGCGCCGCCGGTGGGGCTGCCGCCAGTCGCTTGGCCGCCGGTCGCCATGCCCCCGGTCGTCTGGCCTCCGCTCGCAGTGCTCCCTCCGGAAGTTCCTGCCGTGCTACCGCCTCTGCCACCGATCGCCGTGCCGCCGGAGCTTCCTGCCATGCTGCCGACGCCTGCTCCACCGCCGGTGCTGGAACCTCCCGTGACCGTGGAAATCCCGCCCGTGGAAGTTCCGCCCGTGGGAATCCCGCCGGTGGAGATCCCGCCGGTGGAGATCGCGCCGGTGGAGATCCCGCCGGTGACTGTGCCTCCGGCCCTGCTGCCACCGCTCACGGACGTGGCGCCCGCCCCGCCAACGGCGCTGGAACCTCCCGTGGCGATTCCGCCACTGCCCGATCCACCAGCGCCACCGCCGCCTGTCGCGACTGTCACGAACGTCGTGCCGCCGATTGCGCTACCGCCAGTCGCGCTGCCGCCAGTCGCGCCGCCGTTAGTCGCGCTGGCGCTGGCTGCTCCCCCGCCGCTGCCGCCGGCCGCACTGCCGCCGCTGGCGCCTCCGGGAGTCGGAGACCTGGAAGAAGCCGTGGTCGGACTGCCGCCCGTAGAGGTATTTCCGCCCTGCACCTGCGAAGACGAGGTACTACCCGCTTTCCCAGCACTGCTGGTGCAGCCCAGGAACACGCTGAGGCCGTACGCGAGCAGCAAACCCTTGTGCGCGGAGGTGTTCATCTCAGGCAGGCAATTGTCCCACTCGGCGCGTCCCCATGAAAGCGCGATCCCGCGCGGGACAGGCAAGCAGCACGACCCAGGAGTTTCGTCCGGCAGTCAACACAGGATACGTGACTCGGTTGACAAACTGGAATAGCCGACACCCGCGCTCACAGTTCTCGCTCGACCACGAGG